>CALDOK010000101.1 GCA_937912125.1 uncultured Pseudomonadota bacterium
CGGTTTCGCGGCCATCGACGCCGGTAACCCCGGACCCTGCGGCGCAGGGTGGTGACTTGCCGGCGGTTTCGCGGCCATCGACGCCGGTAACCCCGGACCCTGCGGCGCAGGGTGGTGACTTGCCGGCGGTTTCGCGGCCATCGACGCCGGTAACCCCGGACCCTGCGGCGCAGGGTGGTGACTTGCCGGCGGTTTCGCGGCCATCGACGCCGGTAACCCCGGACCCTGCGGCGCAGGGTGGTGACTTGCCGGCGGTTTCACCACCTCGGCGATGTGCTGCGGCGCATCCGTCCGCACGATCGCCGTCAGGCTTAGGTCGCCCTGCGACCTATGCCTTCTTGAAGGGCGCCAGCTTGTCCCGCAGCTTGTCGATGGAGGCGTCCAGCAGCAACACCAGGGCGTCCACCCCCGGCTGACCCTTCATGACGTATCGCTGGATCTCGATCACAGAGGTCATGGTGGCGTAGACGCTGTTGAGCTCGTGGTTGAGCTTGATGCCGCCCAGCGCCGGCATCTTGAACATGTTGGCCAGATCGGTCTGGTACATCTTCAGCACGTCGTCGGGGTCGGTCATGCGGTTCTTGACCTCCGCCATGATCCGCAGGGTGGCCTTGGAGCCCAGCACCGCCTGGGACAGGGCGCCGGTGCCGGTCTTGCGATCCAGTGTGATCCACACGCTGTGCAGCACGGGATCTCGGATGGTCTTGAAGCGCATGGCCTGGCGGTCGCTGTGGGCCCTGAACGCCACGGCGGGGTGACCCTGGCGGGCCATGGCCCGCACGATCTCGCCCACGAGCATCTCGTCCTGGGACTCGCGGATTTCGGCCTTGTGGTTGAACTGATTGAGCAGCTTGAACATGATCGCGCCCCCCTTAGCAGAAGCGGCCGCGCAGGTACTTGCGCAGGGCGTTGTGGGTGGCCGCGAGGTGGTCCTGCAGCTTCGTGTAGTCGATGCGGTAGTCGTCGCCGACGTAGTCGTCGATGGAGAGGAACAGGTCCACCTGCACGTAGACGTAGCCGGAGCTCAGGTCGCCATCGACGGTGATGGTGCCCGGCTCGGGCGAGGCCACCAGGCCGGACTTGTACTCGGCCTTGAGGGCCTTCCAGATCTGCTGGAAGTTCCCCACCCGCTCGCCGTAGCCCATCACCACGCTGGCCCGCTGTCCCAGCACACGGGCCTGGGCCAGGCTGGGGGTGAGGTGGGTCATGCGGACGACGATGCGGCTCTGATCCTCGAGATCCTCGAAGCGCAGGTAGTGGTGGGTGCCGTCGCTCGAGATGTCGATGAGCGCGCAGCCGGAGTCCAGGGTGCTGGTGATGATGGCGCCCAGGAAGACCTCGTCGATGTGGCCCGCGAAGGCGAGGGCCTCGTAGTAGTCCCAGGAGGCGGTCACCAAGCCACCGAAGATGCCGTCCAGGCGGTTGTCCTCGGCGCTGCCGGGCTCCACGTGGGCGCTGAAGTCACCCACGCTGCCCATCACCACCGGGTCGTCGTTGGCCATGGCGGCGGCGGCGGCCAGGGGGTCGGGTGGGGGCACGATGTCGGGGAGCGCCTGTGGGGGTGGGGCGGGAGGTGCTGGCGCCGGAGTTGTTGGAGCTGGAGCTGGAGCGGCCTGCGCCGGTGCGGGCACCGCTTCTCCCCGTAGCCAGGCCTTGTGGTCGCCAAGGCGTAGCCAGTCCTCCATGCCCGCGATCCAGAACCGATCGTTGTCGCCGAGCTTGCCCATGGCGAGCTGAAACTTCAGCTGGTTGGGGCTCAAGGGGCCGACGCGGCCCGCTGAGGTCTCGACGTGGACCAGCTCTTCGTCGGGAGCAGGCGGTGGTGGAAGCGCAGCGCACATGGATGGGATCTCCCGGTGGAGGTTGTCGCGGTCCCGTAGCCACAATGGCACGGACTGTCCTGCGTCCTGGTCTGGGCTGGTGGAGCCGGGCGCGCTCGTGCGCGACCGTATAGATGCGGGGGCCGACCCACCCCACCGAGAGCCCACCATGACCTGTCTCGAGCACCGCATCGCCGCCCTGGCCGCCGAGTACCTCCCCCTGGCCCGCGAGATCCTGGCCGAGGCCATCCGCGTGCCCTCCGACTTCGTGGACCGCCCGGTCGAGGAAGGCGGCGACCCCGCCTGCGGCTTGAGCAACCACGAGGGCCCCCGCCTGCAGGGCCTGCGCATGGCCATCATCGGCTGCGGCGCCGTGCGCAGCCCGCAGGACGTGTGGGTGGACGCTTTCGGCAACCTTGTGTGGACCGTCGAAGATCCCAACGACGGCATCCCCCGCGCCGAGAAGAAGGTCATCTACTGGGACGGCCACTCCGACACCGTGGCGGCTCTGCGCGACCAGTGGCGGGCCAAGATCGGCGGCGGCATCGACGCATACGACGGGCTTGTGGACGCCGACAAGGTCGACGTGGCCTTCCTCGAGGAGCAGCTGGGTTGGTTGCCGCCCGAGGCGGATCGCGGGCACTTACTCTGGGGCCGCGGTTCGGCCGACCAGCTCGGCGGGGTGGTGGCCCAGGTGGTGGCTGCCAAGATCCTGCTCGAGCTGGCCGACGAGGGGGCTCTAAAGGGCGTGATCATTCGCTCTTACGCCTCGGCTGCCGAAGAGGACAACGACGGCGGCGGCCCCATGTACCTGGTCCGGGACGTGTTCCCCGGCGCCGCCCCCGAGATCATCCCCGATGTGGTGATCCTCACCGAGGGCACCGGCTGCGCTCACCTGGGTGCGCTGGGCATCTACCGTGGCCAGCGGGGCCGCATGCAGATCGAGCTCGAGGTGGTGGGCCGCAGTTGCCACGGCTCCATGCCCTGGGAAGGCCTGAACCCCCTGGAGTGGGGCGGGCGCATCGTAGCCGAGGCTGCCGACGCCTACGACCGTCGCGACGGCTTCCTGGACCACGCGTTCCTGGGCCACGGCACCCGCACGGCTTCGATGGCCCACCTGGACACCCCCTCGGACTGCGCTGTGCCCGACCGCTTGGTGGTGCGCTTCGACCGTCGCCTCACCGTGGGCGAGACCCCGGAGCAGAGCGTGGCCGACATCGAGGCTCTGCCCGCCGTTGCCGCGGCCCGCGCCGCCGGGCTCGACGTCACGGTGCACATCCCCCGCTACACCAACCCCACCTGGACCGGCTACCGCCCCGACAACGCGGCCGTGTACCCCGGCTGGGTCACCCCTGAAGAGCACCCGGCCATCCAGGCGGCGGTGAAGGCCTACCGCGACGTCATCACGCCGAACATCGCCGAGGACGCCGACCAGACCGGCGGCAACCTGCGCCGTGAGCCCCGGGTGGCCCGCTGGATCTTCAGCACCGACGGCGTGGGCTTCCCCGTGCCCAAGGACGACACCAGCATCCCGGTCACTCCGGCCAAGCAGTGGGTGGTCAGTGGCGCCGTGAAGCACCCCGCCATGCTGGGGCTGGGTCCGGGCATGGAGCAGAACACCCACAAGATCGGTGAGTGCATGGACACCCGCGAGCTGCGCCACGCCATCGCATTCCTGGCCCGCTTCCCCAGCGCGCTGGTGGCCGGGGAGTGAACTCGGGATAGCGTGGGTTTTGCTGCCTGCACCAGGGAGAACCCATGCTCGCCTGTGCCGCTCTGCTCACCGTGTTGGCAGCCCATGCCGGTCTCATCTCCGCGCCTGCCGACGCCTACCAGCTGCGCTTCGACTCCAGCTGGTACGCAGCCGGCGAGCACGAGCTCGCCCTCGAGGCCGATCCCCAGGGCTGCGCTGTGGAGCTTCTGGGCGTCATCCCCATGGGCGAAGGCTCCCTGAGCATGGACCTGCGGGCCTACCTCGAGGACAAGAAGGTCGGTGCCGAGACCACCGCCGAGTCCTTCACCGGCCTGGGTGGGCGCGAGGGTGCCGTCATCCACACCACCCGCCTGCGCAAGCTGGCGCTGCAGCAGATGACCTGGGCGGCCATGCCTCTGGGCGACGGCACCGCGGCGCTCATGGCCCTGCGCTGGGAGGGCTCGGCGCAATCGACCGCCCGGCAGGCATTCTACGAGATCGCTGGCACCGCGCTGCCCACTGGCATCCTGGTGGACGCCCCCACGGCCGAGCTCGAGGAGCTGTACCGCAAGCGGCTGGCCAGCCCCGACGACCAGGTGGAGCTGCGGGGGCTGTTCTACGAGGGCGGGGCCCTGAGGGGCGAGCTGGTCAACGGGTCGGACCGGGTGCTCAACCGCGCCGTGCTGGACGTGCAGGTGCGGGATGCCGACGGGCGGGCCCTGGCGTCCAGGCTGGTGGAGGTGATCCCGGGCCCCGGCCGTCGCGCCCTCGGTGCGGGGGCCCGCGAGGCCTTCCACATCGATCTGAGCGAGGGTGGCGCAGCCCCCGCGGGCATCGGCGGCGCGCGGGTGCAGAGCCTGGAGTGGGCCGAGTAGGCATGCCTGCTGCTGCGCTCGTCAGGGGTCCCGGGGGTGCTCCCTGGTTTCGTCCCCGACGGGACTTTGCCCACTTTCGACGTATTCGGGCTTGCGTGAAGCGCAAATAATCAATACTCTCCCAACAACACCAGGGGAGCACCACCGCCTTGTGTTTGTTCAAAGCTTGTCCCCCCGAGACCATCGCTCGGGGGGACTTTCCATTGGATCTCGGCCAGGATCCTTTCCTCCTCGTCGTCCCACTCGTGGGTTAGCTGGGGCTCCCATCCCTCCCGCGCCGCTGGGTTTCTGTCCGACGGGACACCATGACCTTTCTCCAGATCGAGTTCGTCTGGCTCTTCCTGATCGTGTTCGCCGTCTACTGGACGGTGCGCCACAGGTCGTTCCAGAACGTGCTGCTGGTGGCGGCCAGCGCGACCTTCTACGGCTGGGTCCACCCCTGGTTCCTGATCCTGCTCTACAGCTCGGCCACCCTGGACTACACCATGGGTCGCTGCATGGCGCGCTGGCCCGGGCGTCGCAAGCTGTTCCTGGCCATGAGCCTGATCGGTGACCTGTCGATCCTGGGCTACTTCAAGTACTGCGACTTCTTCCTCGACAACTTCGTCCGAATCTTCACGGCGCTGGGCATGGAGACGAGCGTCCACACCCTGGGCATCTTCCTGCCCGTGGGCATCAGCTTCTACACCTTCCAGACCATGAGCTACACCATCGACGTGTACCGGGGTGAGCTCGAGCCGCGCAAGAACTTCCTGGACTACATCGCGTTCTTGAGCTTCTTCCCGCAGCTGGTGGCTGGGCCGGTGGAGCGGGCCAGCAACCTGCTGCCCCAGATGGAGCGTCGGCGGGAGTTCGATCTGGATCGGTTCCGTTCTGGGCTGGGCCTGGCGCTGTGGGGCGGGTTCAAGAAGGCCTGCATCGCCGACTGGATCGCGCCCTACGTCGACAAGATCTTCATCCACTCCGATCCCTCGGGGGCCATGATCTGGGCGGCCACCCTGGGCTTCACGGTGCAGATCCTGGCGGACTTCTCGGGCTACACCGACATCGCCCGAGGCACCGCGCGCATGCTGGGCTTCGAGCTGTCGCTGAACTTCGATCACCCATACCTGGCGCGAAACCCATCGGACTTCTGGAAGCGCTGGCACATCACCTTCTCCAGCTGGATTCGCGACTACCTGTACATTCCGCTGGGCGGCTCCCGCGGCGGGGGCTGGGCCACCTTCCAGGCCACCGCCGGGGCCATGCTGCTGTCGGGGCTGTGGCACGGTGCTGCCTGGACCTTCGTGCTGTGGGGCGCCTTCCACGCGCTGCTGATCACCGGCTACCGCTTCGTGGCCCGGCGCATCCCGGCCAGCTTCCGCAAGGGCCCGGTGGGCCGCACTCTGGCCGTTCCCCTGATGTTCTGCTTCTCGGTGCTGGGCTGGATGATCTTCCGCGAGACTCATCTCGACCGCCTGCTGCACTACTGGACCCTCAACCCCTTCGGGGGCACGGCGGATCAGTGGATCGCTGCGCTGGTGATGCTCGGCGTGGTGGTGGTGGGTGCCGTGCCCTTGGTCCTGGCGCTGGTGCTCGAGCGCGTGGTGTTGCCCCGGCTCGAGGGTACGCCTTGGCTGCTGCCGGCCCAGACCACCGTCTGGGCGGTGCTGCTGGTCATCGTCATGGCTTTCGTGCGCGATGGCGCCGCAGACTTCATCTACTTCCAATTCTGATCCATGCCTCGAGCCTCCCAGCCCCAACCCGCTTCCTCCGCCGTCCGGCTCGTGGCCGGCGCTCTGGCGGTGGTGCTGCCCGCCCTGGTGCTGGCGGTGGGGCTGTCGCTGCTGCTGGCGTCCAGGGACGAGGAGCTGCCCGAGCCGGCCCTGAAGATGCACGCGCTGCTGGACGCCGCCCAGCCCGAGGTGGTGGTGGTGGGCAACTCCATGGTGGCCGCGAGCATCGATCCGGAGAAGCTGGGCGCTGGCCTGGCCGACCGGCCGGTGGTGGTGACCAACCTGTGGGAGTCGGGCACCTGGCCGGCCAACTGGTACCTGTTCCTGAAGAACCGGGTCTTCGGACAGGGCCACCAGCCCCACGCGGTGATCGTCTGCATGACGCCCCTGGTCCTGGTCCAGCCAGGGCTCAGCACGGACCTGAACCGCAGGTCGCTGGCCAACCACGTGGGCGAGTACGAGCCTGTGGTCTACCAGAAGGTCTTCGGGCAGCAGACGCCCAACCCCTGGATACAGCGGCTGCGGGATCAGCGCGGTCGCTTCCAGGAGCTGTGGGCGGCGTGGATTCGGGACGCCTCGGTCGGGTTGTTCCATGGCGACGCACAGCTGGGCCTGCTCGAGCGGGGTCAGGCCGCAGCGGCGCCCGCCCTCGAGCGTGTGTTCCAGGCCGAAGGCGCGGTGGACATGTCGCTGCATCGGAGGGTGATCCCGGTGGTGGAGCACAGCCAGCAGGCCGTGGCGCGGTCGGACGGCTCTGCCGTCGCGGGCTCCTTCGTCCCCGATCTGCTGGATCTGGCCGAGGAGCACGGGTCGAAGATGGTCTTCGTGTGGATGGCCAACCTGCCCGAGGTCGAGGCCGGTGTGGCGCTGGAGCCCGCGGCGGAGGCCGAGCTGGTGCGCCTGCTCAACGAACGGGGCGCGGCGTACATCGACATGCACGGCCTGGGCTACCCGGCGTACATGTTCCAGGATGGCTCCCACCTCAGCGCCGCGGGCCGGGCCCGCTTCACCGCAGAGCTGGCCGCCGCGCTCCGTGAGCGCGGAGTGATGGAGGATGGTCCCTTCGCCCCCAACCGCGTTCCCCTGGCGCTGGACTATAGCATCAGGCTGACGGGTCAGATCCCAGACCTGGGGCCCCTCGAGCTGCTCCCCGATCCAGAGGGACAGCCCTGTCGGCACGTGGCCCGCGTGGTGGAGTGGACGGCCCTGGGCGACTCAGCGCTGTCGGCCGCCCGGATCGGCAACGTATCGCCTCTGGTGGTGCTCGAGGACGGTGTCCCCATGGAGCACCTGAGCTGGCCCGGCAAGCTCGAGGGGCCCTGCCACGGCGCCTACGTTCCTCAGGCGGGCCTGCTGTACCTCTCGCCTGGCGCCCACGCAGATCCCCCGCGTGAGCAGCGCAGCTACCACCTGACCGTCACCGACCAGCTGCCCGTGCGCTTCGGCAAGTCCGAGGGATGGTTCGTCTACCCTGGCACCCAGCTGGTTCTGGACTTCACGGGCTGGCCGGGCCCCCAGGGCGATCTCGAGGTGGTGGTGGGGCTCGAGCCCCTGATCGGTGCTGCCGCCGGCGCCTCGGTCACGGCAGCGGGCCTGCCGGTGGACCTCGAGCCTCAGGGGGCGCGCTTGCTTCGAGGAACGGTCGTGGCCCCCACGCCTCTGGGGCCCTGGAGCATCTCCGTGGCCTCGGCGGCGGACGGTCCCTGGCTTGCCGTGCGCTGGCTCGCGGTGCGCTCGGGCGGAGAGACGGTGGATCTGGTGGGCAGCGAGGAGGCGATGGAGCCGGTGGTGGTCAGCTTCATGACCTGGGCCGACCAGAGCGTGGCCACCGTCCAGGGCGATCCGCCTCGCTTCCCCCTCAGCCTCGAGCCCGCGTACAACCATGGCGCGGTGAAGAGCGTCGAGCCCAGCCTGGACGATCTGTCCTCGGCCGCCATCGGCGCCCGGACCGCCTGTGGTCGCTGCACCCCCCTGCGCCTGAGCGAGGACGGACAGGTCTACGAGCGGCCAGGCTTGTACTGCGCCGAGGCCTACCAGGGGGAACCCGGGAACAGCTGTCATCGAACGGGCGAGTTCACCTTCACCTCCAGCGACGGCAGTGATCCCCTCGGCAACGGGCGCCACTACGAGCTCGTGCTTCAGCCCGAGCGGCAGCACAAGCAGCTGTGGTGGGTCTACCCGGGCGACCATGCTCGGCTCCCTCTGCCCGGTCTCCGCAAGCGCGAGCTGCGCGACGGGGCCCGGTTCCTGCGCCTCGAGGGCCTCGCCATGGCCGGTGAACGCCAGGACGCACAGGTCCACATCCGGCTGCTGGTGGGCGAGCAGGAAGTCTTGGCTGAGAGCGTGCCAGTGCGCAGCTTCGACGACGGGCCCTTCGAGCGCGATATGGGGTCGAGCCTCGATCTGCGTGGCAAGTCCGTCGTGCTCGAGCTCCGGAGCGACCCCGATGCCCCCTTCCTGCTGCTCACGAAGTTGGAGCTGGGTGAGTAGCAGCGGCCTCCGCGCCCTGCTGCTGTCGGGTGTGCTGGCCCTGGTCGTGCCTGTCCCTGCCCATGCCGAGCTCGTGGTCCGCCCGCGGCACCGCTGGGACCTGGGCGTGGACCTGATCGGCCTGTGGGGCCTGGCCCTGCGGGCGGGCTGGGAACACGACGACGGGGCGGTGGACATGCTGGGCCTGCGCATGGGCTACGCCACCGGGCCGTCGCCCGTCTTCGGTGCCGAGCGCAACCTGGCGGCTGCCTTTGTGGCCCCCACCATCGACCTGTTCGCCGATCAAGAGTGGCAGCTCGAGCTCACCGCCGGCCCGGCGATGGTGGATCGCAACTCCCGCGGCGAGGCCGCCTTCACCTTCGACGACGGCCTGGGCTACGTCACGGGCGTGGCCGCCCGCTACAAGACCCCGGGCTGGTTCCAGATCAACATCGGGGTGATGATGCTGTCCGACCGCCGCTTCTACGATCGTGTGGTGGTGGTGGACATCGGGCCTTCGGCGGTGTGGTAGGGCTGGCGCCCGTCGGTCCGCTCAGTCCACCCAGATCCCGCAGGCGTACTCGGGGTGGTCCACGAAGGGGTTGCGGTTGCCCTGGGTGTCCTCGATGGCCTCGTTGCGATCCTGCTCTTTCTCGCTGACAGGGTCGAGCAGGTGCCAGGCCAGCATGGTCTCGAGGTACCAGTCCTCGAGGGTGGCGCCGTCGGTGGCCACGCTGGAGGACCAGTCGCCGTCTTCGCCCCGGTAGCGGATGCTCATGTAGAGCTGGGCCCGGGCCACGTCGCCCTTGTAGGCGTCGATGGGCTCGAAGACTCGGCCGGTGTAGCTGCACAGCTCGCTGTTGCCGCGCATGGAGCCGTTGGCGGCGTCGTAGTTGGCGTAGCCCACGTCGCCGTAGGGGTAGCTGCCGCGGATGCCGTTGATGTAGCCATCCACCGGGAAGACCTGGTGCAGGTCGCTCTTCATGGGCGAGCCTTCGCCAAACCAGCTGGCCGGAAAGCTGTGCTCGCGGTTGAAGCAGTCGCCCTCGTCGCTGTACTGGCCGCACTGATCGTCGTCGAAGTCGAAGCTGTAGGGTGGGGTGGCGTCGGGGGTGTCCGAGTAGATGTCCCAGACCTTGCCGTCGCTGCGGCGGTCGGTGCGCTCGAAGGCGGCCCACAGGCTGTCGTAGCCGATCTGGTCGTGGTCATCGATCAGCTGGTGCAGGTCCGAGGCCAGGTACTGGGAGTCCCCGTCGATGCCGCTGTAGTACGAGCCCCCGCCGTCGACGTAGACCACCTCGTCCAGGCAGGCGGCCACGATGGTGCTGTGGTCCACGCAGTCGGTGTCGGCATCCGTGTCGGCGTCGGCGTCGGCGTCGGTGTCGGTGTCGGTGTCGGTGTCCGCGTC
>CALDOK010000102.1 GCA_937912125.1 uncultured Pseudomonadota bacterium
CGCACAGACAGCGCCGACAGCACCGACCGCACAGACAGCGCCGACCGCACAGACAGCGCCGGCCGCACCGACCACGGCACTCGATCGGGACGTGCCTCCCGCCGGATCGACCGAGCCGACCCGCTCTCTCCCTCCTGCCCCGCCCCCCGTCGCCGATGCGCCCGGGCAGCACGCAGGCCCGGCCCGGCCCGCGCAGGCCTCGGCTCCGCAGGCTCCCGGGTCAGCGTTCATGGTCCAGAGCGGAGCGAACGATCAAGCCGCCCGGCCAGGTGCCCCGCCGCCACTCGGCGCCACGACGCCAGGTGCGGCGGCGGCTGCGCCGGCGCTGCCTACCCCGGGCGCCGAGGTCGAGGCCAGCGCAGATCCAGCCCAGCCTCCCAGCACCGAGCCCCACCACCAGCGCGCCGCCCGCGCCAGCGCAAGCCCCGGTCAGCGAGCGTCCGCCCCAGCGCCGAGCATGAGCACCACGCCCGAGTCCATGCTCTTCACCTGGGAGTTCGACGCCGTCGCCAGCCGTGGAGTGGCTCGAGCTCAAGCGCCCGCAGTGGCCCCCAGCCTGCTCTCCCAGCTGGCGGACGCCAGCCGCGCCCAGACGCCGCTGGCCCCTGTCGCCATGCCCGACGAGCTCCGCCTGGTCATCCAGGACCCCGAAGGAGAGATCCATGTATCAGTGGGCCGCGACGAGCGAGACGTGACCGTGAAGGTCGATGTCCCCACAGGCCTGATGGCAGCGGTGAAGGAGGCTGAGGCCCCCATTCGCGCCTCGCTGCAGGACGACGGCTACCAGCTGGAAGACTACGACGTGCAGGAGCGCGACGTAGACGCGGCGCCGAAGAGGGACCAACCCGAACACCACGCCCCGCGCGGCAGGCGCCCACTGCGGCGCCACGCTCAACACAGCTCGAAGACCTCCGAGACTCCAACCACGCAGAATCCAGGGCCCAGGCTGCTGGACCGGCGCGCCTGACGTCGGTTCCCTTCAGCTCACGGCTCGATGTACCGATAAGCACAACGACCGATCCGTTCACGCTCCTCACGGCCCACCCAGCCACAGGACGTAGCACCCGCCCCAGGCGATGCTGGACCCAGCGAGGCCCCTATGGACATCGCGACCATTGTTGGAATCGTACTCGCCATCGGCCTGATGGTCGGGGCCATCCTCTACGGTGGCCCCCTGTTGCCCTTCGTGGACGTGCCCTCGATCCTCATCGTGGTCTGCGGGAGCATCGCCGGCATGCTCGTCGCATTCCCAGCCTCACGGATGAAGTCCGCGATCAAGGTCGCCAAGAACGCCTTCGCCACCCAGCCTGCCCGCGCCGAAGAGATCCTGCTGCTCATGCGCGACCTCAGCAAGCGGGCGCGGCGGGAGGGCGTGCTGGCCCTCGAAGAGGTCGGCCAAAACCACGAGGACGACTTCGTCCGCCGCGGCATCCAGATGGTGGTGGACGGGCAGACCCCCGAAGCCATCGAGGATGTGCTGTTCAGCGAGATCGAGAACATCTCCGACCGCCACTCCGACGGCGCCGACATCTTCGACACCTTGGGCATGCTCGCCCCGGCCTTCGGCATGATCGGCACCCTCATCGGCCTGGTGCAGATGCTGCAGAACCTCGAAGATCCCAGCAAGATCGGCCCAGCCATGGCCGTCGCCCTGCTCACCACATTCTACGGTTCCGTCATCGCCAACGTCTTCGCCATCCCCGTGGCCAAGAAGCTGCGAGGTCGCAGCACCTCCGAGGTGGCCGAGAAGACTCTGGTGGCCCAGGGCCTGCTCTCCATCGTGGCTGGTGAGAATCCGCGCTTCATGGCGGACCGCCTCAACGCCCAGCTGCCGCCGGCTCAGCGCCTGCAGGAAGCATCCTAGGCCAACGCAGCAATAGATAGTCCACAACCCCGGAGTCGCCCGTGGCCCTGACCTCCAAGCTCCCCATCGCCGTGATCGCCCTGGTGGCCGTGATCGGCGGGCTTGGCACAGGCATGGCGGCATCCTTGGGGATGGCGCCCGGTTCACCCTTCCAGGGTGCACCCGACCCCACCGCCCTGTCCGAAGGTGAAGAGCCCCTGAGCATCCACGAGCTGGGGGACTTCGTGGTCAACCTGAGTGAACCCGGCGGGGCCCGCCTGCTCCGCATGAGGTTGCGGGTCGAGGCCACGCCCAGCACCGCAGCCCGCATCGAGCAGATTCGCCCGCGCATCCACGACGACATCCTGCGCTGGACCTCGGATCGCACCTACGCCAGCCTCGAGGGCGCCATGGGCAAGGAGGAGCTTCGCACGGAGCTCATGGCCCGGATCAACACCATCCTGGAGCCCCAGCGCGTCGAGCAAGTCTACTTCCACAACTTCGTGGTCCAGTAGCGCTCCGCTGTCGAGTCGGCTCCCGAGGCCCCAGGCCTCGGGGTGGTGACACATGCGGCATGTGTCACGCCGGCTCACGAAAAAAAAACGCGCTGGCCCCTAAAGTGTGTCGCCGACCGACCGATAGCGGGTGCGTCCCGAGGGTCGCTCATCGCCTTCAGAGGTCCGTATGTCCAGCGGCAGCCCGTCCATCTCCACCGACAAGCGCTTCAATCGGCTCCCGGTCGAAGTGGCAGTGGAGCTGACCCGCGTGCGCATGAGCGCTGGCGACATCGCCACCCTGCGGGTGCATGACATCATCCCCATCGCCCACGCCGCCGAGCAGCCCGTGACCCTGAGTGTTCGCGGGCGCAGCTTCGCCAGGGGCGAGCTGCAGATGGCCCAGGACGCCCTGGTCGTCCGGATCATCGCCATGAGCACCGAGGAGCCGGACATCCAGGCCCTCGGTGAGGAATAGGGAGAGGAGCGCGCATGCCCACCGCCGCCGCCATGCTGATGATCGCCACGGTGCTGGGCGCCACCGAGCCCGCGCTCGAGGTGCTCGAGGGCGACCAGAGCTCCGAGGCTACTGCGGACGCCGCCGACACGCCCATCGACGAGACCACCACGGACGTGGACACGACCGAGGCCGCCAGCACCGGCTCCGGCGACCCTCTCTACGATCGCCTGTTCGCCCAGCAGGACGATCCCGGCGAGCCTGATGCGGCGGAGAGCGAGGGCCTGCCGCGGCTGCCTCCTTGGCTCTGGATCCTGGGCCTGGCCGGCCTTGGCGGGCTCTACTACGCACGCAAGCGCCAGCGTGGAGCCACCCCGGATCAAGGCCAGGTAGAGGTCCTCGGGCACACCCGCATGGGCACCCGTGCCCGCCTGACGGTGATCCGCGTCGTCGGCGAGGATGGCCGCATGCGCCGCCTCCTGGTGAGCACGGGCGAAGGGACTCCCTCCCTGGTCGCCGACCTGGGCAGTGAGTCCGACAGCCCGCAGGCCGAGCTGGCGAGCCTGGGGAGCGCCCCGGACACGGCCTCGACGCCCAGCCCAGGCCACACGGGTGTGTCCGCCTTCGCCGCGGTGCTTGACGAAGCCGTCTCACTGGACGCCGACATCATCGACGACGACCACGCGCTGAGTGAAGGCGTGGGCCTGGGTCGGGTCCCCCCCCCCAAGGTGCCCGTCTGGAACGAGCCCCCCGACGATGTCGTCACCGAGGCGCCCAGGCCCGCTGCACCCGTCTCCCGAGCTGCGCCCCGCGCTGCCGCGCCGCCCGCTGCAGCCGAAGAGACCAAGCCCCCGCCGACCGCCGCTCCCTCGTTTCTCGAACAACTGGACAGCATGCTGGGAGACGAGGACGCTCCCGAGCTGGTGATGGACGTGGCCTGGGACTCCGAGACCGGCTGGCACGGGCTGCCCGAACTGCCGGAACCCTGCACCACCACCGCGCCCAGCGTCACGCCCCAGCCTGGGCGGGTGATCCCCACCGTGGCTGCATCGAGCCAAGACGAGTGGAACATCGACGCCCACATGGACGACGAGGCCGACGAGGCCGACGAGAGCTGGGGCCCGCTCCAGCACCAGCAGGCCACTGCCGCGGATCCCCTGGCCCGCGCCGGCGTCCGCCCCTCCAGCCGCGCCGCCTTCGAGGCCCTGCTCTCCGGCGGTGGTCGTCAGGCTCCCGAGCCCACTCGGGGAAAGCGCATCCGACCCGTCGTACACACCGTCAAGCCCCTGCGGCCTTCGCAGCAGCCACCCCTGCGTCGCACCCCCTACGACGCCATGATCCTGGACGATGAGCCAGCCGTCGAGGCCGCGCCGACCCCTGCGCCCCGCGGCCGCACCCCTCAGGAGGTCCACGATCTGGTGGCCGAGGTGCTCAACGAGCGCGACGACACGGAGGCGACGCCCACCGCCAGCCCCAAGGGCAACGGCGTAGTCGAGCTCGCCCGCTACCTGCGCCGCCAGGTGGCCCCATGAACGCCGCCGTCCGCAGCCTGCTGGGCTGGTCCCTGCTGCTCGCCGTGGCGGCCCTGCCCGGCCTGGCCATGGCCCAAGGTGCCCTCGATGCAGGCCCGGACGTACTGGGACAAGGCGCCGTCGCGCTGATCCAGGGCACCGAGGAGATGCCCGTCTCCGCCGCCCTGCGGCTGGTGCTGATCCTGACGGCCATGACCTTCGTGCCGGCGGTCCTGCTCATCATGACCCCGTTCACCCGCTTCGTGATCGTCTTCGCGCTGCTGCGCCAGGCCCTTGGCCTGCAGCAGGCCCCGCCCAATCAGGTGCTCATCGGCCTGTCCCTGTTCCTCTCCATGCTCATCATGCAGCCCACCCTCGAGCAGGTGAACACCGACGCGGTCGAGCCCTTCCTGGCGGGGGAGATGCAGCCGGTGGAGGCCATCCAGAAGGGCCTGCTGCCCATGCGGACCTTCATGCTCCACAACACCCGCGGCGACGACCTGGCGGCCGTGCTGAGCATCGGCAAGATCCAGGAGCCCCCGACCCTCGAGGAGATCCCCACCCCCGCGGTGGTGAGCGCCTTCGTGCTGTCCGAGCTCAAGACCTCCTTCGTCATCGCCATCAAGGTCTACCTGCCCTTCCTGGTCATCGACATGGTCATCGCCAGCCTGTTGCTGGGCATGGGCATGATGATGCTGCCGCCGGTGATCATCTCCCTGCCCTTCAAGCTGCTGCTCTTCGTGCTGATGGACGGCTGGAACCTGCTCATCCGATCCATGACCGCAGGCTTCGGGTTCTAAAATGACCGTCGAAGAAGCACTGTTCTGGGGCCAGCAGTCCATCGTCACCACCCTGATGTTGGGCGGGCCCGTGATGATCGCCGCCCTGCTGGTGGGCACGCTCATCAGCCTCTTCCAGGCCATGACCCAGATCCAGGAGATGACCCTGGTCTTCGTGCCGAAGATCCTGTCCGTGTTCCTGGTGCTGCTGCTGCTGGGCGGCTGGATGATGGAGCAGGCCGTGACCTTCGGGACGGCGAGCTTCGAGTCCATCGCCGAGTGGGCCGAGTAGGCCCGGATGCTCTTCCTGATCACCGCCGCGCTGGTGGTCTCTCGCATCGGCGCGGTCATCATGATCATGCCGGTGTTCAACACCCTGGGCGTGCCCAAGCTCTACAGGCTGGCCATCGCCCTGTGCCTCTCGGTGATCGTGACCCCGGTGGTGCCCCAAGCCCACCTGTCCACCCTGAGTGAGCTGCTGCTGGCCATGGTGGGCGAGGTCATCGTGGGGGTGGTGATGGGGGGCACGGTGGCCATCCTCTTCGGCGCCATCACCATGGCCTCGGAGTTCATGGGCATGCAGATCGGGCTGCGCATCGCCGCGGTCTTCGACCCCCTGAGCGTGTCCCAGACCGGCCTCCTCTCCAGCA
The DNA here is from genome assembly GCA_937912125.1 of uncultured Pseudomonadota bacterium. Taxonomy (GTDB): domain Bacteria; phylum Myxococcota_A; class UBA796; order UBA796; family JAFGLY01; genus CALDOK01. The sequence continues at coordinate 5,735 of CALDOK010000102.1, forward strand.
TGTCCCGCTGGCTGGCTACCCTGGTCTTCCTGGGCGCCAACCTGCACCTGTGGGTCATCAACGCCGTGGGCGACTCCTTCCTGCTGGTGCCCCCTGGTGCCGCCAGCGACCCCTTGGCCGCCGGCGCCCTGTGGGTGCCCACCCTGAACCACGCCATCACCTGCGGCGTGCGCCTGGCCGGCCCGGTGATGGTGCTGGTGTTCCTGGTCCAGGCATTCCTGGGCATCATGGTGCGCCTCGCGCCGAACATGAACGTCTTCTTCGCCGTGGGCTTGATCATCAACGTGGGTGTGGGCATGGGGCTCTACCACGAGGCGCTGCCCACCCTGCTGATGGAACACTTGGCCATCGTCCAGGAGAGCCTGAGCATCATCGGCAGGGTTGCCGAGCTGGTCCGCTAGGAGGCATGCGTGGCGGAGCAGGATGATGGCCAGGAAAGACAACACCAAGCATCGGAGCGCCGCAAGAAGCAGTTCCAGGAGCGAGGTGAGATCGCCCGCTCCAGGGAGGTGACCTCGGCGGTGGGCCTGGTGGCCACCACCGTGGCTCTGGCGGTGTCCGTGGGGCCCCTGGTGGCGTCCGTGAACCTACAGTTCCAGCGCCACTGGGTGTTCGCAGAGGTGCCAGACATGGACATGGCCGGGGCCATGGACATGGCCGGCCAGGTGGTCCGTGACATGGCCTGGATGCTCGCCCTGCCCCTGGGCATCATCTGGGTGATCACCCTGGCGGGCGGCGTAGCCCAGAGCCAGGCGGTCATCCCCAAGGAGCCCCTGAAGATCAAGTGGGAGACCCTGGACATCGCCTCGGCCTTCCAGCAGAAGTTCCTGTCCAGCCAACCCTGGATGGAGCTGGGCAAAGGCCTGGCCAAGCTGATGGTGCTCGGCCTGCTGACCTGGCTGGCCATTCGGGACCGCCTGCCCATGCTGCCCTCCCTGGCGGCCACCACCCCCGAGGAGGTCTTCACCACCATGGGCGAGTATCTGGTGGTGCTGATCACCCGCGCCATGCCGGTGGCCATCGTGGTGGCGGCGGCGGACTACGCCTACCAGTGGTGGCGCCTGTCCGAGAAGATGAAGATGACCACCCAGGAGCTGAAGGACGAGTACAAGGAGTCTGAGGGCGACCCCCACATGAAGGCCGCCCGCAAGGCCCGCGCCCGGCAGATCGCCATGGCCCAGACCCTGCGCAATGTCCAGAAGGCCGACCTGGTGATCACCAACCCGACCCACTTCGCCGTGGCCATCCGCTACAACACCAAGGAGGCGCCCGCCCCGGTGGTGGTGGCCAAGGGCATGGACCACCTCGCCCTGCGGATGCGCCAAGAGGCCGCCAAGTACGACATCCCCTGCGTCGAGAACCGCCCCCTGGCCCGCGGCCTGTACGCCCAGGCCGAAGAGAACCAGATGATCCCCGAGGACTTCTATGGGCCCGTGGCCAGGGTGCTGGCCAGCGTGCTGAAGCGTCGGAGGAGCCGCGTGGTGCGCGGTGACGGCCAGCCCCAGGCCTAGTCTGGGATGTCCTCGGGGCTCCAGGTGCCCGCGGGGCCGTGGACAGGGACCATGAGCACCTGGTGGGCGCTGTTGGGTACGATGGCGAAGGCACGCTTGTAGCGGAAGGTGAGCAGCTCCCACAGGCGCAGCAGAGGCTTCTTGTCCTTGCGCAGATCCACCACCGTGGGGCGGTAGCCCGGCATGGTGAGGCGCAGCTCGGGGCGGGAGAACGGAATGGACCAGACGAGGAGTTCGGTGGGAGTGGAGCCGATCGTGTCCTCGCCCTGCCGCACCTGGGCCCCCAAGGGATCTGAGCTGACCGCCACCCGGTGGGCGCACCCCACCGCCACGGCGATGGAGAACAGCAGCGCGCAGCGCATGGGCGCACCGGACCTGGCCATGGCGGGCTAGAATGCCCCGGTGGCGGGCTCGAGCATGGCCAGGACGGTCTGCAGATCGCGGTAGAAGCCGGCCTTCTGAGACGATGAGGGCGTGGAGACCTGGGAGGACTTCATCTCGCCCGCCACACTGTAGGTGATGTCCAGCGCCACGCCCTTGCGCCCGATGATGCGCACGGGCCGGCCGTCGACGTCGTACTCGAACTTGTAGATGCCGCCGTCGTTGGTCTCCATGTTCTCGACCTTGCCGTTGTCGCCATAGAACAGCTCGAGGGTGCGGCCACCGCCCTCGATGACCTTGGTGACCCGTCCACCGCGGTCGTACTCGTACTGATAGCGCCGACCGTCGGAGTAGCTGGCCTGGACGATGCGAGCCATGGTGGGGTGGTAAGTGTAGCGGGCGCGAATGCCGTCGGGGGTGGTGACGCCGGTCATGCGAGCCTGGCTGTCGTACTCGTAGCGGGTGACCGTGCCGTCGGGATGGGTGACCTCGAGGGGCTTGGCGCAGCAGGCGGAGTAGACGGTGCGGGTGACGCCGCCGTCTGGGCCAGTGATGGTGGAGATATGGTCGAGGTCGTTGAACTCGTGGGAGGTCGAGGCCCCGTCCGGGTCGGTGACGATGCAGCGGTAGTGCTGGCCCTGCGACCCCAACAGCTCCCACGCATAGCGGGTGACGCCGTCGCCCTGCTTGAGGGCCACGGCCCAGTCGGCCTCGGTGTCGTAGAGCACCTGAAGGCCGGTGCCGTCGGGCTGACGCACGGCCACGAGGTTGTGCTCCTCGTCGTAGGCATAGGCGATGACGCGCTGACCGGGGCCGCGGGCTTGGACCAGGTTGCCCTTGTCGTCGTAGGCGTAGGCCACAGAGCGACCTTCGGTGTCGCGCAGCTCGGAGACCCGCCCCCCCTGGCCGAAGAACAGGGTGAAGCCGGCGCCGTCGGTGTGCGCCACCTTGGCCAGGCGGCCATCGCGGTCGTAGTCCAGGCGAAGCCCGCGCCCGGCGGTGTCGGTGCGCCCCACGAGGCGACCGCGGTCGTCGAAGGTCTCGACCAGGCCCTCGGAGGAGGTGCGGCTGTAGCCGCCGTTTTCACGGACGATGCTCTCGGTGCCGCGATCGTAGGAGACATAGGTGCCGTCGCTGGGCTCGCGCCAGGCCGCGGGGTAGGCCCAGGTGGCCTGCTCGCGTTCTTCCGGCTTGTCCAGCCACAGCAGCTCGAGCTCGGCGTAGAAGGTGTCTTCGCGCTCGCTGCCGTGGGCCATGTCCTCGGTGCGGCGCGCCTGGACCAGGCGCTTCACGAAGGACTCCCGGATCTCGGCCCAGGGCTTGCCGTCGGGGGTGTAGCGCAGCACGAAGCCGTCGGCGTCCACCACCAGCAGCGAGCCGTCGGCGTGGGTGCTGACCATCACCTCGTAGGGGTTGGACCAGCCAAAGCCGAACAGACCATCCTCGGTGGAGCGGCTGTTGTAGTGGCGGACCAGCTCGAGGGCAGCGCCGGGCTTCTGGACGCGAACGTCGGCGTGCTCGAGGTGGAAGTTGGCGTTGCGAAGGTTGATTTCCTGGGCCCCGACCTGGGCGACCAGCAGACCGAGCGCGAGCAGGGACAGCGGCATTGTGCCTCCGAAGACCGGATGATGGGCGTTGCACCGAAGGCAGAAGAATAGCCCAGCAGCCGGTCCAATGCCCACCCCAGTGCGGCTCGAAGGCCACCGCGCCGTCCAAAGGCGCCCCTCCCCGAGAGCCAGCCATCGGGGCGGCTTCCTGGCGGCGTGGGATGAGATACGCTGCGTTCATGCGCAACGCCCTCGTCCTCGCACTCGTGACCTCGCTCGCCCTCGGCTGCCCCGAGAAGCAGGTGCGGTCGTTCTCCCCCGCCCACGACCAGGAGATGCTGGCCAGCTCGGCCCAGCTGTTCTGGCACTCCCTGCGCTGGAGCGACTACGAGGGAGCGTCGGCGCTGATCGAGGAGTCCGGCCCCCGCCTGGACTTCCTCACCGAGTGGTCCTCCAAGCCCCCAGCTCAGATCACCGACTTCCAGCTCGTACACATCGAGCTGAACGAGCCGCTGCCCGATGCCGAGCGCCTCGAGGGCCTGGTCGTGGTCAAGGCCGAAGGCATCAGCACCGGCAGCTACACGGTGCGCACCGACATGCTGCGCCAGACCTGGTACCGGTCGGGCGACAACTGGTACCTGGACACAGAGAGCATCCCCTACGGGGAGTGAGCGAACACAGACTGCGCGGCGTGGGCCATGGTCATCGTTCGGGCCACCTGTCTCGCTACGCGCCTGCAGGCCCACCCATTGCGGTCGCTACGGCTGGGTTCCTCCGCCTTACGGCGGAGCTTTCCCGAAGTCTGCT
>CALDOK010000103.1 GCA_937912125.1 uncultured Pseudomonadota bacterium
GAGGCCGATTGGCCGAGACGATGACCATGGCCGGCAGAGACGCCTTGGGCGTCAGCGCTCCGCCGCTGCGAGGATCAAGGCCTTCAGCTCGTCGTAGTCCTCGCTGCGGCCGAGGTCGTTGTCGTTCAGGTTGTACATGCTGGACAGGTAGCCGTCGGGGTCCAGGATCCAGACGTCGCGCCACTGGGCGCCCCAGGCATCCCAGGCGCCCTGCTCGTGGGTGTCCTGCAGCCAGGGGATGTCAGCGTCGGAGGTGAAGGTCTCGTTGTAGCTGTCCTGCCCGATGACGTTGACCCCCAGCAAGGCAGCCTGGTCCCCGAGATCCTGCTGCATGGCGTCCATGTGGCCGAACTGGCCACGGCAGTAGCCTCACGACCCGTGGCCGAAGTACCAGACGCTGGGCGCTCCACGGAGGTCGCTGGGAGAGACGAGCCGGCCGTAGCTGGCGGAGCTGGGGTTGGCGTCTTCGAGGGAGAACTCCGGCACCGGCTCTCCGGTGTCGAAGGCGGCCCCCTTGGGGCAGCCAACAACGAAGGCGAGGGCGGCCGCGGCGAGGGGAAGGCGAGGGGACATGGGGCGCTCCTGAGTGCTCGACAACAATGAGTGCTCCACAACAAGCTGACCCGCCCCAGGCTTGACGCCAAGGGCGGGTCGTGGCTTTGGTGAGCTGGCTACTCGAGGCCGAACAGGTAGACGGAGTTGAACCTGTAGTAGCCGTTCGTACGGCGGGAGATCTGATCGGTGGTGAGCAGATCTTCGCCGATGGCGGTGCCGTCGAGCTCGAAGGCGTAGCCATAGTGGGACTGGGTGTCCATGATCTCGACGCCGTCGAGGAAGGTCTGGGAACCGAAGGTGTAGGGCTCCCACTCGCTGGCCCACTTCGAGCTACCGACCGCGGTGATGAAGAAGTCCACCAGGTCGCTGTCGGGCGCCTCGACCGACATCTCCCAGCCCCAGTCTTCGAAGGCCGCGTAAGGGTCGCTGCCCCACACGGAGGGGTCGAGCTCGCAGTCGGTGCCGTAGGAAGCCACGAGCGAGAAGTCCCAGTCGTACCAGGCTGCGCTGGAGGCGCTGGAGGCGGCGCTGGTGCTGGTCTCCCACATCAGGATGCAGGAGTACTGGTCGTCGTAGTCATCGAAGTACTTGTCCGAGTACAGCTCGACGTAGAAGAGCGGCGGCATGTCGCTGCCCTTGTAGTCCACCGAGGTCCAGCGGCCGTTGACCACGCCACCCTCGGCGCCCCAGGAGAAGTAGGTGGCGTCCAGGTAGGGATCGGTGTCGGCGTCTGCGTCGGCGTCTGCGTCGGCGTCTGCGTCGGCGTCTGCGTCTGCGTCGGCGTCGGCGTCTGCGTCTGCGTCGGTGTCAGTGTCGGTGTCCGCGTCTGCATCGGCGTCGGTGTCGGCCTCTTCGCATTCCGTCGAGCCGAAGCAGTCGGGATCATCGCAGTCGAGTGCCCCGTCGGCGTCGTTGTCGTTGCCGTCGGTGCACTCCCCGGGGAAGTAGCCCTCGGGCTTGCTGCAGGCGGCCAGGATCAGGAGAGTTGGCAGGATCATGCGCGTCATGGGTGCCTCGCGTACGGGTGAACGCGGGAACATTAGCGCGGAACCGGCGCATGCGGTAGCTGTTTCGGCCAAGGTGGATCACCCGGCGGTCATGCCCATGGACAGCTCCCAGACCAGGCCCGTGTCTCCCCTCCGCCACGGGGGTTGGGTGCTGTTGGTGGCGCTGCTGCTTTGCCTGCCGGTGTTGGGTTGGCGGGGCATGTCCTGGTGGGCCCAGCGTGGCTCGTCGGCGGTGGGCGACGGGCAGGATCCGGCCAGCTACGGCTTCGATCTGACCAACCTGGACGTGCCGCCGGCGCTGCTGGTGGCCGGCGGCCTGCCCCGCGAGGGTCTGCGCTCCCTGGACCACCCCGCATTTCTGGCCCTGGAGCAGGTGGCGGCGCTCAACCCAGGCGGCCATGGCGGCAAGTTCATGGTCAGCAGCGACCGCGTGGTGGGGCTGAACCAGAGTGAACAGGCCCGTGCCTACCCGCTGCACCTGCTGCAGTGGTACGAGCTGGCCAACGACACCCTGGACGGGATCCCTGTGCTGGTGACCTACAGCCCCCTGGTGGACGGCGTGGCCGTGTTCCGCAGGCCCGTGGGAGCTGACGGTCAGCCCCTGGTCTTCGCGTCGAGCGGCTTGGTGTACCAGAGCGAGCAGCTGGCCTTCGACCGCGCCAGCGAGAGCCTGTGGAGCCCCTTGCTCGGACGCGCCGTCGCAGGGCCCGCTCGAGGCCAGCAGCTGGAGCGCCTGCCCCACGCGCTGGTGAGCTGGGGCCAGTGGAAGGACCAGAACCCAGACACCCTGCTGCTGGCCCGGGACGAGGCCGTGCGCAAGCGCCGCAAGCGCAACCCCTACGGCAGCTACTTCGGATCGGACATCCTGCGCTTCCCCGTGGAGCCGGTGCCGGACGGCGTCCACGGTCGCCTCAAGCAGCGGGCGACGGTGCTGGCGGCGGGAGGCGAGCGGGTGGTGCTGCTGCACGGGCTGGTGGCGGCGCTGCCCGGTGAGCGGGCCTGTGTCCGCCTGGGCGACCAGCTCGTGGTCGCGCGCCATGATCAGGGGTCGGACTCCCTGGCGCTGGAGGCTGGAGTCGTGGACTGGTCGGCCCAGGCCTTCTGGTTCGCCTGGTTCGCCACGCACCCCGAGGACCGCGTGCTGGGGGAAGCGGAGCTGGGCTGCCAGCCAGAGTGGGCCCGCTAAGGAGATGCCTCGGGGGAGCTGGACGCCTCCATCCTCTGGAGCAGACCCTCGAGCATCTCGGCGTGGTGCTGCTCGGTCAGCGCTAGGTGCGTGAAGAGCTCCTGCACCTCGCCCTCGGTCTCCGAGCCCATGCAGGCGTAGGTGTAGGCTGCGTGTTTCTCGGACTCGAGGGCGATCTCCACGGCCTCGCGCAGGTCCATCGTCTCCTCGCCACGCTCCTGGTCCGGCTCCTGCGCATCGCCCGCGTGCAGGGTCAGGATGCGGGACCAGTCGATGGTCTTGGCGCGCTCACCGCGGGCCATGGCCAGGAGGGTGTCGGCGTGCTGTTCCTCCTCGCCAGCCATCTCCATCAGGAAGGCCTGGGCTTCGAGGTCGTCGGTCATCTTCGCGACCATCCGGTAGAACGCGGCGCCTTGGCGCTCGGCTTCGATGGCCCGCTCGAGGGCCTCCTGCATCGACAACATCAGGGCTCCTTCTCTTCCTCTCGTCCCCCTTAATTTGCTGGGAGCATCCGCGACGCCGATGGCGCTCTCGGGGCTGGGTGAGCACGCTCACGGTGCCGGAGGCGGCTCGTCCTGGTCATGGAGGATTCGCACCGCCGGAGTGTCCAGGTCGTCGAACTGACCGCGACGCATGGCCCACCAGAAGGCCGTGAGCGACGCCGACACCAGGATCAGGGCGACGGGGAGGGCGATGTAGAGGATGGACATGGCGTGTCTGGGAAGCTCCGGGAGCGGTAGGACAAGGTAACCACCGTCAGCGAGCTCAAGGGCATCAACACCGCGGCCACCAGTGGGGTGATCACGCCGCTCATGGCCAGGCTGGCTCCCACCAGGTTGTAGATCAGGGAGACGATCAGGTTGCGGCGGATGATGCGCATGGTGGCGTTCGCACCATCCAGCAGCTCGATCAGGGGCTCCAGGCCCGGGCGGGTGAGGTAGACGTCGGCCGCAGCCAGGCTGGCCTCAGCGCCTCCGTGGACCGCGACGCCCACCGTGGCAGCCGACAGCGCGGCTGCATCGTTCACGCCGTCGCCCACCATGATCACAGGGCGTTCACCCGCGGACGCCTCCACCCTGGCCAGCTTCTGCTCCGGGCTGACGGAGCCGTGGGCGTGGTCGTCGGGAAGGCCCAGCTGTCGCGCCAGCTCAGCCACCACCATGGGGTGGTCGCCACTGAGGACCCCGATGCTCCAGCCCCGGGCTCGCAGCTGCCGCAGCGCCTCACCGGCTTCGGCGCGGATGGGGTCTCCGCAGCCCGCGATGGCCTGGGCGCGGCCGTTAGCGGCGATCAACACCGGGCTGATGCCCTCGCGGGCCCAGGTGTCGGCGGTGACCCCGAGCTTGGGAGGCACCACCACGCCGCGCTCCACCAGCCAGGCCCTGGAACCCACATGAAGCCGAGCCCCGTCGACCTCGCCCTCTACGCCGCGGGGGGCCACGACGACGGTGCCTGCGCTGGGGAGTTGGCCGGCGCCAGCGGCCTCTACCAGCGCCCGCGCCACCGGGTGCGCCACCTCGCGCTCGAGGGCAGCGGCCGCGGCCAGCCAGCGGTCTTCACCCTGCCAGCGCAGCATCGCGGTGCGGCCCTCGGTCAGGGTGCCGGTCTTGTCCAGCCAGGCATGCCCCGGTCGGCTCAGGGCCTCGAGGGCCTCGCCCCCCTTGATGAGGATGCCGCGTCGAGCCGCGCGCCCCACCGAGGCCACCAGGGCCAGGGGGGTGGCCAGGCCCAGGGCGCAGGGGCAGGTGACGATCAACAACGCCACCGCGTTCTCCACGGCGCGCGCCGGGTCCAGCCACAGCCAGAGGGCCAGGGTCACCGCGGCCAGGCCGATGACCGCCACCACGAACCCCGCGGCCACCCGATCGGCCAGGCGCTCCACAGGCGCCCGCCGCTCGGCTGCGCGCTCCACCAGCGCCAACAGCCGCCCGAGCCTGGTGGCCTCGCCGGTGGTCTCGACCTCCACCACGACCGCCGCGCTCATGTTGGTGGTACCCGCCTGGACCCTCTCGCCCTGGGCGATGGGCACAGGCCGGGACTCGCCTGTGAGCACCGCCAGATCGAAGGTGGAGCTGCCATCGACCAAGACCCCGTCGGCGGGCACGGTCTCACCGGCGAGCACCCGCACCTTCTCGCCTTGCCGCAGGCTCTCTACCGGGACGTCCCGGGTGAGCTCGCCCTCGACCCGGTGGGCCACGGCGGGGGTGAGGGAGAAGAGCTGCTCCACGGCGTCATGGGCCCGACGGCGCTGGCGGTGTTGCAGCCAGCGCCCCACCAGGAGCAGGAACACGAGCACGCTGACCGTGTCGAAGTAGACCTCGCCCGCGCCCCGCACCGTGTTGACCGCGCCCCAGAGGGTACCCGCGGTGATGCCGATGGCGATGGGCAGGTCCATATGGGCCCGCCGAGCCCGCAGGGCGCCGAAGGCACCCTTCAGGAAGCCTCGACCGGGCCCGAACACGATCACCAGGGTGAGGGCCAGGGAGGCCCAGCGGAACAGCGCGCGATGCTGGGGCTCGATGCCCGCGAAGCCTCCGCTGTACAGGGCGAAGGCGAAGAGCATCACGTTGCCGGCCAGGGCACCCGCGATGCCGATGCGCAGCAGGTGGCGCCGGTCCTCGGATCTGCGGCGGTCCCGCTGGCTGGAGCCACTGGCGGGCCGTGGCGGGTAGCCCAGGCCGTCCAGGGTGCGGGCCAGCTCGGACAGGGTGGTCCGGCGAGGATCCCAGCTCAGCTGCACCACGCCCCGGCGCAGCTCCAGCCGGGCTTCATGGCAGCCCTCGCGCAGGAAGGGCAGGCGCTCCACCAGCCAGACGCAGGCGGCGCAGTGTACGTCGCTCAGGTACAGCTCGGTGCGCAGCAAGCCCCCAGGCAGCCCCTGCACATGCACCGCGTGGAAGGTGGCATCGTCCAGCTCGTCGTAGCTGCGCCCGGTGGGCTTGGCCGGGCTGGCACCCTCGGCGTCCCGCATGGTGTAGTACCGATCCAGCCCACAGGCCGCGATGGCCCCGGCCACCGTCTCGCAGCCTTGGCAGCAATAGGCGGGCTCACCGGAGGGGGTGGCTCGATCCGCGGGAACAGGCAGGCCGCAGTGGGCGCAGAGGACGGGCTCGGCCACCGATCACCCCCGGCCCCTCTCCCCTTGGGGGAGAGGAGAGCGAGGCGAGCTGGCGCTCAGTGCTTGCAGGGACATGGCGCTGCCGCATCGGGCATGGTCCCCGCGGGCTGCTGGGCTTGCATGGCGGGCATGGTGATGCGGCCAGCGAGGGCGGTGACGCCCACGACCATCAGCAGGATGGCGGTGGCGGTGGGGAGGTGGTTGCGGAGGCTGCCGGCGATCAGCTGGACCCCCAGCCCGACGCCCAGGAGGGCGGGCACGGTGCCCAGCCAGAAGGCCAGCATCACGGCGGCACCTGCCGCGGGTGAGCCCGCCCCCGCGGCGCTGATGACGAAGGCGTAGAGCCAGCCACAGGGCAGCACCGCGCTGACCGCGCCCACCAGCAGGGATCGCTGGAGTGGGCCCTGGCGCGTGGCCAGCTCCAGGCCCGCCTGGACCCAGCGCTGGACGTGGCCTCCGGTGATGCGTCGCTCGAGGCGTCGCAGCCAGCCGAGCGGGATGCCTCGGGCCCTGGCCAAGGCCACAGCACCGAAGAGCACCATGCCCAAGCCCGCCACCACGGCGGCGAGGCGGCTGACCCCGAGCACGCCGCCACCCAGGTCCACGGCAGCGCCCAGAGCGCCGCTGATGGCCCCCAGGAGCATGTACGCCAGGCCCCGAGAGCCGTGGTAGCTCAGCTGGGCCAGGGCCCGGCCACCCGGCGGCGCGCTGCCGGCGGCGAAGGCCACCAGGCCTCCGCACATGCCCACGCAGTGCAGCGACCCCACCAAGCTGGCCACCAGCACCGCGGACAGGACGGAGATCACGGCGCGTCCTGGCGTGGCGGGGGGGCGCTGCCCACCGGGAGCCACAGCTTCTGTCGCTGCTCGAAGTGGTCTGTTCCCCGGCTGAGCTCCAGCTCGAGCTGCCACCACCCGGGACGGTCGTCGCCGATGGGGATCGCGAGCCTGCCCGCGTCGTCCCCCTGCACAGCGCCTTCGTAGCGCTGCTGGGGGTGTCCGTTGTGGTAGGCGACGAAGCGACCCTGGACCGGGCCCGGGGCGCCCTCGAGCTGAAGCTCCAGGATCATCGCGCTGGCTTCGACGGTCGTGCCCGTGGCGGTGATGTCCCAGCCCAGGGCCTCGCTGGCGCGCAGATCGGCGCTGTGTTCGTCCCAGGCCTGGGCCTTGGCGTCGTAGTCGGCCACCGCCGCGAAGCTGTCATCCCCGAGGGCGTAGAACAGCGTGGCGCCCTGCACCAGCACCGTGGTGCCGATGAACACGAAGACCAGGCCGGGCCAGGGGAAGAAGCGCTTCACCGCGCGCCCCAGGGCCCCAGCAGGCGGAAGTCGATGGTCTCGTCGAAGTCGACGCCATCGAAGACCCGGATGCCGATGGGCAGCTCGCCCTTGGTGAAGGCGCTGGCGGGCAGCTCCACGAAGATGGTGGTGTTCTCGAGGCCGCCGGCGGGGATGGTGATGGGCTCGGTGGGCGCCACCAGCTGTCCAGCGGCCAGATCCGGGATCTCGATGCTGTAGCTACGCGGCTCCTCGCTGCGGTTCTCGATCTTGACCCTGGCGCGGGTGGAGATCAGGCCGCTGTCGAGGCGGGTGTAGGGCACGTTCTGGGCTCGCAGGGCCACAACGTCGGCCGAGGAGCGGGACACCAGCATGAACCCCAGGGCCCCCCAGACCGCGCTGATGACGGCGATGTAGAGGAACAGACGGGGGCGGACCAGGCGCCAGGGCTTGCCCTCGAGCTCAGCCTGTGAGCTGTAGCGCACCAGGCCGGGGGGACGCTTGGCGCGCTCCATGACCCGGGCACAGGCGTCCACGCAGGAGGCGCAGGTGACGCACTCCATCTGCAGCCCATCGCGGATGTCGATGCCCATGGGGCAGGAGCGATGGCAGGCGCCGCAGTCCAGGCAGTCGCCGCGCTGGCCTGCGGCCTTCGCCTTGCCGCGGGGCTCTCCTCGGGCGGAGTCGTAGGCCACGATCATCGTGTCCGGGTCCAGCAGCGCCGACTGGATGCGACCGTAGGGGCAGGCCAGGTGGCACATCTGCTCGCGGAAGTACAGGAAGTCGAACATCATGGCCGCACTGACCACCGCCACGACGCCGAAGGCGGCTGGCTGATCGGCGGGCGAGGAGCTCATCCAGGCCATCAGCGCATCCCAGCCCACGAACCAGGCCAAGAAGGAGTTGGCCAGCACCAGGCAGAGCACGGCGTAGATGGCGACGCGCAGGATCTGCAGCACCACCGGGAGGGGAGCGGTGAGCTTGCGCCCGAAGAAGCGCTTCGAGAGCTGCTCCATGCCGCGATCCAGGGGCCGGAACATGAAGTCGAGGTAGACGTTCTGGGGGCAACCCCAGCCGCACCAGGCGCGGCCCAAGGTGGCGGTGAGCAGGAACCAGGACAGGAAGGAGCCCAGCAGGAACAGCGCCAGCAGCAGGGTGTCCTTGGGCAGGAAGGTCTGGCCGAAGAAGGTGAACTGCCGGTGCAGCACGTCGAACAGGAACAGCGGCTCGCCGCCGACCTTCACCCAGGGGACGCCCACGAAGACGACCATGAGCACCATGGCCAGCCTGCGCCGCCAGCGGCGGTAGCGACCCACTACAGACCTGGGGCGAATCCAGCGGCGGCTACCGTCTTGGTTCAGGGTGGTCAGCACCCGCTCAGGCGGTGCCTCCGGGGATTCTTGGTCGTTGCTCTCTGGGACGCCGTCGCTCATGGCTTCCTGGCCTCCACTGCGCTGGAGGGTGGGCTCGATATCGCAAAGAACCTATATCTCAGCCGGCGTCGGTGGGGACCGGCCCCTGCTCCGCGCTGTGGTCGGGGTCACCATCGGCGGCCTCGGCATCGGCGGGCTGGTCCTGGGCGTCCTCCGTGGAGGGGCTGGGCTTGGCCACCCAGACGTCCACGGTGTCGCCTTCGGGTTCCTTGGCGTCGCCGGGGCGGGTGCCGCGCAGGGTGCCCAAGTAGGCGGTGAGCAGCAGCACCTGGGCGGGCCGCAGGCGATCTCCCCAGGCGGGCATACCCTTCTTGGACCGACCCTCGCGGATCACGGCCATCACCTCGGTGGGGGAGGTGGCGTTGATCCAGTGGTCGTCGGTGAGGTTGGGCCCAACGTTGCCGCCGGCGTCGTCTCGGTGGCAGTTGGCGCAGTTGGTCTTGAAGACGCCGCTCATGGCGCTGGCCTTCTCGCCATCGGCCACCAACTCCAGCAGGGTGGCGTCGTCCACAGAGTCTGGGTCGATTCCTTCGAGGAGCTTCTCGAGGTGAGCCGCGACCGCTTCGTCGTACTGGTCGTAGACCGAGGGGCCGATGCCGATGTGGAAGTACAGGAGGTACCATGCCGCGAAGACGACGGATCCGGCGAAGGTCCAGGTCCACCAGGCGGGCAGCGGATTGTCGTACTCCTGGATGCCGTCGTAGGTGTGCGCCATCAGGTGATCATTCTTGGGCTTGCTGGGCTTGACGTCCAGCTCGGCGTCGTGTTGCTCGGGGGGACGCTGATCAGCCATGGGTCACCTCGTTCTGCGGAGGCGCAGAGGGGATGCCGTCATCGAGGGGGATGTTTGCGTGCTGGGCCCAGGTGGCGCGGGTGCCGGTCAGGAAGACATAGGCCAGAACGGCCGCGAACAGCACCATGAAGAACAGCAGCCCACCTTCGGGCAAGATGTCGATCCAGGGAGGGGGGCTCATGGGGTCTCCTCCACCACTTCGTCAGGCTTCGCGAAGATGTCGGTGCCCAGGCGCTGCAGGTAGGCCACCAGCGCCACGACCTTCCTGTCCTCGATGCCCGGCGGGCCGTCCTGCTCCACCACCTCTGCGGCGATCCCGGCGGCCTGGGCCCGGGCGTGGGCTGGCGCGTCTTCGATCTCCTGGTCGGTGTAGGGCACGCCCAGGGTCTGGTTGGCGCGCATGGCCCGCTGGGTGGAGTCGAAGTCCAGCTCGTCCTCGAGCAACCAGGGGTAGGGCGGCATGATGGACTTGGAGCTGGTGCTGGTAGGATCGTTCAGGTGCAGCACATGCCAGTTGTAGGAGTAGCGGTCGCCCACCCGGTGCAGGTCCGGCCCGATGCGCCGGGAGCCCCACTGGAACGGGTGGTCGTAGACGAACTCGCCGCCCTTGGAGTACTCGCCGAAGCGCTCGGTCTCGGCGTGCAGGGGGCGCACCATCTGGGAGTGGCAGTTGTAGCAGCCTTCGGCGATGTAGATGTCGCGGCCCAGCAGCTCCAAGGGGGAGTAGGGCTTGACCGTCTCGATGGTCTTGACGTTGGACTTGATGACGAAGGTGGGCACGATCTCGCACAGGGACGCCACCACCACGGCGACGGTCACCCAGATGGTGAAGCGCAGGGGCAGGCGCTCCCAGCGGCGGTGCCAGCCGGCCTGCAGCCAGACGTCCAGCTTGTGGGCGAAGTCGGTCACGCCCTCGAGCCGCGACTCGGGGTCGGTCGGGTCATGGAAGGTGGGGGCCAGGGCAGGGGCCTCGCCCACGGCAAGCTCGTAGGCCTTGGGCCGCATGGTCCAGGTCATGATGATGTTGACGAAGCCCAACACCGCGCCGGTGAGGAACATGGTGCCGCCCAGCACCCGCAGCCAGTACATGGGGATGATGCTGACGATGGTCTCGATGAAGTCGGGGTAGGCCAGGGCGCCCTGATCGTCGAAGGCGCGCCACATCAGGCCCTGGGCCAGGCCGGCCGCGTAGATGGGCACGATGTAGAGCAGCATGCCCACGGTGGCGAGCCAGAAGTGGGTGTTGACGAACTTGGGCACCCACATGCGCGCCTGGAAGATGCGTGGCGTGAGCCAGTAGAGCATCCCGAAGGTCATGAAGCCCACCCAGCCAAGGGTGCCGGAGTGTACGTGGGCGATGGTCCAGTCGGTGTAGTGGCTCAGGGCGTTGACACCCTTGATGGACAGCAGCGGGCCCTCGAAGGTGGACATGCCATAGAAGGTCACGCCCACGACGTAGAACTTGAGGATGGGGTCCTTGGCCACCCGGTCCCAGGCACCACGCAGGGTGAGCAGGCCGTTGAGCATGCCGCCCCAGGACGGCATCCACAGCATCAGGGAGAAGAGCATCCCCAGGGTGGAGGCCCACTCGGGCAGGGCGGTGTAGTGCAGGTGGTGGGGGCCCGCCCAGATGTAGATGAAGACGATGGACCAGAAGTGGATGATGGACAGCTTGTACGAGAAGACCGGGCGGTTCGCTGCCTTGGGCAGGAAGTAGTACATCAAGCCCAGGAACGGGGTGGTCAGGAAGAACGCCACCGCGTTGTGGCCGTACCACCACTGCATGAAGGCGTCCTGGACGCCGGCGTAGAGCGAGTAGCTCTTGAACAGCCCCGAGGGTACCACCAGGCTGTTGAAGACGTGCAGCACGGTGATGGCGACCAGGGTGCCGATGTAGAACCAGATGGCCACGTAGAGGTGGCGCTCGCGCCGCTTGGCGATGGTGCCGAAGAGGTTGATGGCGAAGACCACCCACACCAGCGCGATGGCGATGTCGATGGGCCACTCGAGCTCGGCGTACTCCTTGCCCTGAGTGATGCCCAGGGGCAGGGTGATGGCGGCGGAGACGATGATGGCCTGCCAGCCCCAGAAGTGGACCAGGCTGAGGGCGCGGCTGTACATGCGCGCCTTGAGCAGCCGCTGAGACGAGTAGTACACCGCGGTGAAGATGGCGTTGCCTGCGAAGGCGAAGATCACCGCGTTGGTGTGCAGGGGCCGCAGGCGCCCGAAGGTGAGCCAAGGCAGGCCCAGGTTGGCCTCGGGCATCGCCAGCTCGATGGCGATGTGAACCCCCACCAACATGCCGACCACCCCCCACAGGGCCGTGACGAACAGGAACTTCCGCACGATGTCGTCGTCGTAGACGAAGCGCTCGATGCGGCTGGAGGTGCTTGGACTCGCCTCGCGCTCAGTCATGGACTCGGCTCCGTGGCTCGGGCCCCGCGGGCTCTGCCGAGCCCCCCGGAGCGGGTGTATTCATGGTGCGCCATGTAGCATCTCGGGGAGGGCGAACCCAGCGGCTCCAGGCCCACGGCGACTGGCAACCTGTGCAGCCTGAACGCTGGGAGCGCAGGGTCTGTGATCCCGCTCACGCGACGCTGGGTGTCAGGGGCACAGTGAGCCGTGAACCCGTGAGCAGGGCTACGCTCTGCGCGCTGAGAGACCGAGGAATTCCCAAGCTGATCGAGGTCAGCCTCAGCCGGATCGCTCGGCGGCCTTGGCGTCCATGGCGGGCTGGTGCCCAGGGATGAGGCCGGGGCTGGAGGCCGAGGTGTCCAGCAGGGCGAAGCCGATGAACAAGGCCACGAACAGCAGGGTGCCCACCAGGGCCAGGGCGTTGAAGGGCTTGTCGTAGCGCAGGTGCATGAAGTACAGCGCCACCAGCGCTGCCTTGACCACGGCGACGGCCAGGGCGATGAGCAGGTTGAACGAGCCCAGGTCCACCCAGGTGACCGCGACGGTGAGGACGGTGAGCACCAGCAGGGCCCCGAAGACCCCGAAGAGGACCCGAAGGGACATGACGTGGACGTGATCGTTCATGGTCGTGCCTCCAGGCCTAGTGGATGAGGTAGAGCAAGGGGAACAGGAAGATCCAGATGAGGTCTACGATGTGCCAGTACAACCCCACGTTCTCGACCGGGGTGTAGTAGTCCGGGCGGAAGTGGCCCTTGGCGGACCGCACCAGCACCCAGCTGATCACCGCCATGCCCGCGAGCACGTGGATGCCGTGCAGACCGGTCATCAGGAAGTAGATGCTGAAGAACAGCTGCACCAGGCGGGGCTCGGGGCCGAGGTCGTGGGCGTCGTTCCCATAAGCCTCGACCGCCAGGCCAGCGGGGCCGGCGGGGGCTGCGGTGAGTTCGCTGGTGGGAGCGGTGTATTGTTCGGGTTCAGGCAGTGGTTGATCGGCCGCGCGGGCGGGGGTCAACCCCGCCCCTACATCCAGCTCGATGGCGTGCTCGGGCGCCTCGGTGACGGTTGGCGAGCTATCCTGCGGCGGTTCTCCGCCGTCTGGATGAGCTCGTGACTCCGTGGCGTGGGAGTCCTCGACGGGGTCATAGTGGATGCCGGGCAGCAGACCCAGGTGCCACTTGTGGCTGTACTCGACGTACTTGATGCCTAAAAAGCCGCAGGCGCCCAGCAAGGTCAGCGCCAGGAAGATCACCAGGTGCTTGCGCTTGCCCAGCTGTGCCGCGCGCACGGCCAGGGCCATGGTGAGGCTCGAGGTGATCAACACCACGGTGTTGATGCCGCCCAGCACCTTGTCCAGGTACTGGTGGGCGTAGATGAACACCTCGGGGTGCAGGGACCGGTAGACCGCGTATGCGCAGAACAACCCGCCAAAGAGCAGGATCTCGGTCGCGAGGAACAGCCACATGCCCTGCTTGCTGGACTCGTGCTGCTCTTCCATGCTGTCGAAGTGGTGGGCCAGCTCCGGTGGATGGCCTTGGTCGTTCCCGCTCACGCTGCCTCCTCGCGCCCGAGCCGAAGCTCAGACCTCCTCGCTCGGTACCGACCTATACCCACCGTCCTCGGCATCGTGTCGCAGAGCCGAGAAATCGTAAGGAGCCCTATAGTCGGGAGTCTTGGCGAAGTTGTGGTGGGGTGGGGGAGAGGCGCAGGCCCACTCCAGGGTGGCGCCGCCCCAGGGGTTGGCCGGTGCCCGCTTGCCGGTGAACAGCGACGCCACCAGGGTGACCGCCACGATCAGGAAGCCCAGGCCGAGCAGGTAGGCACCCACCGTGGACATCTGGTGGTACCCGGTGAACTGCTCGAGGTAGTTGTAGTAGCGCCGGGGCATGCCCTGGCTGCCCATCACGAACTGGGGGAAGAAGGTGAGGTTGAACGACACCACGATGATCAGTGCCGAGATGCGACCCCAGGTCTCGGAGTACATCCGCCCGGTCATCTTGGGCCACCAGTGGAACATGCCGGCCACGAAGGCCATGACCGTGCCACCCTCCATCACGTAGTGGAAGTGAGACACCACGAAGTAGGTGTCATGCAGGTGGATGTCGGTGGCCAGGGCGCCCAGGAACAGCCCGGTGAGCCCTCCGATGCCGAACAGGAAGATGAACCCCAGGGCGAAGAGCATGGGGGTGTTCAGCCGGATCTCGCCCTTGTACATGGTGGCGAGCCAGTTGAAGACCTTGATGGCCGAGGGGATGGACACCGTGAAGGTCAGGGCCGAGAAGATCATGTTCATCAGGCCGGACTGGCCCGAGGTGAACATGTGGTGGCCCCAGACCAGGAAGCCGAACATGGCGATGGCGATGCTGGAGTAGGCGATCAGCGTGTAGCCGAAGATGGTCTTGCGGCTGTGCACCGAGATCAGCTCGGAGATGATGCCCATGGCCGGCAGGATCATGATGTAGACCGCCGGGTGGGAGTAGAACCAGAAGAAGTGCTGGTACAGGACCGGGTCGCCGCCCATGGCGGGGTCGAAGATGCCCACGCCCAGCGTGCGCTCGGCGATGAGCAGCATCAGGGTGATGCCCAGCACCGGGGTGGCCAGGATCTGGATGACGGCGGTGGCGTAGATGGACCAGAGGAACAGCGGCATGTCGAACCATCCCATCCACTTGGGACGCAGCTTGTGGATGGTGACGATGAAGTTCAGCCCGGTGAAGATGGACGAGAAGCCCAGGATGAAGGCCGCCAGCGTGGTGACGGTGACCGAGGTGTTCGTGGTGGTGGAGTAGGGCGTGTAGAAGGTCCAGCCGGTGTCCACGGCGCCCATGTGCATGCTGGCCAGGGCCAGGACTCCGCCGAACAGCCAGAACCAAAAGCTGGCCAGGTTCATGCGCGGGAAAGCCACGTCCTTGGCGCCCAGCATCAGGGGAAGCACGAAGTTTCCCAGGATGGCGGGGATGCTGGGGATGATGAACAGGAAGACCATGATCACGCCGTGGAGCGTGAACAGCTGGTTGTAGGTGTCGGCCTCGACGAAGGTCTTTCCCGGAGTGAGCAGCTCGGTGCGCACCAGCAGGGCGATGATGCCCCCCAGGAAGAAGGAGGCCGAGACGCCGATCATGTACATGATGCCGATGCGCTTGTGGTCCAGCGTGAACAGCCAGGACAGCGCGCCGCTGCCAGCCTTCAGGTAGTTTGGGCCGGCGTCGTCGTGGGCGATGGTGGGCTTCTGGGCGAGCTCGGTCATGGGGCTACTCGAGGGACTTCAGGTAGGCGATGAGGACCGTGACCTCATCTTCGGACAGGCGGCCCTGGAAGGTCGGCATGACCGGCTCGTAGCCGCCGACGACCTTGGCCATGGGCTCCAGGATGGACTCGCGCAGATAGTTCTCGTCCGCCAGGATGTCGACGCCGTCCTCGAGGTGCTCGGTGCGGCCGAAGAGGCCGTCCAGGGCGGGGCCCACGTTGGACTCGCTCTTCACCGAGTGGCATGCCGGGCAGCCGCGGATGCTGAACACCTTGGCGCCAGCCTCGGCGGGCGGGAGCGTCGAGATGAAGTCCGAAGCCTCGCGCAGCCAGGCGTCGTACTCCCCGGCGGGGTGCACGATGACCCTGGCCAGCATGTCGGAGTGGGCGGTGCCGCAGTACTCGGCGCAGTACGCCTGGTACTCGCCCACCTCGGTCGCGTTGAACCAGGCCTTGTGGTAGCGGCCGGGCACGACGTCGCGCTTGAGGCGGAACGCCGGCACGTAGAACGAGTGGATCACGTCCAGAGAGTTCAGGGTGAGCAGGATGTTCTCGCCCTGGGGTACGTGCAGATCGCCGTCGACGTAGCCGTTGGGGTAGGTGAAGGTGAACTTCCACTTCTCGGCGGTGACCAGAATCTCGCGGCCCTCGGAGGGCGGCACGGACATCTCCATGAAGCCCTGGAAGCCCCACCAGAAGATGATGATCACGAGCACCAGGGGAACCACCGACCACGTGACCTCCAGGGCCGTGCTGTGGGTGGCGGTCTCCTCGGCCTGGTGGCCTGGACGCTCTCGGTAGCGGAAGACGAACAGCACCATCACGCCGACGATGCCGAAGAAGAAGACGAAGCTCAGCCAGAAGATGAAGTAGAAGAGGTCGTCGACTCCGCCGGCGGCGGTGGAGGCCCGCACCGGCATCCAAAAGGAGCCGTCAAACTGGGCCAAGGTGGGCCAGAGGCCACCCTGGCCGATGTCGATCGTGCCGACCAGGCCTGCTGCCTGGCGGCACATCGACATCCACAGATCGGTGTCGAGCAGGGTGCCTGGCAGCCAGTCGGAGATGATGGTGGAGGGGAGGCTCATGCCTTTGCCTCCTTCTTGCGGCTCAGGTCGCGGCGCCACCAGAAGGCCAGGAAGCCCAGCAGGATGAGCAGCGAGAAGCCGCTGGCGATGGACATCAGCTGGGCCGCCGCCGGGGCGTAGCGCCCGGTGGTGGGATCGTAGTGGTAGCAGAACAGGATGATCTGCTCGGCGGCTCCGCCGATCTTGCCCTCGCCGGCCTCGAGCAGCGCCAGGCGTACGTCCAGGGACTCGAAGACGATGCCGCCCAGGAAGCGGCTGAGCTTGCCGTCCGGAGTCAGGAAGAAGATGCCCGAGCCGTGGGCGAACTCCTGGCGTTCTTCAATCCACTTGTAGTGGAAGCCGACGCCGTCGGTGAGGCTGCGGATGCTCTCCTGGGAGCCCGTGAGGAAGTGCCAGCCCGCGGCGGTCTGATCGCCGCCGTACATCTTCATGTAGGAGCGCTTCTTGGGCCCGGCCATGGCCGGGGTCTCCTTGGGGTCGAAGCTGACCAGCACCAGCTCGAAGTCCTGGCCCGGGACCTGGGTGATGTTCTGCATGGCCCGCACCGTGCCGTTCATCACCAGGGTGCACAGCATGGGGCACTCGAAGTAGGCCAGCACCAGCAGGGTGGGCTTGCTGCCGTTCACGTAGCTGCCCAGGGTGACCTCGCGGCCGTCCTCATCGAAGAAGACGTCGCCCAGGGGCACCTGATCGCCCAAGCGCGGGACGATGTCGACGCCCTCGAGGTCGGCCGGCACGCCGGTGACCACCTGGGCTGCGGCGGGGGCGCTGTGCAGCAGTGAGAACAGCAGCGAGAACAGCAGGGCTGAGAGCAGGCGGTTCATTCTGTGGGCTCCTCCCTCTGGGGCTCCGGCTGGACCGGGGGCTCCTCGAGGGCGTTCAGCTCGTCGACCGAGAGCTCCATGGCTCGCTGGATGGGCAGGGCCACGCGCTCGCCCTCGCCGGGCAGGTGGCGGTAGCCGTTGAGCTGGGCCTGCTGCTTGGCGCGGAGCTGGGCAAGCTCCTGGGGCACCACGTTGTAGACCTTGTCCTGCAGCTGCTGGTGCTCGACGTTCTGGTAGACGGCGACCAGGGCCACCACCAGGGCGAAGAGCGCGATGGAGCCCACGACGCCGACCAGGAGGACGGCGGGGGTGTTGGGGTCGCTCTGCTTGTCCATGGAGGCCTCGCTAGACGTTCTCGAAGGCCAGGGACTCGGCCAGGCGGGGGTCCTTGACGGGGATGAGCGGGTGGCGGCGCAGCACGAAGGCCAGGGCGGCCACGAACAGGCTGACCATACCCAGGCCCAGGGTAGCGTCCACCAGCGAGAAGCTGAAGGCCTCGGGGCTCAGGGCGGGCTTCACCAGCCAGAAGATGTCCACCCAGTGCATCAGCAGCATCCAGGCGGCGGCGATGGCCAGCACTGTGGGGCGGCGCTTGGGGTGGCGCGAGATCAGCGCCACGAAGGGCAGCACGAAGTGCCCGAAGAGCAGCAGCAGGCTGACCCACTCCCAGCCGCCCTCGGAGCGCACCCGGAAGAAGATGGTCTCCTCGGGGATG
Source organism: uncultured Pseudomonadota bacterium (assembly GCA_937912125.1). Lineage (GTDB taxonomy): Bacteria > Myxococcota_A > UBA796 > UBA796 > JAFGLY01 > CALDOK01. The sequence continues at coordinate 17,651 of CALDOK010000103.1, forward strand.
TTCGCGTACCAGATGAGCATGAACTGGGAGAAGGCGATGTAGGCCCAGAACACGGTGAAGCCGAACATCAGCTTGCCCATGTCGTGGTAGTGCTCCGGTGTGATGGCGATGCGCACCCTGCCGGTGGCCTGCAGCAACCGGATGCAGAGGATGGCGAAGGCGAAGAACGCCACGAACGAGCCCGCGAAGATGTAGACGCCGAAAATGGTGCTGTACCACTCCGGGTGCAGGGACATGAGCAGGTCGAAGCTGGCGAAGGTGATGGTCAGGCCGAAGAGCACCACGCCGGGGGCCGCGAACCTCTGCATGGCGTGGGTGTGCACGACGTCGCCGGATACGTCCTGCGCCGTGGAGCGGCGGAAGAAGAAGAAGGCCAGGCCAATCCAGACCAGGAAGTACACCACGAAGCGGATCATGAAGAAGCCGCCGTGGAGGTAGCCGGACTTGGCCTGCAGCAGCGGGCTGTGGGCCACCACGTCAGCGTGGCTCCACTCGTACAGCGTGCTGACCCCCAGCAGCAGGGGCAGGGCCAGCAGCGCCACCAGGGGGGCGACCATGGCGATGCCTTCGGCCATCCGGCGCACCACCACGGACCAGCCGGCCCGGGTGAGGTGCTGGATGATCACGAAGATCAGCGCGCCCAGCACCAGGGTGAGCACGTAGAAGCTGTTGATGAGCCAGCCGTGGAAGAACACGGCGGGGTCGGACTCCATCATCAGGCCCTGGGCGATGCCGGCGCCGAGGCCGAGCACGCCCAGCACGCCCGCGAAGACCATGATCTTCGCGGCCAGGGGGCCGAGGTGGAGGTTGTCGTGGCTGATGTCAGGGGCTCTCACGGCTCACTCCGCTCGGATCTGGTCGCGCAGCTCGACCGGCACATCCTCGATGTCGCCGTCCTGACTGCGCTGAAGGGCCTTGACGTAGGCGACGATGGCCCAGCGATCCTCCACAGGGATCTGCGGGCCGTAGGCGGGCATGCTGCGCGCGCCGTTGGTGACCACCCCGTACAGGTAGCCGACGGGCTTCTCGCGCAGGGGTTGGTCGTGGAGGTTGCTGGGGATGGTCCAGGTGCCCTCCTGCAGCTCGGCCGCCCGCTTGTCGATCATGCCGTCGCCGTAGCCGGACTGGCCGTGGCACGGGGCGCAGAAGACGTCGAAGCGCTCGTGGCCACGCTCGAGCAGCTCGGCGGTGACCGGCATGGGGAAGCTGTGCACCGGGAGCACCTCGACGCTGTGCTCGAAGAGCCCCTCCACGCCGAGCTCGTCGTAGAGCGCGGGGCTGGGCGGCATCAGCACGGTGTGGGTGCCGCGATTCAGCGCGTCATCCAGCTGCGCTCCCTGGAAGGGCACGGCGCCCTCGACCGGGGGGCGCATGCCGCGGCCGTCCGCGAAGGCGGCGTTGCCAGCCTGGGCCTCGAAGCGCGCCTGGTTGTCCATGTCGGGGATGATGTGGATGCGTGGCTTGTCGCTGTGGTTGCTGCGGGCTCGGGCGATGAAGGCCAGGGGCACCAGGCTGAGGGCGAACAGGACCGCGAAGGCGTAGAGCAGGGGGCGGGGCATGGCTAGTCCTCCAGCTCTTCGACGACCACAGCGCCCGCCGCCTCGAGCAGGGAGCGGGTGGCTACGGGATCGAAGCTCGGGTCCGCGCGCTCGATGCTGATGAAGAAGCGGTCGTTGGTGGCCCGGGCGAAGCGGCTGCTCTTGAAGACCGGGTGGTACCAGTGGGGCAGCTTGTTGGCCACGAGCATCCCCACGAAGGCGGTGATGGCTGCCAACAGGATGGTGCCCTCGAAGGTGACCGGGATGTTGGCCGGGATGCTGAAGAAGGGCTTGCCCGAGATGTTGAAGGCGTAGTCCACCGCGTTGGTCCACCACTGCAGCAGCAGGAAGCTGGAGCAGCCGGTGAGCCCGGCGGCGAAGACCACCAGGGGAAGGCGGGTGGGAGCCAGGCCCATGGCGTCGTTCAGGCCGTGGACAGGGAAGGGGGTGTGGGCGTCCCAGCGGGTGTAGCCGGCTTCGCGCACGGCCTGGGAGGCATGCAGCAGGCTGGGTACGTCCTCGAACTCGGCCAGCAGGCCCCAGGGGGTCACGGCGCTCATGAGGTCACCTCCTCGCTGTCCTGGTCCGCCGGGGGGTCGAAGCGTGACCCGGCCGGGAGCTTGTTGTCGCCCTTGGCCTCGAGGCCCACGCTGGCGCGCCAGCGGGAGCGCTCGGCGCGGCCCTGGGGGAAGTCGCCCCAGTAGTCGCCCAGCGGCTTGTGATCGGCCTGGTGAGCGTCGGCTGCGGGCATGACCGTCTTGATCTCGGCCATGGCGATCATGGGCAGGAAGCGCACGAACAGCAGGAACAGGGTGAAGAACAAGCCGAAGCTGCCCAGCAGCGTGAGGCCATCCACCCAGGTGGGGCTGTAGTACTCCCAGGAGGAGGGCAGGAAGTCCCGGGACAGGGAGGTCACGATGATGACGTAGCGCTCGAACCACATGCCCACGTTGATGAGCGCCACGATGCCGAAGGCGAACCATGGGCTGGTGCGCAGGCGCTTGGACCAGAAGAACTGCGGCGCGATCACGTTGCAGCCGATCATGATCCAGTAGGCCCAGGCGTAGGGGCCGAAGGCGCGGTTGAGGAAGGCGAAGGTCTCGAAGGAGTTGCCCGAGTACCAGGCGATGAAGAACTCCATCGCGTAGGCGTAGCCTACGAGGCTGCCCGTCAAGAGCATGATCTTGTTCATGTTCTCGATGTGGCGGATGGTGATCAGCTGCTTGAGCCCGAACAGCTCGCGGGACGGGATGATCAGCAGCGCCACCATGGCGAAGCCGCCGAAGACGGCGCCGGCCACGAAGTAGGGCGGGAAGATTGTGGTGTGCCAGCCGGGCAGCTGGGAGGTGGCGAAGTCGAAGGAGACCACCGAGTGGACCGACAAGACCAGGGGCGTGGCCAGGCCGGCCAGCAAAAGGTACGCGCGCTCGAAGCGCAGCCAGTGGCGGTTGGAGCCCCGCCAGCCCAGGGCGGGGATCCCGTAGGCGATCTGCCGGACCTTGGACTTGGCCCGGTCACGCAGGGTCGCCAGGTCGGGGATGAGGCCCATGTACCAGAACATCAAGGAGACGGTCAGGTAGGTGGCGATGGCGATGAGGTCCCACAGCAGCGGGCTGCGGAAGTTGGGCCACATGTCCATCTGGTTGGGCACCGGGAAGAACCAGTGCAGCACCCAGGCGCGACCCACGTGGATGCTGGGGAACACACCGGCGCAGGCCACGGCGAAGATGGTCATGGCCTCGGCGAACCGGTTGACCGCGGTGCGCCACTTCTGTCGGAACAGGAACAGGATCGCCGAGATCAGGGTCCCGGCGTGGCCGATGCCGATCCAGAACACCAGGTTGACGATGGCGAAGCCCCAGCCGACCGGGTTGTTCACGCCCCAGACGCCGATGCCGGTGAACAGCAGGTAGACGATCATGGCGCCGAACAGGCCCAGCAGGGACAGGGACACGCCCAGGGCGATCCACCAGGCCCTGGGGGGCTTGGGATTCTCGACGATGCCGCAGACCGTGTCCGTGACGGTGGTGAAGGTCTGCTCAGGGGTGGTGAGGGGAGGACGCTCGCCTGGGCGCTCCCAGGTGTTGTCGATGGGCTCGGGGGTGTTGAGGAAGCTCACTGGTTGTGCCCCCCGTGGTCGCTGTTCTGCTGCTTCTCAGACTGCTGGCGGGCTGTGGCAGACCGCGCGCCAAGTTCGTCGGTGGCTGCCGAGTGCACTGTGGTGGGCGCTTGTCCTCCGTGACCGTCATCACCGTGGTCATCGTGTTCACCGGCGTCGGCGGTGGCGATGGGGTTCTTGACGCGCGCCATGTAGCGGGTGCGCTGCTTGAGGTTCAGCTCCGGCAGCAGCTCGTAGGTGCGCGGGCTCTGGGCCAGGGCGGCCACGCGGCTGTCTGGATCGTTGTAGTCCCCGAAGCTGATGGCGCCGGCGGGGCAGACCTGGGCGCAGGCTGGCAGGACCTCGCCGTCGCGCAGCTCACGGCCCTCGTTGCGGGCCTTGATCCGGGCGGCGGAGATGCGCTGCTGACAGAAGGAGCACTTCTCCATCACGCCGCGGGATCGCACGGTGACCTCGGGGTTGCGGACCATCTGCTCGATGGCGCTGGCGCCCTTGGTGTAGGCGAAGAAGTTGAAGCGCCGTACCTTGTAGGGGCAGTTGTTGGCGCAGTAGCGGGTGCCCACGCAGCGGTTGTAGACCATGGTGTTGATGCCATCGTCGCTGTGCTGGGTGGCGGCCACCGGGCAGACCTGCTCGCAGGGGGCCAGCTCGCAGTGCATGCAGGTGACGGGCTGGAAGGCCACGCTGGGCTGCTCCACGTCGCCCGCGAAGTAGCGGTCGTTGCGAATCCAGTGCATCTCCCGGCCCATGATGACGTCGTCCTTGCCCACCACCGGGATGTTGTTCTCGGCCTGGCAGGCCATGGTGCAGGCGCCGCAGCCGGTGCACTTGTTCAGGTCGATGATCATGCCCCAGGCCTCGGCCTTGTACTCGTGCTCCTTCCAGGAGCTGATGGGCGGGGGGGCGTGTACCGTGTGCTGAGCGAAGTCGGGGTGGTGCTTGTAGTCGGCCAGTTCGGCCGTGCGCACCAGGCGGGAGATGCGCCCCTCGGCCTCGGCAGCGCCGCGGGCGTCGATGCCGTAGTGGTCCTGGGTGCTGGCCAGGGTGTGGCGGCGACCGAGCTTGGTGGCGGTGGCCCCGCCGACCGACCACATGCTCCGGGAATCCCGCAGGGGGTAGACGTCGACGCCGGCCAGCGCGGCGACGGCCCCAGCGGCCTTGCGGCCGTAGCCCAGGGGCAGCACCGCGGTGTCAGCGGCGATGCCGGGCATCACACAGGCGGGGATCTCGATGCTCACACCGAGGACGCCGATGGTCAGCATGTCGCCGGAGGTGACACCCAGGCCCAGGGCTGTGGCCGGCGACATGAGCGCCGCGTTGTCCCAGGTGAGCTTGCTGATGGGGTCGGGGAGCTCTTGCAGCCAGGCGTTGTTGGCGAAGCGGCCGTCGAGCACCTTGGGGCAGGGCGCGAAGCGCAGCTGCAAGCCCGAGGCTGGGGCGGCGGACAGCGCGAGGTCGCCGCTGGGGTCCAGGCTTGGCGTGAGCGCCTGGAAGCGAGAGACCGGAGGATCGCTCTGTGAGAAATGGGTGGCCGTGAAGCCGTCTGCCAGGGCTTGGCTCCAGACCTGTTCGGTGGTGCGTCCATTGAGCGCGTCCAGGACACCGGCGCCAGCGAAGCCGCCGCGCACGAGGTCGTAGCCTGGTGTGTGTGCCCCGGTGGCGAGGAACGAGAGCAGCTCGATGACGCTGCGGCCAGTGTAGAGCGGCTCAATCAGGGGCTGGGCGATGCCGAGGGTGCCGTCCCAGCTGCGGCTGTCGCCCCAGGCTTCCAGGTAGTGGGCCATGGGCAGGTGCCACTGGCAGGCCTGCCCGGTCTCGTCGCGGTACAGACCGAGATGAGCGCTGTGGGGCACACTTGCCAGCGCAGCGGCGAAGTCGAAGTCGGCAGGAGCGTCCAGCGCTGGGTTGGTGTCGAGCACCAGCAAGGTCTGCACGGAACCACCGGCCACGGCCGCGGCCAAGGACTCGAGGGTTCCGGAGATCTGTTCGTCAGGGAGCAGCAGGACCTTGACGGCGCCGCTGCGCAGGGCGGAGTTGATGAGCCAGCCGATGCTGTGCGCGCCCACGCCCTGGCCGGGGCCCACGACGACCGCGGCGTGCGTGCTGGCGCTGGCCAGGGCCTGGGCGGCCTGGGCGGCCAGCTCGTGGGCCTGGGCATTCGCGAAGTGTTCGCGGAGCTTGGACACGATGGCTTCGCCGCCGGCGGGCACCGCGATGTGGTGTTGGTCGAAGAGCGCCAGCGCCACGGCGGCCAGGAAGCCCGGGATGCGGGAGGGCGCCAGGGGGAGTCGGTGATCGGCCACGGCGCCGGTGAGGCTGAAGCCGCTCTCGACGCTGATGAGCTGGAGCATGTGCTCCTGATCGGGGTCGCGGCGGCGGCCCCATTGGCCCGAGAGGCGCACAGCGTCGGGGTGGCCCTGGAAGAGGTCCTCATCGATGGCCAGGACCACGTGGGCCTGCTCGAGATCCAGCAGGGGGCGGCCCGGCTGACCCAGCGCCGCCATGGCACCCAGGGACTCGTTGCGGCGCGAGATGGGGGACCAGCGGTGGATGGTCGCCCGAGGCAGGCGAGCCTCGATGCTCTCCACCAGGTGTTGGGCGGTGGGGGAGCTGGTGATGGGCAGTAGCAGGTGCATGCCAGCGCCGGCGTCGGAGGCGTGAGCGTCGAGGCGGCCCTTCAGCCACGCCTCGGCGGCCGCCCAGTCGCGGTTCAGTTCGTTGGCTCCGTCGCGCTCCACCACGCCGCGGGAGCGGTCTGGGTCGTACAGGCCGAGCACCGAGGCCTGGGCGATGGTGGTGGAGGCGCCCCCACTGGCGGGGTGGGCGGGGTTGCCGTCGACCTTGATGGGCCGACCATCGTAGCTGGTGGCCACGAGAGGCAGGGCCACGCCGTCGATCTCCATGGCGGTGGCGAAGTGCTGGGGCGTCCCTGGAGTCTGACCCGCAGGACGGTGGGCGTAGGGCAGGATCTTCTCTTCGGGCCAGCGGCAGGCGGCCAGGCCAGCCAGGGCAGCCGAGGCGCCCAGCGCCTTGAGGAAGCCTCGCCGGGAGGGCGCGCCGAGATCGGGGGGGACGACGCCGTGGTCGATGAGCTGCTGCAGATCGGGATCCCCCGCCAGCTCGCCGAGGCTGCGCCAGTAAGGGCCTTCGGGGTGCTTGTGCTTCAGCGGTGACATGACGCGCAGTCCTCGGGCGGGGAGATGTTGTTGAGCCGCATCAGCTCTTCGCCGAGGGCCTGGCGGTCCTCGCGGGGTTGCCACGCCATGTCCGTGACCTCGTCGGCTGGGCGGAGGTGAGGGGCCGGATCCCTGTGGCAGTCCAGGCACCAGCTCATGCTCAGGGGCTCGTGCTGCCAGACCTCGTCCATTCGATCGACACGGCCGTGACACTCCACGCAGCCGACGCCCTGGTTCACGTGGACGCTGTGGTCGAAGTAGACGTAGTCAGGCAGATCGTGGACGCGAACCCACTCGACGGGCAGGCCCGAGGCGAAGCTCTCCTGGACCGGCACGAGCTTGATGCTCTCGGTGCGCACCCGCTGGTGGCAGTTCATGCAGGTCTGGGTGGGCGGAAGGTTGGCGTGGGCGCTGTCCTCGACGCTGGTGTGGCAGTAGCGGCAGTCGATGCCCAGCTCTCCCGCGTGCAAGGCGTGGCTGTAGGGCACAGGCTGGACCGGCTGGTAGCCGACGTCGGTGGTCTCAGGAGACGCGCCCCAGGCCACCAGCAGAGTGAGGTAGGCGGCGCCACCCAGCAGGAGGACCGGAATGAGGACCTTGAGCTGGTTGGTCCACGCAGGAAAGATGAAGCGTGACATGGAGTGAGGCCCAGGGCTTCGGGATGACGATTGGGAGCCGCGGCCCCTAACCAGAACGGCCGGAACCATTAGGTATCAGATTCGGCATACGGGTTTGGGGGCGCCGAGGCGATTCGGTAAGGTGACAGACAGGCCCGTGAGCCTCTGCGCCCATGAGGTTCACGCGTTGTAGGCGAGGTCACCGGCGCTCCGTTCTCCTGCGGCGTAGCCAGAACTGCGCTTCGTCAGTTCGTGCAGGCTGGCGTCCGCCGCAGAGACGCGGGCTAGGCCTTCCAGAAGCCGTGCAGGTTGCAGTAGGCGCGAGCGCTCACGGACGGGGCGTCGGTGAGGAAGGTGGCCCGTGGCGGGTCGCCGGCGCTCAGGAACTGCCGCTGTACGGTGTCGCCAGCCACCAGCTCGATCCACTGGATCCAGTGGGCGGCAGCCATGGGGTGCTCGACACTGCCGACCACGACGGTGTAGCCGCCCTGGATGGCTTCGATCACGGGCACGTGCTTCTCGACGGCGGCGTCGGTGGTGTTCTCGCCCTGTACGGTCATGGGCTGGCCACAGCAGACGAGCGTGCCGCCGCCATGGGCGACGAGATCGACCATGTTGCCGCAGAGCTCACAGCGAAAGATGGTGTTGCGCTTGGACATCGGATTCCTCCCCAGTGTGGTGGGTTCTAGGCCTTGTCGGCCAGAGTTGCGTGGTGGGCCACGATGGTGCGGGCCAGCTCGTCGATGGCGCTGAAGTCGTTGGTCTTGGGCAGGCCCTTGACGGTCACGGGCTCGAGGCGTTCACACTTGACGCCTTCGAGCAGGCTCAGCAGGTGAGGCACGGACTTTCCTGCCCAGCCGTGGCTGCCGAAGATGCCCAGCCACTTGGTGCGAGGCTTGAGCAGGGCCAGCAGGTAGGCCGCGGAGACCGCGATGGGGTGGGCGCCGCCCAGCACGGTGGGGGTGCCGATGAGGACGGTGCCGGCGTCGACGGCCGAGGCGGCCACCATGCCCAGATCCACCTGCTCGAGGTCATACACATCCACCTGGGTGCCCGCCTCGAACAGGCGATCCTCGAGGTGCAGGGCCATGCGGCGGGTGCTCTCGTGCATGGACACGTAGGCGATGACGACCTTGTCGCGGATGGGGCCGGAGGTCCAGTCGCGGTAGGCATCCATGATGACCCAGGGCTCGTCCCACGAGGGGCCGTGGCTGGGGCAGATGAGCTTGATGTCCAGGCCTGCCAGGCGGTCCAGGTGCTTCCCGATGGGCTTGGTGAACGGCATCATGATGGTGGCGTAGTAGCGCTTGGCCTCGCGCAGCACGCCCACGGCCTGGGAGGCCCAGGCGGTGTTGGAGGCGAAGTGGGAGCCGAACAGGTCGCAGGGGAAGAGGACGCCGTCTTCGACCAGGAAGGTGAGCATGGTCTCGGGCCAGTGCACCCAGGGAGCGTGGATGAACTGCAGGGTGCGGTCGCCCAGGGAGAGGGTCTCGCCGTCGGCGACGACCCGGATGCGCTCTTCGGGCAGCTCCATCAGGTTGAGCAGCATCTGCTTGGCCTTGGGGGAGCACAGGATCTCGGCGTCCGGGAACAGCCTGGCCATGGCCGGCAGCATGCCGCTGTGATCCTGCTCAGCGTGGTTCGAGATCAGGAAGTCGGGCTTGGCGCCGATGCTCTCGAGGCGCTCGAGCAGCTGATCTGCGAACTGGGGGTCCACGGTGTCGATCAGGGCACACTTCTCGCTGCCGGTGACGTACCAGGAGTTGTAGGTGGTGCCGTGGGGCAGGGGGATCAGCGCGTCGAAGACCGTGCGGTCGGGGTCCTGGGCGCCCACCCAGTGGACGCGGTCGTGGATCTTGCGTGCGAGCATCAGGGTCCTCCGAGGATGATGAAGACCGGCAGCCTATCCCAGGGGGAGGCCCCAATCGAGGATGTCATTCCAGCGATGGGGCCCAATTTAGCGGGCTTGGGGCCCAGGCGCTCCGCGGCCGCGGACCCGGGCCCGGGCCAGACAGGCCGATCATGTGACGACGGGTACCGGAACGTGGGCTCTGCTGGTGGCAGGGTGGACCAGGTTGTGAGCCCGGTCACCCTCTCGAGGCTGCGCCCGGCGTGCTACATGGGGTGCATCCGCACATCCCGGGAGTCGTGGCGATGAGCCCCTTCTTGCGCCCTTTCCTGCAGCTCTTCGGGCTGCTCGCCGTCCTGCTCGTCACCAGCGGTCTGCCCTCGAGCGCCCTGGCCCAGGACGATGCCCCCTCGTTCGCCAAGCCCGTGGTCTCCGCTGATGTGGATCCTGCCGGCGTCGATCCGGTCCAGGCCGAGCCCGCTGCTGGGGAGCCAACGTCCGCGCCCGACGCGGCTCCAGCGCCCGACGCGGCCCCTGCGCCGGCCGGCGCCGCCGCTGCTGACGGTTCCACCCCGAGGCCGGACAGTGACCCGGCGGCCTCCGAGCCAGCACAGCCTCCGGCCGCTCCCGTTGCCGACGTGGCCGCTGGGTCCGGCGCGCCAGCAGCCCATGGCGCCAGCGCGGACGCCGAAGAAGGTGAGCAGGACAGCGCCATGGTGGCCTGGGGCAAGAAGTCCGCTCCCATCGCCATCCTGCTCATCGTGGTGGCCTTCGTCATCATGCGGCTGCCCAAGGTCGAGGGTGTGAACCACAGCAAGGCCTTCAAGGTCCGCCGTGTGATGAACTGGCTGCCCCTGGGGCTCACCTACGCCTTCCTGTACATGGGCCGCTACAACCTCAAGGTCTCGAAGCATGCCTTCGAGGAGATCGCGGGCTCCGATGGCTCGGCCCTGATGGGCAACGCCGACTTCGCCACCATCTTCGGCGTGGGCACCGTGGTCTACGGCTTCGCGTTCCTGATCAACGGGCCGCTCACCGACCGCATCGGCGGCAAGAAGGCCATCCTCATCGGCGCTGGCGGCGCGCTGCTGGCCAACCTCGCCATGGGCCTGGGCGCCGTCTCCCTGCTGCACCATGGCCTGTTCTACGACCAGCTGGCCGCCAACTTCGTGGTCATCTACTCGGTGCTGTACGCCGTCAACATGTACTTCCAGAGCTTCGGCGCGGTCAGCATCGTCAAGGTCAACGCTCCCTGGTTCCACGTGCGGGAGCGCGGCGTCTTCGGCGCCATCTTCGGCATCCTCATCAGCCTGGGCGTCTACTTCGCCTTCGACTGGTCCAAGTTCATCCTCGACGGCTTCGCCACCGAGCTGGACTCCCACGCTGGGCTGCCCTGGGTCTTCTTCATCCCCACGATCATCCTGGCGGCTTTCTGGGTGGCCGACTTCTTCATGGTCAAGGACACGCCGGGCGATGCCGGGCTGCTGGACTTCCACACCGGCGACGCCACCGCGGGCGACGACTCGCCGCGCCTGCCGGTGCTGGACGTCTTCAAGCTGATGCTGCGCAACCCCATCATCATGACCATCGCCCTGGTGGAGTTCTGCTCCGGCTTCCTGCGCCAGTCCATCATGCAGTGGTTCCGCACCTACGCGAAGCAGACCGACGAGATCCTCCACCTGACCGACAGCTTCGTCTACGACAACTGGGGCCTGCTGCTGTGCTGCGCCGGGATCCTGGGCGGCGTGGTGGCCGGTGTGCTCTCCGACCACTTCTTCCAGTCCCGCCGCGGCCCCGTGGCCTGCCTGCTCTACGCCTTCATGGCCGCCAGCGGCATCGTGCTGATCTTCACCTACGACACCGCCGCGGTGGGCTGGATGGTCGTAGCCATGTCCATGGCCGTCATCGGCGTGCACGGGATGTTGTCGGGTACGGCCAGCATGGACTTCGGCGGCGCCAAGAACGTGGGGGTGGCCGTCGGCATCATCGACGGCTTTGTCTACCTGGGCACGGCGGTGATGTCTTTCACCTACGCGGCCATCCTGCCCGGCGAAGAGCTCAATGCCGCCGGCGAGCTGGTGGGTGATGCCGCCGAGCCCTCGAACTGGGTGGCCTGGCCCATCTCCATGGTGCCCCTGGCCCTGGTGGGTACCTTCCTGGCCTACCGGCTGTGGAACGCCAAGCCCAAGGGTTCCAAGGGTAAGGCTCCCGCGGGCCACTGACCTTCGGCCACCTACCGGCAGCCCCCCGGCGCGCTATCGCGCCGTCGGGGGCCCCTCAGGCAGCTGGTCCAGGGGCATGACGCCGGGCTCGTAGGCGGTGGCCTGGGGCCCTCGGTGTTGCATCAGCGGGTAGATCTCGAGGATGTCCTCGGGGCGGGGCGGCGCCGCCAGGGCAGCCTCCAGGGCCACCTGATAGGGCTGCGGGGCCCAGCCGAAGGCCGCCGTGAAGCTGCCTGCTGGCACGCTGAGATCCTGGTTGGCGTGGACCTCGAGCTCCCGCAGACGGGTGGCCCAGCGGGGCTGGAGCCGCCCTAGCAGCGGCAGGCCGGCGCCCCTGAGCATGGCCGGCGCCTGGGCCGGCGACGCGCCGAGCGCCCCGGCGGCCTGCAGGGCGCGCTCGAGCGCCTCACGGTAGCCGAGCGACTCGTCCCCTCCCACGTCGATGCTGCGATCGCGCAGGGCGGGGAGGTCCAGGCTGGCCACGGCGGCCAGGGCCAGGTCGGCCACGCCGATGGGTGAGACGGGGTTGTCCCCCTTGCCCAGCATTGGCACCCAGCCATTCTCGGCACCGTAGCGGGCGGCCAGGGCGAAGGTGGTGGCGAACAGGGACGGCCTGAGGATGACGTGCTCGAGCCCCGAGGCTCGCAGGGAGTCCTCGGCGTCGGCCCTGGCGCGATGGGCCGGGGAGCCGTGGAAGCGCTCCGCGCCCAGGCAGGAGACGAACACCACCCGCTGGACGCCCGCGGTGCGAGCGGCCCGCCACAGGGCGTGGTGGCCCGCGCGGGTGACGTTGTCATGGTGGCTGCGGCGGCCCTCGGTGCGCAGCCCGGCGCACGCGATGACGTGGCGCACCCCGGCGCATGCCCGGCGCAGGGTGTCGGGCTCGCGCAGGTCGCCGAAGAAGTAGTCCGCGCCGGTGTCGTTGAGCCAGAAGTAGGCGCTGCCTTGACGTACCAGGCAGCGGACGGGCGCTCCGGCAGCACGCAGGCCGCGCACGACCTGGGACCCGAGATCTCCTGTGGCGCCGATGACGAGGACCATTCCGCTCTCCTGTCCTGGGGACCTGCCCAGTATTCCACCGCGTCCGCGCGGGGCAACACACGGATGGACGGGTGGTGGTCCTCACAGCCCCGGGCGCCTCCTCGGCTCGTCGCCGCGTTACGGAGCAAGGGACCATCCCCCAGGAGTCCTCGTGCGCGTTGGTGTAGGACTATCCACCAAGCCGCAGTCCGTGGCGGCTGTCACCGAGGCCGTCGGTCGGGCCACGGTGGCTGCGGGTGTGGGCAAGGCCGACGCCGTGTTGGTGTGGATCACCCACCACCACGCCGACGCCCTGGACGCCATGCTGGCGCGGCTCAAGGAGGGGCTGGGGATCAAGCGCATCGTGGGCGGCGTGGTACCCGGCGTGATCGCAGAGGACCGCGAGGTCTTCGATGCCCCGGGCGTAGCGGCCATGGCCTTCAGCGACCCCACCCCTGGTCGCTTCACCTCACTGCTCATCCGGGATCTGAGTGAGCGCAACCAGGCTGCCGCCCAAGCCCTGGCCACCGTAGCCAGGCCGGGGGATCTGTCGGTGGCCATGATCAGCACCTCCGGCTTCCAGCCCAAGGTCTTCGAGGCCGTCATGGCCCGCAGCGCCGGTGCGGGCGCCATCACAGGCGGGGGAGCGGTGAACCTCCAGGGGCCAGACTGGGTGTTCAGCGAGTGGGGCTCCCACGGTGACGCGCTGGCAGCCTTGGTGATCCGCGAGTGCGACCCCACCGCCGGCGTGGCGCACTCCTGCCGGGCCATCTCGCCCGTGGGCAGGGTCACGGGCGCCAACGGCCGCCTGCTCACCAGCATCGCCGGCCGCCCGGCCGCGAAGATCCTCCACCGGGTGGTGAAGCAGGCTCGGCTGGACGATGCAGATCTGGGCCGGCGAGTGCTGGTGGCCAAGGTCCTGGGCCAGGGCCCTCTGGCCGTCGCCCGGGGTGAGTTCGTGGTGCGGCCACTGCTGGGGGTCGAGGACCGGGTGGGGGCGCTGTATCTGGGGGGCGAGCTCGAAGAGGGTGATCGCATCTGCTTCGTGCTCAGGGATCTCGACCACGCTCGGCTGGACCTCAACGCCATGGCCATGGAGCTGGCTTGCTCCAGCGCTGCCCCTGGGGCCCCGAGCTTCCAGCTGGTGGTCAACTGCAGCGGCCGCGGACCGGCATTCCAGGGAATCCCAGAGCACGACGCGGTAGTGCTGAAGGCCATGCTGCCGCCGGCACCCATGGCGGGCTTCTTCAGTGGCCTCGAGCTGGCTCCCGAGCCCGTAGGGCCGGCCACCGTGCACCTGTTCAGCTGCGTGGTGGCGATGGGGTGGTAGCGCCTCTGTGGGCTATGGCAGCTCGTCGAGCTCCATCACGTACACGCGCTTGAAGTCGCGACGGTCGTCGCCCTCGAGGCCCTGGGCGCTCACCGCCAGGTAGATGCGCCCGTCGGTGCCGGTGGTCAGATCCAGGTCGCCGTTGCCCACGGTGCCGGTGGGCAGCGGCTTGGCGCCGCTGGGCTGGGCGACCGGGGCTGCGTAGATGGGGTCGTAGCGCGTCTCGTCGTCGAGCACGTAGATCAGGTGCTTGCTGTCTGGAGTCCAGGCAGGACCGTCGCTGTCCATGACCACCCGCTCGGCCACCACGCGCGGGGTGCCGCCGAGGGGCAGGACGTAGAGATCGAAGCGGGAAGGATCCCGGTGGTTCGAGTAGAACGCGATCTGCTTGCCATCGGGGGAGAAGGCCGGCCGGGTCTGGGTGTGGCCCCATGTGGTGAGCGGGCTGGGCTTGGGGTTGGCCAGGTCCCCGATGAGGTAGAGGTTGTCGCCGTCGTCGTTGTGGCCGACATAGGCGAGCTTCTTGGAGTCCGGCGACCAGGCGATGTAGAGCTCGGCCGAGGTGGGGGCGTCGGTGAGCTGCTTGGGGGCTTGCTCGACGGCGTTGGTGTCGAGCAGGTAGATGTCGCCCTGGCCAGTGCGGGCGCTGGTGAAGGCGATCCAGCGCCCATCAGGGCTCCACTTGGGGCCGCCGTCGGCCCCGGGGCTGCTGACCACGGGGCTCTGGTCGATGTAGAGATTGTAGTCGCGATCCGGGCCGGAGGCCGCGTAGACGAAGCTGTTGATGTGGGCCGGTGCCCAGCTCAGCTCGTGCACCACCATGTCGGTGCTGGCGGTGGCGAAGCCCGCGGTGATGGCGCTGGCCCCGCGGGTCATGGGGCGCACCGGGTTGGGCTGTCCCTGGCCGGGCACCAAGATGAACTGCTCGATGGCCTTGCGGTCATGGAAGTTGACCTCGTAGGCCAGGCGCGAGCCGTCCGGCGACCAGCGTGGGCTCTGGCAGTTGGCCTCGTAGTCTGGGCTGATGGGCCGGGCCTTGGCCAGGGCGAGGGATGGCACAAGCAGGGCGGTGAGGAGCATGGTGGTGCGAGTCATGGCGGGTCCCGATGGCTCCTAGAGCGCGATGGAGATGTTGGTGAGGATGCGCACGCCAGTGGCGTGGAACGATCCGTCTTGGACGTCGATGGTCACGGCTTGATCCGTGCCGGGGTAGGCGGCCTGGGAGGCGCTGGACACCTTGCCGAACGCCTGGTCCAGGCCCACGCGGACCCCTACGCCCAGGGCGTTGGTGCGGCCGCCCTCGCGGAAGTCCACGCCCAGGTCCAGGGCGACGACGTGCAGCTTGGCGGTGCCGTAGAAGCGGTCCGTGACCTGGGGATCGTCGATCTCTGGCTGGCAGCTGAGGCCTTCGCGGGCGTCGCGGCAGTCGAAAGCCACGCCAGGGAGCAGGCCGTAGCGGTAGCCCAGGAAGGGCCGGAAGGCGAGGGGGCCCCCGAGCAGCAACTCGGTGCCCAGACGCAGGCCGCCACCGAAGGCGGCGAGGTTGCTGCTGGGCTCGTACCCGTCGACCTCGTAGCTGCGGAAGGACTTGTCGATGGTGGCTCCCAGCAGCAGCCGACCGAGGGGCTGAGTGAGGGAGAGATGGGCTTCGATGGACGGGTGCATGTTCGAGACACGCTGACCCAGCAACACCCCAAAGCCTCCGCCCAGTTCCAGGCGCATCACCTGTAGTGCGGCCATGCCTCGAGAGCCGAGCGCCGAGACGGGCAGCTGCAGGGTGGTCTGGTCGCCGGCTCGGATGGTCAGCTCGTGGCCGTTGATCAGGTAGCTGCCGGCGGGCAGCCAGATCACCAGGGGTAGCCTGGATGTCTCGGTGAGCTCGAGGGTCTTGCGGGCGATGAAGCGCTTGAGTTCGGGATCGAACAGGGTGCTGGTGAGCTCGAGCTGCAGCCGCGAGCTGATCCCGTTCTGGGGGCCGATGACGTCGACG
>CALDOK010000104.1 GCA_937912125.1 uncultured Pseudomonadota bacterium
CCTGGTCCGCGTCCGTGTGGACGGGAGCTGGTACAGGCTCACCCGCCGCCGTCCAGGGTTCTACCTACCTGTCCATAGGTACGGATGGATGCCACAAAGACTGCAACGCATCGTGAAGCGCATTGACAGAAAACATCCTTGGTGCTGGTGGCAGTGCAACATGAAGCGCCCCGACACCCACCTCGAACCGACCACTACTTCCCACCGCCACCGACTCTTGGAACGACCATGACTCAATTCACCCTCCCCTGGGCCAACACCGACCTGGACGTTCACCCCTCCCCACCCGGCACCTGGGACCGGGTGGCCGTGATCAGCGGCTGGCACGACGCAGCTCGAGCCCGTAAGCGGTGGCCCCATGCTGCCGTCGTCGGTCCCCTCCGCACCATGCGCGGGATCGAAATGCTGGTGCGTGGCCTGCTGGCCAACCCCCAGCTCCGGGTGGTGGTGTGGGACGGCCCCGACATCACCGACAACCAGGCGGTGAAGCACACACTGTTCGAGCTGTGGAAGCTCGCCCCGAAGGCCATCGAGCTGATGAAGGCCAGCGAGCTTTCCCCCTACCTCTCCACCTTGTTCGACCACACCTACCTGTTCGACCAGGAGAACTACTTGGTGGTCCGTGACGACCCCGACGCCATGATCACCACCGGCAACCTGTTGGAGACATGGGGCGAGGCCATCTATCTCCCCCTGTCCGTCCCCCAGGCCACCGTCACGGTCGCTCCCCGCACGGCCCCGCGCTTCGAGGCCGACACCCTCGAGAGCCTGTGGTGCCAGGTCATGGGCGAGATCCTGCGAGCTGGACGGAAGATCGACACCCACTACGGAGAGACGCTCGAGGTGCTGAACATGGTGGGCGTGATCCGCGATCCGACCTTGACGTGCGCGAACATCGCTGTGGATGGCTACGAGAAAGACACTGCCGAAAAACGAGCACCTCATCACCTCTTTGGCTTCACCTACGACGAACTGCGCGCCTACACCGACCGGCTCATCAGCCCCGCCAAGGGTGAGGGTATGAACTACAGCTACGGGAGTTTGTTGTGTGGAGACAAGGCGACCATCAAACGCTGCGATAGCTGTGGCTGTACGCATGGATTGGAAGAAAAGGCGTGTATGACTTCAGGGTGTGGCGGAACACTTCTACCACATTCAAAAGACGATCAGATCGCTGCCTTGAACGCCGCCATCGAGGCCGACCCCAGCTATCGGGGCCACTTCGTGACTCCCTGGCATCCATCCAAGTTCAGCAGAGCTGGCGCGAAGGGCAAGCCCTGCCTGGTGGGCGTGCAGTTCCGAGCCGTACCCACCATGAAGGGTACGGAGTGCTGCTACTGTGCCGCCGAGACGGGCGAAGAACATGCCGGGGATTGCCAGTTCGCCGGGATGATCCAGAATCCTGACGAGCTTCCTGTCTACGTCCTCCACGTCACCATCAACTTCCGCTCCCACGACTACTTTGCCGCCTACCCGCAGAACCTGGCGGCGGTGTGCATGTGGCTGTGCGACATGTCCGCTCGCCAGGGCATGAAGGTGGGCACCGTGACGTGCCTGTCGTTGAGCGCCCACCTGTACGAGCGCGACTGGGACGCCGCTCGCAAGGTCGTAGACGGCTACCAGCCCCCGGCCATCCGCTGGGACCAGCGCAGCTCGTGGCGGGTCGAGGTATCCCAGCGCATGTGCTCGGCAGGGACGTGCGAGCGACCGGAGGGGCACAACGGTCACCACAGCCAGTTCGACGGGCCGACCCCGAAAGACGCCATGACGAGCCCCACCTACTTCCGCGCCACCGCCATGACCCCTGACGGCTCCGAGGTGATCGCCACCTTCGAGGCCAAGACCGCCGCCGACCTGGCCCGCCAGTGCATCAACAGCGATCTGGTCACCGAGATCGGCGCTGCCGTCTGGCTGGGTCGCGAGATCGAGCGTGTCTCGAAGGATTCTCCATGAGTGAAGAACGCCCCTACGTCGTGCAAGCTCTCTACGGAGACGAGTGGTTGCAGGTCGGATCGCAAACCTACACCACCGTGCAGGAAGCGCAGATGGACATGGAGGAACTCAGTAGTTGGATCAGTAGAGGCGGTCCCCGACGACGACGGATCATCGACACCCGCCCGGTGGTGATGTGGGACGAATCCGAGTCACTGACTATGCCTCCCGCCATCCGCTGGGACCAGCGCAGCTCGTGGCGGGTCGAGAAGCTCGAACGCTACCCGGATATCTGTCCGAAGTGTGGAGAGCCGTGGCGAGTCGGCTGGTGCTGCTGCGAGAAGTGTCAGCATGTCGAGTGTGTCGAGCCACTCCGCGCCACCGCCATGAC
>CALDOK010000105.1 GCA_937912125.1 uncultured Pseudomonadota bacterium
GTCGGTGTCCGTGTCCGTGTCTCCGGAGCACTCGACAGACCCGTCACAGTCGGGGTCGTCGCAGTCGGTGAGCCCGTCGCTGTCGTTGTCGTCTCCGTCCCAGCACTCACCTGGGAAGGCCCCCTCGGGCTGGGTACAGGACACCGCAAGGAGCAGGAGACCGGGAATGAACGCCGCGCGCATGGGAACCTCCAGATTGGATGCGCCCTATGTAGCCTCGTTTGGCCAACTGCGCGGGGTCAGGGTGGGGTCTGGGCCGTTCTACCCTCCCCCGAGCGGGGGAGGCTCTGGGGCCCTACTTCACCACCCACAGCCCGTCCTTGACCACCACCTCGACGTCATCGAGCAGCACCCGGCGGCCGCAGCCACCCGGGCGGAAGTCGGTGACGATGTCCACATGCTGCGCGGACTGGTTGCACACACCCTGCTCGACCAAGGCCTGCAGCCGCGCCTTGCCTTCGTCGGTGGAGGGGTCATCCACGTAGCAGTCCTCGTAGGACATGCCGATGGCGATGTGCAACGTACCGCCGACCTTCTCGACGAACAGGGGATGCTTGAGCACCTTCTCGAGGCCCGGGTTCATGCCCAGGGCGAACTCACCCAGGCGGTGGGAGCCCTCGTCGGTCTCGATGATGGCCTCGAGCTGCCCCCGGCCCTGATCCGCGTCGTACTTCACGATGCGGCCGGCCTCGAACTCGAGGTAGATGCCCATCATGTCCACGCCGCCGTAGCTCACCGGCAGATCGACGAAGATCTGGCCCTGCACGCTGTTGGCGTCGGGGCTGGTGAAGATCTCGCCGTCGGGGAAGTTGCGCAGACCGTAGCAGAGCACGCCCTGGCTCTTGGAGAGGTCCATGGTGAGGGTGAGCTCACGGCCGTCGTGGGGGTGCTGCGTGATGATGGTGGCTTTCTTGGCCTGGTTGAACAAGGGCTCGAGGGCCTCTTCGGCTTCCTTGAGGGGCTGCGGGTCCTGGGTGGAGGCGCGGACGATGAAGTCCACGTATTCGTCCAGCTCCATGCCCTCGGCCTTGGCCATGCCCGGGGTGGGGTAGAGCGTGATGACCCAGGTGCGCGCCAGGCGCAGGGTGCTGAAGGGGCGATCGGCCTTTGCCAGCAGGCCGGCTTGTTCCGGGTTCAAGCCCGCGTACAGGGTGGGATCCTCGGCGCCGAGCACCTCGATGTACTTGTTCATCACCTCGTAGCGGTCCTTGTTCCACGCCGGGGTGTTGCCGATCTGATCCGGGGTGCCGGTGCGGGCCATGTCGGCGGACCACACACGGCCGCGCTCGTTGTTGGGGGGCACCATGTAGACGTCGGGGGTGCCGCCCTTTTCGATGACCTTGCGCTCGAGGATCGCCATGAGCGGCCAGCAGATGCGCTCGCCCTTGATCATCACCACGTCGCCCGGGCCTACGCCCCCAACAGAGTGATCGATGAGGTAGTCGGCCCAGATCTCGAGGGCGGCAGGATCGATGGTGGGTTCGAGCATGGCGGCTTCCTTGGGTGCGCGTGGGGTCGGGGAAGGGCTGGAGCTTAACCCGTGCGCCCGTCAGGACGACGACCGCGCGAGCGCATCCTCCAGCACCTGCCGCAGCATCGCTGTCTGTGGGGCCGCGAGCCGCTGGCCGGCCTGGGACAGCCCATAGGAAACGCCCAGGGCAACCACCAGCCCCGCCGTGACCCCCAGGCCCCAGACAGGTAGGCCCAGCGTCCACTGC
This sequence comes from uncultured Pseudomonadota bacterium, assembly GCA_937912125.1. Lineage (GTDB taxonomy): Bacteria > Myxococcota_A > UBA796 > UBA796 > JAFGLY01 > CALDOK01. The sequence continues at coordinate 1,719 of CALDOK010000105.1, forward strand.
ACCAGGCCGAGAATCCCGGCGAAGAGGGTCATGGTCAGCAGGCCCATGTAGAGCATGGCGAAGAGGGTCCAGACGTTCGGGTTGGGGCCCACCAGGCCGTGGACGACGCAGCCCGAGCCGGACTCGTCCGCGATCACCGTCACGCTGAGCGTGGGCGACCAGAGGTGCCGTTCCTCCTCGTTCACGCGCAGCTCGACGAGCTGGTGAGCCTCGGAGGCCATGACGCTGCAGGGACAGTCGGGCTCTCCAAAGCGCGAGGCGAGCCTGTCCAACACCGCCGCAGGGGCAAGAGGCAGCGAGACCTGAAACCTCGGCCGAAGCCTGTGCGTGATCACGGCGATGTTCCTCCGAGGGGACGGGTCGACGGGGAGGGCTCGATAAGGCCCCCGTGGACCCTCTGCGCGGACGACCTGCACCAAAGTCGCTATGAAACGCCCTGTCAGGGGTCTCCTGTACAAACCCGAGCCGCGCCATCACCCGCACCACCGAGCCCCATGCCCGACCGCCCCCGACTCGAGTCCCGGCTCCAGAGCATCGACGGACGTCCCTACCCCGCCTACCGGGATCTGAAGGGTCGCTGGCGACTTGGCGAGCTCGATCTGGCGGTGGATCACGTCCAGGGCGATCCCTACGCCGCCCCTTCGAGGCTGCGGATCTTCGCGCCCACCGGCATCGACACCGCCACCTGCACCGACCCCGACCGGCGGGAGGCCGCCGAGGACTGGCTGCTGCGGCGCGTGGGCCATGGCCTCCGAGACGAGCGCAGGGGTTCCGGGCGCTCGGGCGAGCTCACGGTCTACCGCCCAGGCCCCGAGATCCTGGCGCGCTCGTCCCTGCGCCTGCACGCCGACGGCAGCGCCGAGCTCCGGCTGCAGGCGGGGCTGCCCGCGCGGGGCAGGCGCATCCTGGGCGATCAAGCCGCGGCTCTGCTGCTCGAAGACCTGCCCGCCCTGGCCCGCCTGCTCCAGCCCGGCCGCTTCAGCGACCACCTCCAGGCCCACATCGCCTCGGTGCTGCGTCAGCGGGCCCTGCGCCGCCAGCTGCGCCAGCGGGGGCTGGTGGCCTTCGTGGCCGACGGGGCGGTGTTGGCTCGGGCCTCGGGGGTAGACCGCCAGCCCCTCGCCGGTGCCCTGCCCTTCTCCTCCCCACCCGAGCTCCGCGTCCGCCTCGAGACCGATCAGGGCCCCGTGACCGGCATGGGCATCCCCACCGGCGTCACCCTGATCGTCGGCGGCGGCTTCCACGGCAAGTCCACCCTGCTGCAGGCCCTGCAGTGGGGCCACCTGGACCACCGGCCCGGCGACGGCCGCGAGGGGGTGGTGAGCGACCCCGACACGGTGAAGGTCAAGGCCGAGGAAGGCCGACGGGTGGAGAAAGTGGACATCTCCGCCTTCCTGATGGACCTGCCAGGCGGTCGAGACACCGCCCCCTTCAGCACCGACGACGCCTCGGGCTCCACCTCCCAGGCCGCCGCCATCGCCGAAGCCGTGGAGAGCGGCGCCCGGGTGCTGCTGCTGGACGAGGACAGCTCCGCCACCAACCTGCTGGTGCGGGACGCCCGCATGCGGCAGCTCATCGCCCCGGACAAGGAACCCATCACCCCCCTGGTGGAGCGGGTGCGACAGCTGCACCGCGAGCGTGACATCTCCCTGGTCATGGTGGTGGGAGGGGTCGGCGACTACCTGGCTGTCGCCGACACGGTCATCGCCATGGAGAGCTGGGAGCCCCGGGTGGTGACCGATCAGGCCCACGCCATCGCCGGGCCAGCGCCCCAGCCCCCGGGCCCCCTGCCCGGGCCGTCCCCTCGCCTGCTCGACCCCCGCAGTCTCGAGCCCACCGGGCGCGGCAAGGTGCGCGCTCGCAGTGATCGCGGCGTGAGCTACGGCGGCGAAGAGGTGGATCTGCTGGCGGTGGAGCAGGTGCTCGACGCTGCCCACGCAGCCACCCTCGGCCACGCCCTGCGGGTGCTGTCGGAGCTGTCCGATCCCACCCCCGTGCCCCGCGCGCTGGACAAGCTCGAGGCCATCCTGGCCGCCGAAGGCCTGGACGCCCTCTCTCCGCACCGCGAGCCCGTGGGGGACATCATCCAACCTCGACGCCACGAGCTCGCCGCGGCGCTGAACCGGCTGAGGACGCTGGTGGTGGGATGAGGCCGAGCGGCCCCCAGCGGCCGTGACTATACTGCGACGCCACCCTTTCGAGAGGCACAGCATGGGACGAAGCGCTCCAACCACCGCCGCCCTGACCCTCGGGGCCCTGATGCTCTCCGCAGCCAGCGGCATGGTCGCCGCCGACGATGCCCCGGGTAAGGCCATCTTCGTGGGCCAGAACTGCAACGGGTGCCACGCGGTGCCCGCGGCATCGGTGGAAAAACTCGGTGATCAGACCGTGACCGGCCCGGACCTCGCGGACCTGGGCGACGAGTACAAGCCCTGCTCCCTGCGCCGCTGGCTGAAGCGCAAGAAGGACCACGACGGCTACACCCACCTGCAGTACTTCGACGGCACCGACGAAGAGCTCGAGCTCATGGTGAGCTGGCTGCTCGAGCAGTAGATCAGCGCACGGTGGCCTGATCCACCCACACGCCCACGCCGCCCGCACCGTCGTTGACCACCACGTACAGGGTCGCGACGCCGGCGTCTTCCGGGGCATACCACTCGAGGGTGACCTCACCGTCGTCGCCGATGGCGTACTCGGTGGTTCCGAACCCGCCGGCGGTTGCGTAGCCGAAGGCCAGGGTGTCCACCGTCGCCGCGACGTCCAGCTGGACCGTGAAGTCCAGGGCCACCAGCTCTCCCGGATCGGCCTCGATGGGGTCGGCTCCCACCCGCGCCACCACCGGGTTCTGCAGACCGTCGTCCCGGGTGGAGATGGCCATGGCGTTGAAGGCCAGGGACACCCCCAGCATGGGAAGGTCCCCCAGCCACTCGGTGGGGCTGGACAGATCCCAGCCGTCGGGGTCATCCAGCTGGGGGCAGAGGCCGGGCTCGCAGGCCAGGGCCCACACCAGGGTGGCCCGCACGGGCTCTGCCGAGGCGAAGGCCGCCAGGGCGTCGGGCACCGTGGCCGTGACCCCCACGCTGTCTCCCTGCAAGTCCTGGGTCCAGGTGTGGGGGGTGCCCTCTTCGAGGCAGCCCGTACCCAGATCCGTGCAGTGCCACAGCAGCACCTCGGCGCCGGTGCTGGCGGGATCGGCGATGGTCACCGTGAGCTCGACGTCCTGGCCCGGGGCGGCCTCGGGGGGATCGGCCTGGATGGCCAGCACCCGCAGCTCGTCCACCAGGGTGTCGTCACTGGGCCCGTCGGTGCAGCCCACCGCGGCCAGGGTGGTCCACAGGATGACGCTGATGATGCGCGGGTTCATTACCACTCCCCCTTCAGGCCGAAGCTGGGCACAACCGGCAGGCCGGCGATGGGTTGTTCCTCGCCATAGTCGGCAGAGTAGTTCATGATCTCGACGTTCTTGTAGAAGGTGGCGTTCTGCACATCCAGGTAGGTGGTCAGCTCCCACCGGCGGAACGCGAAGCTCTTGTCCACCCGCACATCCAAGCTGAAGAACGCCGGCAGGCGCTCGTACTCGCCGGAGTCGTAGACCGGCAGCCAGCTGCGATCGTCCAGGTTGTAGATGCGGTTGATCACCGGCGTGTAGGGGTTGCCCGAGCCATAGCGAGCGCGGGCGCCGATGCGCCAGGAGCGGGGCAGCTCGCGGCTGGCCAGCAGGTTGAGGATCAGGGGCTGGTCGTACTCGAACAGCTCGGTGACCCCGTCACGCCCGGTGCGCTCGGAGCGGCTGTAGGTGGCGGCGAGCTGGGCCACCGTCAGATCGTCGGTGTAGCGCAGCAGCAGCTCCACCCCGTAGGTCCTACCCGTGCCCGCGTTGTCGTAGGGGTCGGTGTCGAAGTCCCGACGGATGGGGGGGCCGGTGAAGAAGGAGAAGCGGTCCTCGCGTCCCACCACCAGGCGGTCCAGGTCGTTGTAGAAGCCGGTGACTTCCGCCCGCATGGACGAGCCGAGCTGCCGCTCGAGGCCCATGGAGCTCTGCCAGGCGCGCTCCGCCACCAGATCCGGGTTGCCGCCGGCGTCGGCGTTCAGCTCCCGGAAGGTGGGGAACTGGCTGTACAGCCCGGTGCCCGCCTTGAGGGTGGTGGAGTCGCCCAGCACCCAGCGCAGCCCCAGCCTGGGGTCGGCGGCGTACAGGGTGCTCTCGGGCAGCAGCAGCATGTCGCCGCGCACGCCCGGGGTGAGGGTGACGGGCCCCAGCCGGGCGGTGAGCTCGGCGTAGGGGGCCGGGGCGCAGAACCAGCCCTCGCCCTCTTCGCGCTCGGTGTAGAAGGCCACGTCGTACAGATAGCTGTCGCGGCCACAGAGCAGGTCCACCCCCAGGCGGGTGCCCAGGCGCCGATCCTCGTCCGCCTCGAGCCGCAGCTCTTCCCGCAGGCCCAGGGTCAGCCGCTTCTCGTAGGCTTCGCTGCCACGGGCGAACTCGAAGGTCTGGGCTTCGGGGCCCATGAGCAGCAGGTTCTCGAGGGCCCAGTCGCCCTCCAACCCCACCAGCCAGCGCAGCCGCAGCTTCTGGAAGTTGGTGGCCAGGGCCGCCAGGGTCTCGTCCTGGCCATCGGCGTCCTTGCCCAGGAAGCGGAAGCGGTCATCGCTCATGAAGAACAACGCGTCGACGCTGTCTCCGCGACGGGTCTCGTGCTGCAGCCGCACCTGCCCGTCGTAGTACCGCGGGGCCTGGATGGTGAGATCCCCCTGGCTGAGCAGCGGGGTGAGCACCGAGTCGATGTAGGAGCGACGGCCCGAGACGCTCAGGGCGGTGCGTTCACCGAGCTTGCGCTCGTGGAAGAGCTGGGCCTGGTAGACATCCACGCTCACCACGGATCGATCCTCGTCGGGCAGATCGGGGCTCAGCCGCAGGTCCACGTAGCCGCCCAGGGCGCGGCCGTAGCGGACCCCGTAGGAGCCCGCCAGATAGGCGACCTCGTCGATGCTCTCGGTGGACAGCACCGTGGTGAGTCCGCTGAAGTGGAACACCAGGGGGATGGGTGCGCCGTCCAGCCCGAACTCGGAGTCTTCGGGGGGCGAACCCCGGATGATGAGCTGGCCGATGCCGCTGGGGGCCCGGGCGACACCGGGGAGGTTCTGCACCGCCTTGACCACGTCGCCGGAGGTGCCCGGCAGGAACTCGATCTCGTCGGATCGGATCACCCGCTCGGTGACCTCGTCGGCGCTGGCTTCGTCTTCCACCAGGATGGTGAGGTCGGCCGCGCCGCGCAGCCGGGCCACGCGCTCGAGTGAGGCGTCGATCTGCTGCACCACACCGTCTGCCACGGTGACATCGATACTCTTGGGCTCGTACAGCGAGCCCCCCGCCACCTCGACGCGCCAAGCACCCGGCGCCAAGCCCACGAAGCGGAAGCCGCCATCCGAGTCGCTGGTAGCGTAGAGCTGCTCGCCGCCCGGACCGATGGCGGTGACCAGCAGCGAAGACAGGGTGAGCTGAGCCTCGGCGTCCCGGACCACACCCTCGGCGGAGACAGGCAACGCGGCCTGGGTACGGAACACCATGCGGTATTGGATCAGCGCCGTGGTGACCTGACCCTCGGCGTCGATGGCTGGGGAGAACAGGAAGCCGCGCATGGCGTCCATGGCAGGGGTGTCGAAGCGCGGATCGGTGGACTCGACCACCCTGGAACCCGCCACCAGGCCCTCGGCGGTGACCCCGACCTCGAGCAGGACCGTCGCGTCCAGGCCTTCGGCCAGAGCGTCGGGGGGGTAGCTGGGAGAGATCGGCTCGAGCACCCCGGGCAGGCGCGGGCCTGCGACCGCTGGAGAGACGGCGGAGTCGGCATCGACGCCCAGCTCGGCCGCGAGGGCAGATGACAGCGGCTGCGAGAGAGCCAGGATCAGCGACAGGCACAGTAGTGACACGACAGCTCCGGCATCGATGCGGGGGGAACCTAGACACAAGGTCCACACAGGCGAGGTGGATCGTCCCGTCCGTGCCTGCCTGCACAAGTCTCCTAACCCGGGCTTGCCGACGCGGAAGCGATGCGTACCGCGTCGACCGCTCGACGCACCGGACCTCGGGATAGGACGCGCCATGCCCACCGCATCCCGCCCGAGCTTGATCAGCCCCCTGCACAACCCCAGCCGAGTGATCCGGATCTGCCTGTGGCTCGGTCTCTACCTGCTGCTGGCCCTGGGCTGTGGAGAGTGCGATCTTGTCTGCGACTGCACCGAAGGCTGGCGCTGCACCCGCGGCTGCTGCGGGCCGGCCGAGCCGGTGAACCGCCGGGGCTGCGGCTGCGACTGGGGCTTCCTCGAGGCGCCGCTGGACAGCGTGATCACGGCCCAGGTGAGCGCCGCGCTGGCCAACGACGAGACGGCCGCCACCAAGCTCTGCGGCTTCGACACGCCGGGGTTGCTGGCAGTGAGCACGAAGCGGACCACCCGCTGGCTCAGCTTCGGGCCTGTGATCTGGGTCGAGGTCGAAGGCTGGCCCCGACCCTCCATCGAAGCCGACGCCGCCAGCGGCGCCTCGGCCGCCGCGCCTGAAGACGGCAGCGCCTGCACTGGGCAGTTCCTGGTGGTCATGTACCTCTGGCAGGGTGCCTGGGTACTGGGCTCCCTGGACCTGGTGGAGGTCACCACCCCCGGTGCAGAGTGGACGAGCGCGTCGAGCTCCGATGACTTCGACTTCGACGACTGGGACTGAGCGGGAGGACGTGAAGTCCTCCCCTACGTTCGAGCATCACGAGGACATTCAACGTAGGGGAGCAACTTACCTGCTCCCACCCTCGACAATGACATCGACGACTGGGACCACCGACAGCCCTGGGTGCGGACCTCAGTGTACTCGGTGCAGCTGCCCCGCGAGGTGCTGCAGGAGGTGAGGTAGTCGTCGCTGGTGCCGCAGGTGCGCACGAAGTTGGCCCAGCCGCCGTAGCTGCCGCGGGAGGCGCTCTACGAACTCCTCGGCCCAAAGCCTCCCAGAACGAGCGGTCAGCCAGGGCAGGTGAGCCCCTCTGCTCACCGCCCCTCCAGCAGCCGCAGCATGTCCTCGGGGGACGGGGCGCCGGGCTGGTAAGGGGCCGTCGTAGGCGCTCCCCCCATCATCATGCGCAGCAGGTCACCGAAGCTCATGCCGGTGATGGCCAGGCTCTGGTCCAGCTGCGCCGCCATGGCGTCGCCGAACAGCAGCCTCACCGCCGCTTCGCCGTCCTCGTCCACCCCCAGATCCTCGTCACCGTGCGCCTCGACCCACCAGCGCTGGGCGGCACCGCCAGCCTGGTGCAGACCGCCCCGCTCCAGGGCCGCGATCCATCCGTCGGTATCGGTGATTCCCCAGGCCAGCTCGTCCACCGCCGAGCGCAGGGCGCGCTCCACCACGGCGCGGCCATGGCGCTGCTCGAGGGCCACGTAGAGGTAGGGCGCCTTGCCGTAGACCAGGGCCCCGTACTCGAGGGTGCTGGCGAAGGCGCCCGTAGGCCGTCCGGCAACGGCGTCCGGTCCGCCGAGCAGCCGATACAGCGCGTAGTTCATCAGCACGTTGCGGTCGCGCTCCTCGGCGCCGGCCTCAGGGCCCAGCTGCGCCTCGACCACTCGGCCCGCCAGGTACTGGGCCAGGGCCTCGTCCACGATGGGATGTCGCTGGCTGTCGGTGCCCACCAGCCCCGGCACCCACTGGTGGGCCAGCTCGTGGGCCACCACGAAGCGGCGCTGACCGGTGAGCATGTCCCCCATCTGCGAGCCCATGGTCCCCATGCCCAGGGAGCCCCACAGCTGCATGAGGGAGGCCATGGGGGACTGGGAGGCGCCGGGGTCGCGGTACAGGAAGCCCGCGATGAGCACCAGCCCGCTGAACTCCACGCCGCCCGCCCCACCCACCAGGGTGGCCTCCACCACGTCCAGCTCCGTGTAGGGGTAGGGCCCCAGCAGCTCGCTGTAGAGCTCCAGCGAGGCCGCCGCGGTGTCCAGGGCGGCCTGACCCGCGAGGGCATCCTGGGGCAGGAACCAGGAGCGCAGGGTCACGCCCCCGAGATCCCGCTCCAGCACCTGCCAGCTCCGGGAGGCCACCACCACCAGATCCCGCACCCCGGCGCCCTGGGCGCGGGTGAGGCTGGCCGCAGCGGACAGGTGCTCGGGAGCCTTGTCCACAAGGTTGGTGACCACCCTCATGCCCGCGGGGGTGACCACTCGAACATCGAACACGCCCAGCTGGTTCCAGGCGAGATCCCCCACAGCGCTGGGGACTTGGACCACCGCCTCACCGTCCACGAAGGGCGCCAGCGTGGGATAGGCGCTGGCCGCGGTGAGCAGGCCGTCCCCCGCCCCCAGCAGGCCGTAGTCGGCCACGCCCACCGGCGCGCCCAGCTGGCCCATGCCCCCCATGGACTGGGCGAAGACATCGTTGGACGATGCGGCGAGGCGGCGCAGGCGGCCGCCGAAGCGGGTCTCGATCACGGCCTCTTCGCCGGGTGAGAGGGGCCGCTCGAGGCTGACCTCCACCACCGTAGCGCTGACCTGATCCCAGCTACAAGCCGGACCCTTGCTGCAGGACAGCTCGTGGATGGCGATGGTGCCGCTGTCGCGGGCCCCACCCTCGGCCGGCGCGTTGGGGTGCAGCAGCAGCGGCAGCGTGTACTGGGGCCGGCCGGTGGTGTTGGTGAAGCGGATGGTCCCCTGCCCCTCGTAGCGGCCCTCGACATCCGACAAGGACAGATCCAGGCTGTAGTGGGGCAGCTGGCTGAGGTGGTCGATGGGCAGCGCAGCGGTGATGCGCTCGGCCTCACCGGGCCTCAGCAGGTCCAGCCCGGGCACAGACCGCGTGGCCGCGGCGGGCGCGAGCTCGGCATCGAGATCCGACACGGCCCCGGCGAGCTCGAAGCACGAGCACAGCAGGGGCAGCGACAGGAAGTATGGGAAGCGCCTTGGGCCCATGGCGCCATCATAGCGCCGCTCGAGCTCACGGCGCTCAGGAAGCCGCGGCCGCCGGAGGCGGGAAGTCGTGCTCCTCGTAGACGTAGGCGAACTGCTCGTAGATCTCCGCCTCGCTCATGCCGTACTGCTCGGGGGTGTAGCGGTGCTTGGTCTTCCACGTCTTCTGGCGCTGGCCGGCCGTGCTCAACACCCGCTCCAGGCTCCCGGGCACGCTCCAGCCGAAGTGGCCGTAGAGCATCCGCACGGTGCCGCCGGGGTCGGCCACCAGATCGTCGAAGCGCACATCCACCCAGCGCTCGTCCTCGAGCCACTCCGAGCAGTCCTTGGCATGCTTGTAGCCGGTGTGCACGAACTCGAGCACCGTCTCCATGTCCTGCTCGCCCGGGTACAGGGCGCCGGTCTCGTGCCACACGAAGTGGAACAGGCTGGCGGTGGAGACCACGGTGTTGACCGGGTTGCGCACCAGGTGTACGAACCTGGCGTCGGGGAACTGCCGGGACAGGGTCGCGATCTTGTGGGTGAACATCGGGTTCTTGGACACGAAGCGCTTGTGGGGCCCCAGGTGGTACAGCTGCCGCTTGACCAGCTTGTGGTAGCGCTGCATCACGAACTCCTGCTGGATGCGCGGCATCTCCCGGTCCACGAAGAACAGGCGCCGGAAGCGGCGAACCATGGGGAACAGCTCGAACATGGCCCCGGACGCGAAGTCCGCGAACAGAATGTGATCGTCTTCTTCAGGCTTGAGGAAGCCGGTGTCGTGGATGCGGGACCACTCGGCCAGGAAGATCTCGTCGAAGGCCACCATGAAGCGATGGAAGTGCCCGCCCAGCCAGCGGTCGATGCGGAAGACCCAGGCCACCGCCCGCTTCATGCAGATGGCCGTGCAGAAGGAGTCGAGCATGGTGAAGTAGGCCACGCTCTCTTCGTCGCGGGCCAGGGTGCGGTAGAGCAGGGTGGAGCCGGTGCGCCAGTTGCCTACGATGAACAGGGGCTCCTTGACCTCCACCTTGCGAAAGCCCGGGTAGAGCACATAGTCGAGCATCAGCATGGGGAAGCTGACGATCTTGATCAAGGGCCAGGCCAGGCCGAACAGGACCAGCCACAGCAGGCGCCGCACGTTCTGGGGCCACTTGGCCGTGGCCACCGTGCGGGACGCTGCCGCCACGCAGGTGAAGTAGTCAAGGATGGGCTCCTTGCTCATCTTGTTCATCTTCATGGTGCTCGCCGGGCGGAAGTGGTCGCCGGACTAACAATCCTGTCAGGCACACGCATATCGCCTGGTCGAAATACGCGCCCAGCGGAGAGCGCGATCAGCTGGCAGAGACCTGGGCCGGTGGCGGGAAGTCGTACTCGTCGTACACAT
>CALDOK010000106.1 GCA_937912125.1 uncultured Pseudomonadota bacterium
CTGGCAGAATCACTGTCAGAGTCTCCATCGGCATCGGCGTCGCTGTCGGAGTCTCCATCCGCGTCAGTGTCGCTGTCGGCGTCCGCATCGGAATCGGTATCGGTATCGGTGTCGGTGTCGGCGTCTGTCTCCTCTCCGCTGTCTCCCTCCTGGTAGACGCAACCATCCCGGCCGTCGCAGTCCGGGTCCCTACAGTCAGCCAGGCCGTCGCCGTCGTTGTCTTTCCCATCGCTGCACTCGCCCTGAAATGCACCTTCAGTGGCGGTGCAGGAGCAGAGCCAGAGCGAGCACAGGATGGCGGCTCTCAACATGACGCTATTCCTCGGGGTTCTTCCAGGGGCTGCCGCCACGGAAAAGAAGGCCCACATCGACCGATCCCAGGAAGCCCCCACGGCTGGGATTGTAGCCAGCCGCAGCACCGATTCGGAACGAGGTCGCCTTTCCGGAGCAGATTCTGAGGTCCAGTGCGGCCGTGGGGAACACGGTCAGGCCGACGTCGCCCTGATAGATCATGTCTGCCCGAAGCGCGAAGGGTAGGGCGAGCCCCGGGGCTGGAAAGAGCGCACGGACTGCGGGTCCAACTGCAAAGTGGGTGTAGTCACCATCGGTCCCGATGTCTCCCATGAGCTGGAGGCCCCAGCGCCCGTTGAACCAGGCCTCACCCATCGCGCCAGCGCGGAGCCCGCCACTGTCGAGCAGCGGGGCGTAGTCGAAGCCGGCGTATGCTCCGAGCGCATATCGGAAGCCGGTGCCATCTAGGTCGATGCTGACGGGGACCTCCTGCCCTGGCCCCACGTCGATCTCTACCGAACCCGATCCGAACTCACACCAGTGGCAACTGACCTCGTGACGGCCGATGGGGACGATGGTGCGACTCTGGGCTCGCCCTACCTTCTCCCCGTCGATGCGTACCTCGGCTCCAGCGGGCGTGGAATCGGCCACGATGGTCCCGTCGAAGCTGAAGCTGCTGGCAGAAGTCTCGCAGGATTCCACCATCACGCCGGCCTTGTGGGCGCGATAGCCGTCCAGCTTGTAGGAGACATCGTTGGCACCGTAGCGCACCTGCAGGCGCGCCTGACCCTCGCCAAGCTTCTGCGAGTTGATCTCGATGCTGGCGTGGGCGGGCTGGACCGAAGCCTCCACGAATCCATCGAGGTGGACGAGCGCCTTGTTCTCCTCACCGATGAGCACATCCACAGTGGCGGACTTCTCGCCGCAGCCTTCGACCCGGGCCAGGATCTCGTGCTCTCCACCACTGATGGTTCTCTCCACAGGAGAAATACCCCACACCTGACCATCCACGAGCACCTCCGCCCCCTCGGGTGTGGTGGTGATGGCCAGGGCGCCGAAGGGCGCCGCCAGCGCCAGGACCCCGTACTGATACTTCTCGGTCCTGAACGAAGCGCGGACGTCCACCTTGGCGTCTCCAGCCAGGGAGAGGTCGGCCGTGTGTTTGCCTGGCCTCAGGCTAACGAGGCCCATGCCATCGATGACCCGCACTGTCGTGCCGTCGACCGAGGCAGCGGCGCTGTGTGGGATGGGGCGAACCTCGACCCACGAAGATGGACGGCCGCCGAAAACGACATCGCTGACGACCTCCGCCAACATCTCCCTGGAGGCATCGCGCCCCGAGCTGAGCTCGAAGCTGGTGATCAAACGGCCGGAGCCCAGGTCCACCGCCTCTACATCCAGTTCGAGAATGCCAACCTCGCTGCCTTCGCGCACGTTCAACAAATCTGGATCGATGAGCTGCTCGTCCATGGTCCCCGAGAGCCTGTCGAGCAGCTCATCGGTAGACACTTTCTTATGGTGCGCGTCTATGCTGACCGCGTACTTGGCCTGGATCCAGCCCTCGAGCATGGTTGTGGTCACGGGCTCGAAGGGCACGGTGTGGTAGCTCCAGCGTTCGCCATCACGACCACCGGAAGTGCTATCGGGGGGGACGGCTTGAACCGCGCAGCCACGCTTGGCGAGGAGGTTGTTCACAGCATGGTACAGGGTGTTGTCGACCGGCAGTCTCTGCGTGTCTGCGCCGCTGACTACCTCCACGGGAAGCTGGAGGATCCGTTGGCCGCTCTTTAGGGATGAACTCGCAGTCGCGATGTCCTCCACCAAACCCGTGGCCATGTCCACAGCGGACTGGGTGCTCGACTCTCCACACTCGAGCGCGTAGGAGGCGATGGTACCCGTAGCCGCGTCGATGCTCCGCACCGAGATGCAGACCGGCGCTCTGGGCAGTTCCTCGAGCTCGTCTGTCAGAAACAGTCCCGCAGTCGCGCGGTGGGGTTCCTTGAAGATGCTCGTCTGTAGCAGGTAGTGGGGGGCCTGCCATCGATATGCGTCCTCCGGTGCACGGACCTGCAGGTTTTCGACCGGCAGATCGAAGGCACCAGCGGGAGCTTCGCTCCCGTCTGTCTTCGCATCGTCGACTTCGCTCGCTGCCCGCGCGCGGAGTACACCGAGGACGTCGCGCTCGACCACCCTGGTGACTCCCGAGGACACCAACTGCCGTGTGACTGCCGCCTTTGTGAAGGCATCGAGCCCATGGATATCGATCACGACGGGAACTCCGCGTGGAATGTCGCCCTCCACTCGCTCGATGAGGTCCAAGAAGCCGACCTCACCATCGGACGTGAGCTTCAAGACGTGTGGATCGCGCGTAGCAGCCTCGCTAGGCTTCTGCTTAGCCCAAGCGGCAGGAGAAGAGACGAGTGCAAAAACGGCGAGGGCGATGTGAGGCTTCATTATCTGTCC
>CALDOK010000107.1 GCA_937912125.1 uncultured Pseudomonadota bacterium
CGATGCCGATGCCGATGCCGATGCCGATGCCGACGCCGACGCCGACACGGACGCGGACACGGACGTGGACCCCGACACCGACGGCGACGGCCTGACCGACGCCGAGGAGGTCGCGCTGGGCACCGACCCGGCCAACCCGGACAGCGACGGCGACGGGGTCGATGACGGCGACGAGGTGGGTGAGTACGGCTCGGACCCCCTGGTCGCCGATAGCGACGGCGACGGCTGGGACGACGGCGACGAGGTGGACGACTACGCGGATCCCACCGACGCCGCGGATCATCCCTACACGGGCGGCTGGGCCATGGACTCCTGCAGGGACTCCATCACCAGCACCGGCACCTCCGTGGGCGACATCGCCCCCGACTTCGCCCTGATGGATCAGTTCGGCGAGACCGTGCACCTGCACGACTTCTGTGACCGCGCCATCCTGGTGACCTTCGGCGCCTTCTGGTGACCCGGCTGCCAAGCGGAAGCCTCCGGTCTGGAGGCCACCTATCAGAAGTACGAAGCCTACGGGTTCCTCGCCATCAGCACTTGGGGCGAGGACACAGCCCACGACACGCCAGACACGGCGGATCTGAGCGGCTTGGCCGCCTACTACGGCATCACCGCTCCGGTGGTCGCCGACCCCGGCTGGGCCACCCTGGGCACCTACACCAGCGGCCACCCCAACCGGATCCTGCTGGGCCCGGGCGCCGAGATCATCCAGGTCGGCGGTTCAGTGGGCGACCGCGCCATCCAGGCGGTCTTGCCCACGACCTACCCCTAGTCGCTACAGCGTCTCGTAGATCCCGTACTTGCGCAGCATGGTGAGCACGTAGGTGCGCGACAGGCCGGCCTCGCGGGCTGCGCGGGTGATGTTGCCGTCGACCCGCTCCATCAGGCGCTCGAAGTAGGGCTGCTCGTGCAGGGCCAGCAGCTGGGCCTTGAAGGCCTTGAAGTCCTGGTCCATGTCCAGATCGGGGGGCTCGCCGCCCGTGGGCGCCGAGGCCGTGGTGCCGGCGTCGGTGGATGCGCTCCAGCCCCGCAGCATGATGTGCTCGGCCTCGATGTCCTCGTCGCCCGCCAGCATGGACGCCCGGGCCAGCGCGTTGGCGAGCTCGCGCACATTGCCCGGCCAGGAGTGGGCGCGCAGGCGCTCGAGGGCGCCGGGGGTGAGCCCAGGGGCCTTGCGGAGCCCGGGATCCTCCTGGACCAGGCGGGCCATCAGGCGCTCGGCCAGGGGTGCGATGTCGGCGGATCGCTCTCGCAGGGGTGGAACCACCAGCTCGATGCCGGCCACGCGGAAGTAGAGATCCTGGCGGAAGCGCTCGGCCTCCACCTCGGCCCACAGGTTGCGGTTGGTGGCGGCCACCAGGCGGAAGTCGATCTCCACCTCGCGCTCACCACCCACGGGCCGCACCCGGCCCTGGTCCAGTGCGGTGAGCAGCTTGGGCTGCATGGCCGGGGGCAGCTCGCCGATCTCGTCCAGCAGCAGGGTGCCGCCGCGGGCCTGCTGGAACACGCCTTCGGCGTCCTTGTGGGCCCCGGTGAAGCTGCCCTTTACGTGGCCGAACAGGGTGCTCTCCACCAGCTCGGGGGGCAGGCCGGCGCAGTTGATGGCCACGAAGGGGCCGTCGCGGCGGGCGCTCTGGGTATGCAGGGCCTCGGCCACGGCGGTCTTGCCGGTGCCGGTCTCGCCTAGCAGCAGCACAGGCAGATCCCGGGAGGCGACCCGGCCCAGCATGTCGAACAGCCTCTGCATGGGGGCGGTCTTGCCTACGAGGCGCCCCGAGGCGTCGCTGCTGGCCTGGCGGGTGGAGTGGACCGCCTGGCGGGCGTCGATGCGCAGGCTGCTGGACCCCACCCGCAGCACGGTGCCGGGCTCGATGGTGGCCTCGGCGATGCGGGCGGTCTCGACCCAGACGCCGTTGGTGCTGTTGCGATCCCGGACCCTGATGGTGTCGCCCCGGAGGATGATCTCGCAGTGGATCCCGCTGACCCGGGGGTCGTCCAGCATCAGGTCGCACCAGGCCTGGCGCCCGATGAGGGTGCGCGCGGGCATGGGGTCCAGGGTGGCGCCGCGGGCGGGCCCGTCGAGCACCGTGAGCACGCAGTGGCGGACGTCGATGAGGTCTTCGTCCTTGGCGACGATGGTGGCGGCGATGTCGGAGCTCGGGGGCATGATGGGAGGCCTGGAATGGGGGCGTTGGCAGCCTAACCTGCTCGTCGGGGGACCTCTGCGCGTCGCCGCCTCCGAAGAGTTGGGCCCCGTCGCCTGTCGCGAGAGCCTTGGTCCTCGCGTTGTCCTCCACAGCTCGGGTTCGCTCGGCTCAGCCCGCTGGACATGTAGACAATTGTGATTTTTCTCCCGTTTTCGCGACGGGAAGAGCCTTTCAGGGGAGAATGTTCGCGAAGTGTCACCGGAGGCTTCATGCGCCGTCTGCTCCTCGTCGCCACCTTGCTGCTCACCGCCTGCCCCGCCAAGCCCGAGGACACCGCAGGGAGTCCCGAGGTCGATCTCGACGGGGATGGGTTTCCCTCCGCCGAGGACTGCGACGACGAAGACGCGGCGGTCTTCCCGGGCGCTGTCGAGCGGTGCAACGGCTACGACGACGACTGTGACGGCTATGTGGACGACGAGGACCCCAGCGTCGAGGGCGCTCCTCTGTACCAGCTCGATGCGGACAGCGACGGCTGGGGCAGCATGGACCCCGACGAACAGGCTGGCTTCTGCGAGGACCCGGGCTCCGGCTGGGTAGAGGACGCCACGGACTGCGACGACGGCGATCCCGACGTACACCCCGAGGCCCAGGAGTACTGCAACCAGCTGGACGATGACTGCGACGGCGAGATCGACGAAGACGGCGCCTTGGATTCGCTCTGGTACCTGGACGGAGACGGGGACGGCTACGGCGACCCCGACCTGGCCCTCGAGCAGTGCGAGCAGCCCAGCGGCTACGTGCTCGAGTCGGACGACTGCGACGACGGTGACGCCGCGGTCTACCCCGGCGCCGACGAGCGCTGCAATGGCTACGACGACGACTGCGACGGCGTCGTGGACGAGGACGACGCCGTGGATGGCGCCACC
>CALDOK010000108.1 GCA_937912125.1 uncultured Pseudomonadota bacterium
CTCCGGCGCGCATTGCGCCGGGGCCCCACGCCTTCGGGCACACCTTGGGCTAGCGCTCCGCGGGGAACCTTGTGGCTCCGGTGCCGGGTTGCGGCTGATAGCGCCCCAAGTACGTCGATGGCTGCCGATGGTCGTCGGTGGGGGCTTGACCACAGATTTTCAGCATGGCGGAGCGGGCCCGGTCAGTGCGGGGAGATGGCCGGTCAGCGGAGGGGGAAGCTCTGGTCAGTGCGGGTAGATGCGCGGTCAGCAGGTGCCGGGCCGCGGTCAGCGATGGGTAAGTGGATCTGCTGGCCGTCAGCCGAAGGCGCGGGCACATCGTGGGGGTGGGCTGACCCCGCAGCCCACGGAGATTCCGCCATGGCCTCGCCAAGCTCCGCCATGATCTCGCCAAGCCCCCACCAAGGTGCCGTCATGACCGAGATCGATCTGCTCCGCCTCTGCCTCCTGGAGAGGCTGGGCGACGTTCACCAGGGACGTGCTGGCGAGCCTCGTGAAGGCGGGGGTCGTGAACCGGATGGCACCACTCCCCCGGTCTCCGATGCAGGTGTACGAGGTCTGCACTCGCCCCATCAGACACGAAGCCCGTTCGTGAGCCCAGCTTTCCTTGGGGGAGCGTGACTCCACTGCTACGAGCCCTGGTGAGAAGGGCCAACGCTCGCTCCCGCGGATAGAGGAATCGAGCCCTGCAAGCACGTACTCTCACCCCGAACAGCCCTCCGCCCCACCCACTCGAACAGCAATGATGACGACGCTCCAAGTTCCCGCCAACCTCCTCGGAGACCTCCGCGACATCATCGACGCCACCAGGGGTCGAGTTGCCGCCACGGTCAACCGGGAGCTGGTGCTGATGTACTGGCGCATCGGCCAGCGGATTCGCACCGAGCTGCTCCACTAGGGGCGCGCAGAGTACGGGCAACAGATTGTGACGACGCTGTCGGCACAATTGGTGCCGGACTACGGCAGGGGCTTCAGCAGCCGGAACCTCTACCGCATGATCCAGCTCGCCGAGGCCATTCCCGACGAGCAGATCGTGACGACGTTGTCGGCACAATTGAGCTGGAGCCACTTCGTCGAGCTGCTCATGGTCAAGGACCCCTTGGCCCGAGATTTCTACCTGGAGATGTGCCGCATTGAGCGGTGGAGCGTCCGCACGCTGCGCGCCAAGGTCGGCGGGATGCTCTTCGAGCGGACCGCGCTGTCTCGGAAACCCGAGAAGCTCATCCGCGAGGAGCTGGACGCCCTGCGCGAGCAGGACAGGTTCACACCCGGCCTGGTCTTCCGTGACCCCTACATCCTCGACTTCCTCGGGCTCGAGGACACCTACAGCGAGCGCGACCTGGAGCAGGCCATCCTGCGCGAGCTGGAGGCGTTCATCCTCGAGCTTGGTACCGACTTCAGCTTCGTGGCCCGTCAGAAGCGGCTTATCATCGACGGCGAGGACTATTACCTCGATCTTCTCTTCTTCCACCGCGGACTGCGCAGGCTCATCGCGGTGGAGCTGAAGCTCCGGCGCTTCGAGGCCGCCGACAAGGGGCAGGTCGAGCTCTACCTGCGCTGGCTGGACCAGCACGAGCGCCGGTCTGGTGAGGAGGCACCGCTGGGGCTCATCCTCTGTGCTGGCAAGGGTCAACAGCTCGTGGAGCTGCTCCAGGTCGAGGCGAGCGGGATCCATGTCGCCGAGTACCTGACCGAGCTTCCCGCCAGGGAGCTGTTGGAGCGGAAGCTCCTGGAGGCCATCAGGACAGCGCGCGCGAGGCACAGGCCACGACTGCTCGAAGCCATGGGGGAGGAGTGATGTCCTCCGCCGACGAGCTTCCTGAATCTACGGAGACGGAGCCCACCTCCTATTCGCACTCACCATCGACCCCGTTCGAGTTCGAGCAGTCGCAGTACTCGATGTTCTCGTCTCCGGGGTCGTAATGCCAGCAGGCCGGGGGCTGGATGGTCCGCGCGTACTCGCAGTCCCCACAGTTCCCCACTCCCATCGCCGCGCCACCGTAGCCGGCCGCGGGCTCTCCGTCCGGTGCGGGCCCGAAGGACACGGTCGTGTGCTCCTGGCCGCCACCGCCGGGTCCGGAGAATCCACCCGTGCCCCAGTCCTCGAGGTCGCCCGCTTCGCAGCTCATCCCCGACTCGGCCCAGTCGCCCACATAGAGGTCCACGTTGGGGAGCCCACCCTGCAGGCAGTAGCTGTCGTCCCCGCCATCCCCGCAGAAGTCGTCGATGCGTACCCAGCCGCTGTGGAGGCTGCCGTCGGGCATGGCGCGGCCCTCGAGGAACGCGACGTGGATGGTCTCGCCCATGGTGAACGGGCCGCCGCCCAGGTCGGTCAGGTAGCGGAACGGCAGCGCCACCGAGACATAGGGGACCAGGGGCTCACCGGAGGCGGTCATGGTGGAGTTGCAGGCGGAGTTGTCTTGAAAGGTGTACAGCGTCACCACGGCGCTGCCCCACGGCTCGAGGGCCGCGCTGTCCTCGTCGCCGCCGTGGCCTCCGAAGCTCCCGTCGTAGACGCCTGTGGTGTCGTCCTCGGTTGGAGGACGTTCCTCCTCCTCGACGATGACGAGGGGCGCAAGAGGACGCTCGGGCTCGCCAGGCTCGCAGGGGTCGGAGGGCGGGGGCGGCGCCGTCCCGCAGCCAGCCAGGACCATGGCTGAAATGGACCACATCACGAGCCGATGACCTCCCCGATGAACCCGATGAACGTGGCGAAGGGCGCCGCACCCAGTTCAAACCGGCGTGACCACCAGCCGGTCGGCCCCAGGCCGGTGTCTGGCCATGGCGGCGGAGGGGGGGCGGGTGGTGGCGGAGCGTTGCGGGACGGCGAGTGGGACAGGGAGAAGGTCTGCTCGTCCCGATGGTCTCCCGGTGCCGCCGGGTCGCTGGAATCGGTGGTCAGTCGATCCAGGGGCACCTCGTCCCAGGTTCCCGTCACCTGGTGAACCGTCCGCGCCTCGTCGTCCTCCAGCGGATGTCGGCCCCAGCCGAACCGCAGCTGCAGCTCGGTGACCTCTTCGATGTCCTCGTGAGCGAAAGTCACAGCCCCGTCTCCTCGTCCAGCAGCGCCTCGATGCCGCAGTTGGTCTCGGCGATCCTGTCATCCAGCCCGTCCCAGCGGGCACCCGCCTCCATGCCACGAGCCTCGTCGTCGCACTGCACCAGGCCGGTGTTGATCTGGTGGTCCGGATCGTCGGCGAGGTAGCGATCCGACCAGGCGTGCCAGGCCGCGCCCACCACCCAGGGGAGACCCGCGAACTGCCGCAGCTGGGAGGCGTAGTGCTCCCCCCGCTGCTCCTGGTCGTCCACGCCGTCGCTGGAGGGCACGAAGGCGGTGGCTCCCCCCACGTCGGACCACCCGTCGATCCGCGCTCGGATGCCGAACTCGCTGATGTAGACCGGCAGCCCCGAGCGCTCGTGCAGCTTCTCGAGCCCATCGGAGAACCAGGGTTCGTCGTGCTCCTGCTGCCCTGTGTAGACGTTGACGGAGACGAGATCGAAGCCGCTGTCGCCGTCGCGGGCCAACAGGTCGAAGGGGCAGGTTGTGGCCCGCTCGCTGTCGGTGGGCACGGTCACGTCGGGGGCGTCGGCCCAGTGGTCGGGGTCCTCCGAGCTGGTCGGGGCCCAGAAGCGGTAGTAGCTGTCGTTGGACAGCGCGAGCCGGGGCGAGGAGAGCAGGTGCTCAGGGTCCACGGCCCGGACGCGGGTGGTGGTCTCCCGCACCCAGCGGGCCAGCAGCTCGTCGTGGACGAAGCGCTGCAGGTCGTAGCGGCAGTCGAGGTTGCAGTCGTGCTCGTAGGGAACCGGCCGCGGACCCTCCTCGACGATCACGGCGAAGTCGTCGCCAGGGTAGTCGCTCTCCCAGGCCTCGTTGAGGGCGGCGAGGGTGCCGTAGGCATCGCGCAGGAACGCGGCCAGCGCGTGGGGAGCGCACAGGGGCGCGTCCAGCGTGGACCCATCGGGGCAGTCGGACCACAGGTGCCGGCGGAAGTCGCGGACCCCCTGCACGTCCCGGTCCGTGCGATCCCAGATGCCGATCTCGTTGCCGAGGAACCACATCTGCAGCCTGGGATCGCCGGCGCGCGGCACCACGTCCTCGGCCACCATGGCGTCGATGTCCGCCAGGAACCCGGGGTTGTAGGGGTCCCCCATGCGGTAGCCGGCGTAGCCCGGGCGCAGCACGCTGCCGTCCTCGTCCTTCAGTGACCAGTCGTCGCTGGTGGCCGCGGGGTTCAGCGCAACGGTGTAGGGCGCACCCGCGCCCCCGTCCTCGACCGGGCGGATCATCCAGGAGTCCCCACCATCGTCGTCGAAGTCGTTGCGCTCACTGAAGGCCCCCACGCTGTTGAAGCAGTAGGGGTTGCTCACCTGCTCGCCGTTGACCTCGCCGGTGCTCAGGCGAGCCCAGGAGCGGGCCGCGGCACGGCTGGGCTCCATGCGGCGGATGAAGTCCTCCATGCCGTCGCAGGTGGTGGAGCGCATCACGGAGTTGACGCCGATGGCGAAGGTCCGCTCGCCCGCGGGGGAGACCAGCCAGGTTCGCGCGCTGTCGCTGGGCTGCTCGAGGGTCCAGAAGGGGCCGGTGGGCAGCTCCCACTCACCGGTGTCCTCCGCAGGGTCCAGGGGGTCTCCCGTGCAGGTCTCCTCCTGCGTGGCGTCGGCCTGGCCGGTGTCCCAGGACTCCGGCGGGCAGCCCAGCAGCGAGAGGCAGAGGACGAGAAAGGGGGGCAAGGGGGCGAGGATCTCGGTCTTCATCGTCCGCTCCTGGAAGGTGGTGGTCCATCTCCGGCCCAG
>CALDOK010000109.1 GCA_937912125.1 uncultured Pseudomonadota bacterium
CCGTACCCGCCGTAGTGGCCCGTGAATCCCTTCCACACCTCGAAAACGTGGCCGATGTCGCAGGTGATGAGGAACGGAGGGGGGCCTTCTGGGAGGGCCATCGCGTAGGTGTGGGCCTGGCCGAAGGCTGCCTGCATGGCCTTGTGCCAGCCCTGTGTGCCGCGGCGGGCCGTTCCGATCTTGGCGTCGCCGGTCTCAGACCCCTGCTTGGCCTCGATGACGAAGTGCCCCCGCTTGTGGAAGTCGATGTAGCCGGGGGCCTGGTGCCCGTCTCGGTGGATGATCGTGATGGGCTTCTCGAAGCAGTAGTCCGCGGTCGCGGGCTCTGGGCGCCCCACGCCGAGGAGGTCGCACAGGTTTCCGAAAAAGGACTGCGCGTTCCCCCGTTCGTGGGCGCTGGACGCGGCCCACCGCGCGATGAAGTCCTTGGCCTGAATGTCGGTGGGCATCGGGTCTCCCGCTCGCGAACGTCGCGGCCACCATTCTCACCGTCGCCGGCATGATGCTCAAGCGAAAGCCTCGACGCCCGTGAACCCAGGATCGGATCACGGTTGCTGCCCGTTCTTGCCCCCCGACGCTGCAACGGTGCCCTGACGATTTCGCTCGGGTCGACCAGGTAGTCATCCCCCCGGCAGCCGCCCGGCCCTGTCCTGAGGGGGTGGATCGTGTTTCACGACCGACGACCGCACCGACAAGGAGCGAGCCGGTAGGGGGGGCAGTGGAGTCCGAACCCAGCCCCCCAGGGGGCCGGTGGTCATGATCGCGCAGGTGTGGGAGTCAAGGTCTGCAACGCAGCCAACACCGCCTGTGAGCTCACGGGTACACATACCCGTGAGCAGCGTCGATGGGCCGTTGGCCTCTTCTCAACACCCTTCGGACTCCACCCGGACTCGGCGTGCAGAACCTCGCGGTCCACCAGGGATTCCCGGAGGACCTCGTCGTCGAACCTCCCCGTGCGCACGTCGAAGGGGATGGTGATGATCCGTATCTCACGCAGGACAGACGGTCTGCCAGGAGGCGACGGACAAGTCGACCAGGGCGCGGACCTGGACCCGCTCGAGGGCGGCTGCCTTCCCCGGGCTCGCTCCGATCACGCGGCCCGATCAGGGGTCCTGGAGACCAGGGGGACTTTGACCTGGCTCAGCGGACGCCGAGGTAGATGGAGGAGTAGCCAGGAACGGCGCGGGCGCGAAAAAACCGCATGGCAAGCCTGAAAAGGCCACCTTTCTGGCCCATTTCCCCACTTTCCCCAGGGAAAGTAGGACTTTCCCACCTCGGGGGAAAGCACGCAAAAGTGCCCTTTCCCTGGGGAAAGCGACCTTTTCCTGATTTCTAGCAAAAGTACGCTTTCCCTGGGGAAAGTGAATTTGGGGAAAGTGGGAAAGCGAATTCTGTGGCGACGTGGGTCGACCGTGGTGTTCGATGAAGGCGCATCGCGCGGGGGATTACGCGCAAGTCCAACGCGGGCCCGACACCCGACGCAGAGGAGTACCAGGTCTGCGCTCCTGAGGTTTGGGTCGCGCAAGCTACCGCCATCTCGGATCACTGCGATTCGTTCGGTGCATCCTCTCCCGCCGATCCTTCTTCTTCCGATGCGAAGTACGACAAGCTAAAGGCCTGCAGCAGCTGCGCGGGAGCGATCTGCAAGTCCACAGGCGAGGGCTGCACATCCCCATAGAAGCGGACGCCGAGAAGGGCGATCGTCAGGTGGGGGCGGGCATCGAGGCCGGCGGGAGGTGCAGGTACTCGTCCTGGCCGGCGTTGCGGGTGCGGTAGACTGCGTGGGGAGGTGGCCCATGCGATTCCAACTCTTCGTGCTGCTCTTCGGTGTCCTGTTCGTCATGGCTGGGTGCCCAGGCACAGCAGTGCTGCTCGACAACGACGACGCCACGACGCCCGACGAAGATGACGACACGGACAGCGTGTGTGCCACCAACGCCCCTTGTAATGGGGGCTTCGTCATCCAGAACGAGAACGACTTGGATGAAATCGCCCTATGCGTGACCATCACGTCCGGATTGAGTTTCTTGACTGGGGACTGGCTCTCAAGCCTCGACCTTCCGTGCCTTGAATCCGTGGGCGGCAACCTGTACCTCTACTTCAACGCCGCCTTGACCAGCCTCGACCTGCCCAACCTTACGACCGTGGGCGGTGGCCTGAACATCGCCGGCAACGACAACTTGAGCAACCTCGCCGGATTTCCAGGCCTCACGACTGTGGGAGGCTTTCTGACCATCGACGACAACGCCGCCCTGACCAGCCTTGACATGTACAGCCTCACGACTGTGGGCGACGACCTGCACATCACCTCCAACGCCGCCCTGACCAGCCTCGATGGCCTGTTCAGCCTCACGTCCGTGGGGGGCGGTGTGGATATCCACGACAACGCCTGTCTGAGCGAGGTCCAGGCCGAGACCTTCGCAGCGTCCATCAGTGTGGGCGGCGGCGTCTCCGTATGGGGCAACGGCGCCAACTACCCCTGCCCCTGACCCTCCCGCGCCGCAGATGACCACCAGCCCGGCCTGGACGCCACGAACGGGCCGAGAGGGCGAGGCCAAGGCGACAGGGGTTGTCGTTCGGCGCGACTTGTAGCCGTCCTGTCATGCCCGCTTCCCCCGTTCGTGGTCCCCCCGTATATACGAGACGGTCGGTGTGTGTACACGACGACACTTCCCGCACACGAAAAGCGACACAACGCGAACGATTACGGTTGCTACCCGTGTGCCGATGTACTACAAAGGGAGAGTAACAAGGGAGACGGACCATGGCAAAGCGAACGGCAAACAAGGGCAGCGAAGGCAAGAACCGGGCCGTGGTCTACTGCCGCGTGAGCACCGACGAACAAGCCACCGAGGGAGTGAGCCTGGACGCGCAAGAGGCCACCCTCCGTGCTTACTGCACGCTCCGGAGCCTGGACGTGGCCGCGGTGGTGGTGGATGCCGGGGTGAGCGGTGGGAAGCCCCTGGCGGCCCGCACGGGTGGCCGGCGAGTGCTCGACCTTGTGGAGTCCGGCGAGGTGGGGTCCGTGGTGGCCTACAAGCTGGACCGCCTCTTTCGTGACGCCTGTGACTGCCTGGCCGTGACCGCGCAGTGGGACCGGCAAGAGGTGGCCTTGCACCTGGTGGACCTCGGTGGCCAGTCCATCGACACGAGCACAGCCATGGGCCGGTTCATGTTGACCGTGCTGGCCGGCGCCGCCGAGATGGAGCGGAACCAGATCCGCGAGCGTACTACCGCCGCCCTGGCGCACAAGGCGAGCAAGGGCGAACGGGTTGGCCAGGTCCCGTTCGGTTACCACGTGGCCGCCGATGGTGTGCACCTGGAGTGCGACGACGCAGAGCACAGGGTGGTGGAGATCGTGCGCGCACTGAACGCAGAGGGGCTGAGCATTCGGGCCATAGCGGCCCGCCTGACCGCGGACGAAGTGCCCGCCCGTGGCAAGCGCTGGCATCCCACCACGGTTGCCCGCCTGCTGGCCCGGGAGGCCGCGTGAACACCGCCGTGCTGGACCTGGCCCGGGAGCGGCGTATCCGCTCCATCGTGGGGGACCTGCGTTCCCTGCTGGACTCTGATCCCCCCCTGGCCGCGCGCACCGCTGCGCTGCTGGCCGGTGAACTGACGTGCCCCGCTTTGGAGGACCCCATGCCCAACGATCGAGCGATCAACCTTCGCCTTCCCGGCGCCCTGCTGGATCGGGTGGCCGAGCTCGTGCCCGTGCTGCAACAGCATCCCCTGCTGGCCGCCACCCGCGTAACTCAATCGGTGGTGATCCGCCTGGCCCTAGATCAGGGATTGGAGCGCCTGGAGAAGGACTTCGGGGGGGGTCGCCCGCTCTCCTACACACACATGGTGGACGGCAAACAGCCTGTGGAGATCAAGCCGCCGCCGATGCGAGCACAGATCGACTCTGGCGAAGCGGCCCGCAAGGCTCGGAAGCAAACCGCCGCGCCCGACGACACGGACCCCGCGTCCGCGTACCTGCGTCAGTACCGGAAGCCCTCGCGCATGGTGAAGCCGTCAACGGCGACGGCCGCGCATCTTCGGAAGTGGCGGCAGGGGGAGGGGCTCAGCCAGGCAAAAGCCGCCGAACTGCTGGGGATCGGCCAGTCCAGTTACTCCGCGCTGGAGACGGGCAAGCGACGGCCGGTGCCGCCCCTGGACGCGAAGCTGGCCGAGCTCGCCGGCATTGACCCCGGGGACTGGACCGCGGACGGGGAGGCGTAAGTTGATGGCCGAACGAGAGAAGCGATGCGAAACGTGCGGTGCGTGGGCGGCCCATGCGTCGGCGCAGAAGCCAACGAAAGCACAGTGCCGCCGAAAGGCTCCTCTGGCACAGTGGTCAACACACATCGGCAGCGCCATGGCCTCGCAGTGGCATACCACGCGGGCAGTGGAATGGTGCCTGGAGTGGGTGGCACCGGCCGACGGCGAGGAAGGGTGAGCCGTGGAGATCCAGACCATCTTTGTTCTTCTCGTCTGCTTCGGGATGTATGCGGCGATTTGCGGAGCGGTAGGGGGCGTAATCCTCACCAAGCAGAACCGCGTGGTTACGGGGTGGTTGCTCGGCCTGTTGCTCGGCCCCCTGGGATGGCTCATCGCCCTGGTAATGGCCGACAAAAAGAGGGCGGCGATACGCCAAAAGACGATCTCGAGAAAACGGAAAAAGAAGTGCCCAGACTGTGCGGAACTGGTCCTCGCGGAGGCCCGGAAGTGCAGGTTCTGTGGATACGAGTTCTCTCCGAAAGAGCAGGATATGGAGGACTGACCGATGGACGCACGACGCCCCCGAAGCCCCGCTGACGCGCCGAGACAGCCACCCGCGCGACCGGACCGCCCCCCGCGGGACGACGACGGCCAGCGCACGATCGCGACGTTCCCGAAGAGCTCGGCCGAAGAGGTGCGAGTGAGCCTGTCGAAGTTCAAGGGCTTCGACCTGGTGGACGCCCGCGTATGGGCCGACCCTGACGACGACGGCGACCGCCGCCCGACCCGCAAGGGGCTGTGCCTGCGCGTGGAACGTCTCCCGGAGTTGCTCGAGGCCCTACGCAAGGCCGAAGAGGAAGCCCGGAAGGCGGGGCTGCTGGAGTAGGATGCAAACGACCGAGGCCCCGGAGGTGATAACTCCGAGGCCCCGTAGATTCGCCGCCCAACACGCGACGTGATGCAGGGGAATTCTAGCAGACTCCCAGCGAAGCGCGATGGGTGGCCATGGAAAGAAACCATGGGCCCGACCTGGATAGATCAAGCCGGCGCCGTTGACGTGCCCGACGTGGCCGAAGCCCTGGGGCTGCGCCTGGACCGCAACCGCCGCGCGATGCGTCCATGCCCGGGGTGTGGTGCGGATCGGCGGGAGAAGCGTGGCGCCGTTCGTGTGAGCCACAAGGGCCGCGGCTGGTGGTGCCCCCGCTGCAATGCCAAGGGAGACGCCCTGGACCTGGTGGCCCGCGTACTGCACAGGGCGCCGAAGCTGCGCGACTTGACCGCCGAGCAACGGGCCGACGTGCGCGCCTGGTACGCCGGCCGGGGATGGTGCGACGGCGGCGAAGGATCTCCCGGGATAGCCCGGGCGCCCATGCCGATCCCGAAACGACCCGACCCCGAACCCCTAGCCCGACCTGAAGAGCGGGAAGTGCTCGACTTGTGGTTTGCCTGCGCCAGGGTGACCGAAGACGCCGCGGTGGCGCAGTGGCTGGTTTCACGTGGACTCGACCCGGAGACCGTGGCCGCCCGTGACCTTGCTCGAGCACTGCCCGAAGACCTGGACGCGCCGAGTTGGGCCCGCTTCAGTGGCACCCCATGGAACCGCGGGGGATGGCGTTGCATCTTCCCCGCATACGGGCCCACGGGCCGCATGGAGAGCCTGCGCGCCCGCTCCATCGAAGCGCACCCACCAAAGGGCATGAAAGCCGCCGCCGCGGCTGCTGGCGACGGAAGCGCAACCGGGTTGGTCCTGGCCGATGCTGCTGGGCGGGAGGTGCTGGGGACCGGCGCTGCGCCGCGGTGGTGGCCGGAAGGGGAACCCCTGCGCCTGGTGGTGACCGAGGGGGAACCCGACTTCCTGACTTGGGCGACCCGCTACGGGGAGACCGCCGACGATGCGCCCGCGGTGCTGGGGGTATGGTCTGGGGGTTGGACCCCGGAGATCGCCGGGCGCATCCCGGACGAAACCCGGGTTACGGTGCTCACCCACGACGACGACAACGGGGATCACTACGCGGACAAGATATGGCTGAGCCTGGCCGGACGATGTGAGATCCGGCGACGGGCGAAGGAGACGCCGTGAGAAACAAGGTGTTGGCCTGTGTTTTTTTGCTGGCACCGGGTCCCGCTGTCATAGCGGCCTGTTGTTGCGGTGGTGACAAAAGCGTGAACCAAATGCTGTTCCCGCCCGAGAGCCGCACTGTTCTCTGCGCTGAGGCCATTGACCTTGACAGGCCAGGAGGTTGCTTCGGGGGGCTCCCATGGAGGCATCATCAGTGTTTGGACGAATGGGGGCCATGGGAGGACGCCTGCCAAAACGACGCATGTAGGCAGCGTGTCCACGACAAATATGTCAAGGCCTGTATGGGGGACTGCTGGGAGCCGTACAAAGACTGCGTCGACACCTGCGATGAGCTTTATCCGACTGATGGTTTTTTTGAGAGAAATGAGGCAGGCGACCTCGTCTCGCCCCTCACGGATGAGAAGCAACGCGTCTTGGACGCCGGGTGGCTGTGTGGCGACCAGTGCAGGTTGACATGGGCCCACCACACCGACGCACAGTGCCGTCGAAAGGCTGCTAGATGACTCGCGACGAAAATGATCGCCTGTGCGACGGGACACTGCCCGACGACCCCGAAGAGGGAACCGAGGAGATGGCACCGCCGGCCGACATGGTGGAGGAGTTCCGCGCCGAACGTGCGCGCCACCTGGCCGACGCTGAAAAGGTGCGTAACCGCGCCGAGTCCATGGGGATCGACCTGGACGCCGGCGACGATCCCTTCGGGGACACCTGGCGCACGCTGACGGAATGGAGCGAAGCGGACGGTGTGTCGTGGCTGGACCCGGACAGGGAGCCGCCGACGCAGAAATGGTTGCTGCAACGAAACGAGATCGGCGACGACAGCAAGACATGGCGCGAGGATCTGTTTCCGCTGGGCAAGGTGGGGATGCTGGTGGCGGCCGGTGGCGTCGGCAAGACCATGGCCCTGTGCGAACTCGCCCTGGCCGTGGCCACCGAACGGCCGTGGATGGACAAGCTGCACGTAGCGTCCCCCGGGCGCGTGCTGCTGGCGTTGGGCGAGGAAGACAAAGACGAGGCCCATCGGCGCCTATGGCGCGCCGCGAGGCGTATGAAGCTGTCACCGGAGTTGTGCCGACAGGCCGAAGAGCGAATCGTGCTGCTGCCCCTGGCAGGCAACCCCAACATGGCGTTGACGCAGCAGGAGAGCGTAGGGGGCAAGGTGGAGACGCCCGCCGCCGCGGCGCTGCTGGACCGAGTGCAGGCCGACGACGGCGCCGGGTGGAGTCTGATCATCCTCGACCCCGCGTCCAGGTTCGCCGGTGCCGAAGCTGAGAAGGACAACGGCGCCGCAACCCGCTTTTTCCAGGTACTCGAAACGCTCACCGGGGCCCCGGGCAACCCGTCCGTGCTGGTGGCGCACCATACAAGTCAGGACGCCCGGAAGACCGCCTCCACCGACGCCACCGCGGCGCGTGGTGCGACCGCGCTATCCGACGCTGCGCGCTGGCAAGCTGGCTTGGTGAATCTCCCGCGCTACGATGGCGCACCCGATCTGGTGTCCTTCGCCATGCAGAAGAACAACTACGCCGCGCCGTGGCCGGGATTCAAGCTGCTACGCGATCCGGACGGTGGCGCGCTGCGCAAGGCCGGCGGGGACGATCTGAAGGCATACGCCGCCGCCAAGGTGATCGGCGACGCGAAGCACAAGGCACAGCAGGACCTCGAAAAAGCAGCGAAGGCCGCCGGAGTTGAAGCTGCGGCGGCGGGCAAGACCGGCGCGGAGATCACCGCCATCGTCCAGGCCGCGCTAGAGAGGAAGCCAGCGAAGGAAGAGCCGAAGAAGCGGGAGTGGACCGGGCCATGAACACGCCGACCTCAAAG
>CALDOK010000110.1 GCA_937912125.1 uncultured Pseudomonadota bacterium
GCTACCGTCAGCGCGGGACCGCCGAGGCCCACATCGGCGAGTTCATCGGCGTGGTTGCCCCACGATGTCCAGCGTGCAGCGCATTCGCCAGGGCGCCCCTAACCGCAAGCGCAAGGTCGGCATGGCGGAGAACGAGGTCTGCCTGCTGCTGGCCGCCATGGCCTACGAGTTGATGCACGCCGTCCGATGCATACTGGCGTTGGTCGCCGACGAAGGCTGGTCGCTCCGCCGCATTCGGGAGCGCTTCCTGAAGGGCGCCTGCACCATCGTGCGACACGCGCGCCAAGTCGTCTACCGCATCGCGCCGGCCAAGACTGCGCTCTGGAGGTTGGTGGCCGAATCCCTACGACAACCCATGACCATGGCGGAGGTGGCCGCCTGAACACTGGCCTGGCTGGCTGCGACTCTGGACCGTGTCAATTCCCAGCTGGTGACCGCCGGTTTCGGATGGGTTTGTCCAATGTTGCCAGCTGTGCCGTGGGGGGCGTCAAAGCCGGTCAGCTCAGGCCGACACTGGCCGCCCCTCCCCCCCCTCCGTGAATACGATGGGATGAGACTCGGAAGGGTGAGGATTGGCTCTCGGCGTTGGGCGAGATCAGAGACTCACAGGGTCTGTGGCCGCGCGTGGTGGTCAAGGACTCCGGGAGCGGGCTGGCCAAGGGCGTGAGCGACTGTTGGCCCGGCGTGCAGGAGAACGACGATCTCTTCCACGCCGTGTACATGATGGGCCGAGAGGCCTACCATTTGGAGCGCCGGGCCTACTCTGTGATTGCTGGAGTGGATGACTTGGTACGCAAGCGGGCCAAGGCCAAGACGGAGCACGCTCGTCGCAGCCTGGGCCAGAAGCTCCGGCAGAAGAGGGAGCGTGAGCGGGTCACCATCGAGCGCTACGACCGCTTCGAGGCCCTGCGCCTCGAAGCCCAGAGGGTGCTCGAGCTTGCAGACCGGGGCAGCGGTCAACTGCGGAGATCGTCCGAGGTGGTCGAGGTGCTCTCTCGCGTGGCGGAAGAGATGATGGGGCTCGGTACGGGCCGGGTGCGGAGTGACCCGTCAGCGGAGCCCGGAGGCTCGGGTGTCCCCAACGTGACATGAGTGTGGCATGTCCCGCTCACGCCGCCTTGGTACGACCTTGTCTCTCATCGAGGGCCTCTTGGAAGGCCGCGGGGGTGAGCCGTGCAGCGGAGATCCCGAAGCGCTTCCTATGGGTTCCCCTGCGCTCGAAGGCCCAGATCAGGTACTCGGTGGCGTCGACGCCGAGCCGCTGCGCGGTGTTGACCACGCCCAGGATGGTCGCCCAGCGGTGAGCGCCCTCGACGCTCCCTGCGAACAGTGCGTTGACGCGCAGCTTGGCGTGGGCCTGGAAGGCCCTTTCGCAGCGATTGTTGTCGATCGGCAGGTCCGCATCGTCGACGAACCGGGTGAGCGCATCGAAGTGCCGCAGGTAGTAGCGGACAACCTTGCCCAGCTCGTCGGAGGGGAGCAGGTCGGGCTCGTGCTCGAGGAGCCACCTCTCGAAGTCATCGACCACGGGTCTTGTCCTTCGTTGGCGGAACTCGAGGAGGTCGTCGCCGGTGAGCTCTCGCTGCCTGGCCTCCTTCTCCACCCTGTACATGGCGTCGAGGAACGCTTGGCCCTCCCTGGCCAGCTTGGGCTGGACCTTCCTGGCGTCGCGGAACTTCCTCCTGGGGTGCGCGTTGCAGTTGGCCTCGACGCGGCCGTCCTCGAACATGGCGTCGAGGCGACTCTCCGCGTCGCAGAGCACGGTGCCCTCGAAGCCCGCCATCTTGGCTGTGAGCGTGTCGCCATGCTTGGTCAGCGAGAACTGGTAGACGGTCAGCTCGTGGCGCGCGAAGACGTCGAGGACGCCCTTCCAGGTTCCGGGCACTCCTTCGAGCAGCACGTCCAGGCCGGTGCCGTCCGTGCCCATCCAGGTGCCCGCCTTCAGTTGCTTCCAGTGCTCGCCGTCGATGGGCCCCAGCAGGTCCGCGGCCCTCTCGATGAAGGACACCAGGGTGGGCTCGGCCAGGTCGATGCCCTGGGAGAGCAGCAGCCGCCGGATCCGATCAAGGGGGACCAGCAGCACGAACTTTTGCACGACCAGCCATGCCAGGAACGAGCAGGTCACCATGGAGCGGTGGCAGGGCATCGGGGGCATGGTGGCCGTGGTGGGGCGGAGGCACTTCTTGCACAGCTTCGTCTCGCGCACGATGCGCCTGCGTCGCACGTGTTGTCTCACCACGTTCAGCTTCTCGCTGACCTCGACGTCCCTGGCCACCGTGTCGGTGCACCCACAGTGCTCGCAGCAGCCGGGGGCGTGGCGGTCCTCGTCTGCGGGGAGGTGCTGGCCGAGGGGGCGACGACCGCCCTTCCTCGGCTTCTTCTTCCTGCGCTTTCGCCGGGCGCCGGGCTTCGCGGAGCCGCCAGGGTCCCCGCTCGTCTCGTCGGAGGGTCGAGCGTCTCCACCACCGCCAGGTGCAGGGGGGACGTCGTCGGGATCGTCGGGTTCTTCGTCTCGCCTTCGGCTCTGCCGCGTGGTCATCCTGCGTCGGAGGATGTCGGTCAGCTCGTCCAGCCGCTCGTTCTGCTTCGCCGACATGCCCATGAGCATGTCCATGCGCAGCTGCAGCTCGGAGAGCTGGCGGCGGAGGGAGGCGTTCTCTGCCATCAGGGCGGTGTTCATGGCTCGGAGCGTGGCGATGTCGTCGGACATGACGACATCGTGCACGGAACCAAGCGTTCCGTCGATCCCACCCCTCGAAAACGATCTTCGAGATCCCGTTATCGAGGAGTGGACCTCCGACGGTACCGCCGACGCCGTGGTGCGCTGGACAGATCGACCCCCTCGAGGATGAGCGCCAGCTCCGCGGCGTCGATGTTCACGCGGCGCTGACCCGGTCGCACCGTGGGGATCTCGAAAGTCCCCAGCTCGAGCCGCTTGGCAAGGATCACCCACCCGCTGCGATCAAAGAAAATTACCTTCATGAGCCGTCTTCTGCGATTGATGAAGACGTAGAGATGGCCGTCCTGCGGTGCTGGCGCCGGTCTCGGCAGGACCACCTGGCGGCGGCGAGGTGATCCACCTGGCGGCATGAGATCCACTCACCGGCGTGCGGGAGCGGCGGCGGCGAACTGATCCACCCCGCGGCCTTGGTATGAGCCCGGTAGGGCCTTGGCGTTCTCGTTGGAGGTCACGCCGATGGCCCAGAAGAAGCCGTGCCGGATCTGCAGGAAGTGGTTCGAGCCCTCGCCCTACGTCGGCGAGCGTCAGAAGGTGTGCAGCGACCCGGCGTGCCAGCTGGAGCGCCGTCGTCGGTCGATGGCCGAGCTCCGCAAGAGCAAGCCGACGATGGACCGGGAACGTCGGCTTCGCAAGAAGCTGCGGGAGAAGCCGACCTGGAAGCCAACGGACACCGAGGTGCAGCGCGAAGTAGTGGCTGCCGGAACGCGTGACGCAGCTATCGCGAAAAGCATGGTTGTAATCGAGGAACACGGTCGACTTCTCGCAATCTCGGCGCGTGACGCAGCTATCGCGACAGTGACCGTCAAAGGCGGAAAACCTCGTCGACTTCCCCCTGTTGGCGTGTGTGACGCAGCTTCGCGGAGCCCCCCGGTCAGCTAGTGATCCCACGCGCGCAGTCGCCTTGGACCACGCCGTAGGAGCCCGATGAACGCCCCCACCGCCAGCCTCGAGCAGCAGCCCCTGTCCGCCCTGGACGAGCGCTACGCCCGGCTGCGCGTGGCGCAGCCTCGGCAGTCGAAGGCGATGGTGGCGTCGCTGCGCCGGTACGGCCAGCTTTCGCCGCTGGTGGCCTGTCGTCGGGGCGAGCGGCTTGCGGTGGTGGATGGCCACAAGCGTCTGTCGGCGGCGCGGACGCTGGAGCTCGAGGCGTTGACGGTGCGGGTGTTGCCCTTGGGCGAGCGCGCCGCCGTGGCCGCGGTCTACGGGCTGAACCGAGGCGGGCGCGGCCTGGTGGACATCGAGGAGGCGATGGTCGTGCGGGAGCTGGTGCGGGAGCAAGGCATGAACCAGCCGGAGGTCGGTGAGCTGCTGGGCCACGACAAGAGCTGGGTGAGTCGGCGGCTGATGCTGGTGGAGCGGCTGTGTGACGAGGTCCGGGACGACGTGCGTGTTGGGCTGATCCCCACGAGCGTGGCCCGGGAGGTGGCGCGGTTGCCACGTGGCAACCAGCCCGAGGTGGCGGCCGCCGTCCACAAGAACGGCTTGACCTGCCGAGACGCCGCACTGCTGGTGCAGCTGTTCGAGGGGACGACGGATCGCGCTCAGCAGGAGGCGCTGTTGTCCTCACCCCACGCGCTTCTCGAGGCCCACCGGGGCCACCCGAAGGCTGCACCGAACGACCCACGGCTGGGGCCGGAGGCCAACAAGCTGCGGCGACAGGCCCTGTGGGTGGCCGAGGGGCTGGCGAAGCTGGACCGGATGCTGCCCGCCCACCCTGCAGCGGCCTGGACCGAGGCCGAGCGGGCCGTGCTGTGCGGATCGCTGATGCAGACGAGTCAGGCCGCGACCCGGGTGGGGCATGCCCTGCTGGGTGCGGCGATGGGCCTGGAGGTGGACGATGGCGGGCGCTGACGTCGAGAACCTGGTGGTCACGCTGGCCGGCCGGGGCTGGTCCCGGCGACGGGTGGCGCGGGAGCTGGGGGTGTCGCGCAACACGGTGCGGACGATCCTCGAGCGCGTGGGCGCGACCCGGGAGGTGGGCCACAGCGCCCTGCCCGAGCCCCCCGCCACGCGCGGGAGCATGCTTGACGAACACGAGGACTTCGTGCGGCAGCTGCTCGAGACCTACCCGACCCTGTCCGCCGTGCGGGTGCAGGAGGAGCTCGAGAACAAGGGCTTCGAGGGCGGCTACACCATCGTCAAGGAGCTGGTCCGTGGGCTGCGTCCCCAGCCCAAGAAGGCTCCATCGAGGCCCCAACCGACTGAGCCGGGCGAGCAAGGGCAGCAGGACTGGTCGCCCTACACCCTCGACTTCACCGAGGCCGGCCGGCAGACGGTGCGCTGCTTCGGCCTGGTGCTGTCCTGGAGCCGGCGGCAGTACCTGGACTTCACCGAACGCGAGGACTTCCACAGCTTCGCGCGGCAGCACGTCCACGCCCTCGAGCACCTGGGCGGAGTGCCTCGGGAGATCGTCTACGATCGGCAGAAGGTCGTGGTCCTGGGCCGGGAGTGCGGCCGGGACCTGTACAACCCGCGCTTCCTCGCCTTCGCCACCCACTACGGCTTCC
Source organism: uncultured Pseudomonadota bacterium (assembly GCA_937912125.1). Classification (GTDB taxonomy): domain Bacteria; phylum Myxococcota_A; class UBA796; order UBA796; family JAFGLY01; genus CALDOK01. Next base: position 5,248 of record CALDOK010000110.1, read on the forward strand.
GGCCCAGGGCCCTGCCCCCGCGCAGCCCCAAGCTGAAGGCCAAGGTCGAGAAGGGATTCCAGCGCGTGGAGGGCCACCTGCTGGCCGGCCGCGAGTTCCGGGATCCGGCCCACCTGCGACAGTTCACCCGCTGGTGGCTCGTGAAGCACAGCGATGAGCGTGTGCATGACGCTACGGGCGAGCGGCCCATCGACCGCTTCGAGCGTGAGCGCGAGACCCTGCTGCCGCTGCCCGCCCACCCCTACGACACCGCCGAGGTGGGCTACCGGGTGGTGGACACCTACGGCTTCGTGCCCTGGGAGACCAACGCCTATTCCGTGCCCTACGGCCACGTGTTGGACATCGTCGTGGTCCGGGCCACCGAGGGTGAGATCTTCGTCTACGGCCACGACCTGGCCTTGATCGCCCGCCACGAGCGGCGCCCCCGGGGTGCACGGACCAAGGCCGAGCTGCCGGGCCACCACCCCAAGAAGAAGCGCCGGGACATCGATGCGCTCGAGCAGCGTATGGCATCGCTGGGCGAGGTCGGCGCCTTGTTCGCCGCCGGCCTGGCCCGGCGCCAGCGCTGCCGAGGTGAGCACCTGGCCAGGACCCTGGCGCTGCAGGAGCGCTACGACCTGGACGACCTGGTCGCCGCCCTGCAACGGGCCGTCCGCTACGAGGCCTTCGATGCCGCCACCGTCACCCGCATCCTCGAGCAGACCGCTACGCCCCGGATCCTGCCCGACGACAGCGAGCGGCGGGAAGAGGCCCGCCGTCGCCTGCGCGAGGTGCAGACCCCCACGGCCCTGCGGGACATGAGTGTCTACGCCAGGGCCCTGCGAGGCCACGAGCAAGAGGAGTAGTCGCCATGTCCGCCGACCAGCAAGGCCGCGTCCGAGAGCTGATGAAACAGCTGAAGCTGCATGAGGCCGAGCGCACCATCACCGACCACCTGCCCATCGACCCGGGTGAGTGCGTCCGCACCCTGGGCGTCATCGAGCGCATCCTGACCGCCGAGCAGGCCCACCGCGTCGAGCGACGCATCGAGCGACGCATCAAGGCCGCCCGCTTCCCGGACATGCCCACCCTGGAGACCTTCGACTTCGACTTCCAGACCGGCATCGACCGCGAACTGGTCATGGACCTGGCCACCCTCGCCTGGGTCGGCCGCCAGGAGGACCTGGTCCTGATCGGCCAAA
>CALDOK010000111.1 GCA_937912125.1 uncultured Pseudomonadota bacterium
CGGCGGTGTGGGCATCGCCACCAGCCCCCTGGGCTTCACGCCGCCCACCCTGCTCGATCCGCTGGCCCCCATGGCCTTCGACGAGCCCACCCTGGACCTCCAGGTCCAGCCCATCCTGCTGGGCACGGGCATCGCCACAAGCCCCCTGGGAGTACTGCCTCCCATCATCGGCGGCGTGCTGAACCAAGGCGGCTGGATGGTGGCCGAAGGCTACGGCCTGGGCACCGCCATGGCGGGCACCGGCCTGGGTGAGTTCATGGGCACGGGCACGGGTGTGGTCGCCTCGGGCGTAGGCAGCGAGCCCTTGTAGCCACCGCTATTCGAGGGCTTTCTCGGCCGGCAGGCTCTCCCATGCGCGCATGCGCCGGGGGAGCCTGAAGGTGATCACGGCGCCACCGCGGCGGTGGGTGCGGGCATGGATGCTGCCGCCGTGCTCCCGTACGATGCGCTGGCAGATGTAGAGCCCCAGGCCGTGGCCCGCAGCTGCCCCGGGAGCCTGGCTGCCGCGGCCGAAGATGGCTTCCTCCATGCCCGCGGGGATGCCGGGCCCCTGGTCGCGCACGACGCACAGCACCTGCTCACCGTCAAGAGCCACGCTCAGGCCCACCCGGCTGTCGCGGGGGGCGTACTTGAGAGCGTTGGACACCAGGTTGGTGACCAGCCGCGAGAGATCCTGAGGATCACCCTCGACCCATAGGTTGGGGGTGATGGCCAGCTCGAGGCGCACGGCTCGCTGAGCGGCCACGTGGCGCAGTAGGCCCACCATCCGGTCCACCAGGCTGGACAGATCCACCGGGCGCTCGTCACGGCGCACGTCCTCGAGAATCTCGCCAGCCATGGACCGGATGCGCTGGGCAGCCTCGAGCACCCGCATCAAGGCCTCTCGATCGGGATCCCCCTCGGGCTTGCCCGCCAGCAGGCCGCTGACCACCACGTGGATGGCCGAGGCCGGGCTGCGCAGATCGTGGGCCACCTCGGCGGCCTTCTCGTGGCGCTGAGCTACCTCGCGCATGTGCTCGGCGTTCACCGCAGCCACTGCTCCGTAGGCGGCCAGGGCCCGCAGCAGGCGGGCGGCGCTCTCGAGCTCCTGCCGCGAGACCACACGACTGTCCACATAGATGGCGCCAAGGCGCCGCTCACCGTCCACCATGGGCACACACATGGCAGAGCGCAGATCCATGTCCACGATGCTGGTGGCCTCTCGCAGCTCCCCACGCTCTCCCAGATCCGCGGCCAGCACCTCGCGGCCGTCGTCGATGGCCCGACGCACGATGGAGTGGGAGGGCTCGATGCTCCTGACGCCGTCAGCCAAGGCCGAGGCCACGAGCTCGGGCGCGCCATCTTCGCTGCAGACGAGCACGAAGGACCGCTCTGCATCGAGCAGATCGAGGGCGGCGTGGGCGATGGAGTCGAACAGCCGCTGAAGATCGCGCTCCTGGGCCACGGCCACGGCCAGCTCGAGCAGCCGCTCGAGGCGATCCGAGCGCAGGCTGGTGCCCTGGATGCTGCGCACCCGTTCCACCAGCGCATCGGCACGGCGCCGCAGCTCCACATGCCCGACCTCATCGGCGAAGACCAGGGCACGCGTGGACTCGGCCAGGGCCTCGTCGCTGCGACCGACCAGCAGGTAGGCCTCCGCGATCCAGAGGCGGGCTTCGGCGAGCTCTCCACCCGCACCTGAGAGCTTCAGGGGCTCCACCGCCCGCTCCACCGCCTGCTCCAGCTGGGCCAAGCGACCCGCCCGGGCGTGGCAGAACGCCTCGAGCGACGCCGCGCGAGCAGCCTCCATCGGGCTGCCCAGCTCTGCGGCCAGAGCCGCAGCCCGCTCGGCGAGAGCCGTGGCACGGGGATCACGACGAAGCACTGCCAGCTCAGCGCGCCTGCGGGCCAGCTCAGCCTGCTCGTCCTGGTAGCCGTGCTCGTTGGCCAGAGCCTCGGTGCGGCGGTACCAGCGCTGAGCCTCCCGCCACGAGCCTTGGGCCAGGTAGACGTCGCCCAGGTTGCCGGCAGCCATGGCCTCGTAGCGCGGCTCCCCGAGCTCTCGGGCTCGCCCGGCGGCCCACAGGCCCGCCTCGATGGCTCGCTCCCACCGGGCGCTCTCGCGGTAGGCCACGCAGAGGTTGCACTGCACGCGCACCTGCTCGATAGGAACGTCCAGGCGCTCGAACAGGATGAGGGCTTGCTCCCAGGTGGCGAGCGCGCCTGGTCGGTCCCCCAGCACGTGGCGCCCGCCGCCGCTGTTGTTGAGCAGCCGCGCCCGATCGAGTGCGCCCAGCCCGGAGTCCTCGTCGGCGGCCCGCTCCATGGCTTCGACCGCGTCCCGCACCCGCCCCGCATGCCACAGCAGCCGGCCCAGAGCACCATCCAGCAGCGCGCGAGCTGGACGCCCTTGACCGATGGTCTCCGGCAGCCTCTCGAGGATCTCGAGGGCGCGGTCGCGCTCGCCCAGCTCGTGCAAGGCCTGTGCCCAGACCACCCGTACCTGAAGCCAACGATCCTGGGCGGCAGCCTGGCTGGGGGCTGGAGCATCGGCCAGGGTGCAAGCGGCCTCGACGGCCTGCGCATACCGCCCGGCCCGGAAGTGGATCTGAGCCTCGGCGTGGATCAGCTCGGGGGGCAGAGGGGCCTTCCCCAAGACAACGCGAGCTTGCTGCACGCAGCTCAAGGCCAGATCGTCCTGAGAACCAAAGTCCACGTACAGACGCGCCAGCTCCACCAACACCGGCACGTGAGCCGGTACAAGCTGCTCTCTGGCGATGAACTCCTCGCCCAAGGCCTTCGCCTCGGGCGCACGCCCAGCACCACCCAAGGCCCGTATTCGCGGTGCCACGAGCTCCGAGCAGGGGTTGAGGGCCCACAGCTCATCGGCCAAGCGGGCGGCCTCGCGCCCATCGCGGGCCATAGCTGCCCGCAGGACATCGGCACCGTGGGAACGGACCCGTTCGGCGTCACCCGCACCCACCAAGTGCCAGCCCAGGCGCACCCGATCAGGGCTGAGGGCCCGCAACAGGGCCTGCACCACCCGAGCATGCAGGCGCTCGGGATGAGCGCGGAGGCGAGCCAAGCTGTGAGCCACGTTGACGCTGCGGCAGCTGGCCTGGCGGGCCTGCAGGCGCACCAGCCCCTTGTCGACCAGCTCGTTCAGAGCCAAGCGCACCCGCTCGTCACTCAACTCCACAAGGGGCACGAGCGAGTCCAGGGTGACGGGCACCTCGAGCAAAGCCAGCGCGCCGCCGACCGCGATCCCGTCTTCGGACAGGTCCAGTGGACGGTCCGTGTCCGGGAGGCCCCGGGCCACGAGCCCGGCCATACGCTCCGGGTCCAGGTGCCAGCGCTGGGCACGCCAGATCAGCGCCCCCCGCTCCACAGCGGCCATCAGGAAGCTCACGGTGGGGCCAGGATGACCGTCGGTGAGGGTGAGGAGCTGCTCAGCGAGCCGCTGGCCTCCGCGTACGGTGCCGAAGATGGAGCGGACCAGCTTGCGCACGCCCACCAGCTCCAGAGGCTCGAGCAGACACTGGTCTGTGGTCCAGGATGGTGCGTGGAGCCCCGTCACCACGGTGGCGACCCGCGCGTTACCGGCCAAGGCCTCGAGCACCAGGTGCACGGAGGCATCCTGGTCGGAGAGGTCATCCACCAGCACCGCGAAGCCGTCGGGGCAGCGCTCCGACAAGGCCCGGGCTGCTACGGCTGCGCGACGCTCTGGGTCTGCGTGCTCCGGCAGATCCACCGGCCCACCGGGCAAGCTGGCGCTGTGCAACGCCAGCTCCACCGCCGCCCACGGGCGCTCGCTGCCATCCAGCCGCACCACTGGGCGGCCGCGGGCTTGGACCTCGAGGGCCAGGTAGTCGAGCATGTGGGTGCGCCCGCTACCCGGGCCGCCCACCAAGGCCAGGTGCCCACCTTGCTGCAGCCAGGACTCGACCACGTCGACGAGCATGGGTGTCAGGACCCGCGCCGAGCGGGCCCGGCGACGGAGCAGATCCAGGCTGGGCGGAGGCGCCGGCACCCCATGGCGCTGAAGACGATCCGCCACGTAGGCGGCGTCCGGACGGTTGGCGGGATCCGTGCTCAGCAAGCCGGCCAACAGCTCGCGCACAACGGGCCCTCCACGCTGCGGCAGCGGCACGCTGTGGGTACGCTTCAGCAGGGCCTCGCTGCGGTCCAGCTCCGGCCACGGCAGGCCGCCGTGGATCACCTCCCACAGCACCATGCCCAGGGCGTAGCAGTCCGCTGACGGCGAGCTGGGCTGGCCCTGGAGCCGCTCAGGGGCCGCGTAGGTGAGCGTGCCGCCGCGCTGGGTGCCCGACAGCCCGAAGTCCACCAGCATCAGCCTGGGCTCGCGGATGGACTCCACCAGCACATTGTCGGGCTTGACGTCGCCGTGGGTGAGCTGCGCTTGGTGGATGGATGCCAGGGCGTCCGCCAGCACCGAGACCACCCCCAGGGCCACCGACTCAGGGGCCGGGCCGGAGCGCAGAAAGTGGGTGAGGGGCCGGCCGGGTACGAACTCCATGACGATGTGGTGGAGAGGGTGTGCGCCACCGCCCAGCACCCCCACCACCGCCGGGTGCTGCACCCTGGTGAGGGCACGCAGCTCGGCCCCGGGCGCCTCGTTCAGGATCTTGACCGCGGCCAGCCGGCCGTTTTCGTCTTCGGCCGCCCAGGTGACCCCGAAGGCACCACGTCCCAGCTCTCGGACCAGCTTCCAGCCGGAGAGATGCACACCTGCGCGCACGCCGCTCAGGTCCAAGAGGCAACCTCCTGGGAGTCATCGGCGTACTGGTGGAAGATGGCGTGGATCTCCGCCTCTTCCCGCTCGAAGAGCAACACCAGCTC
>CALDOK010000112.1 GCA_937912125.1 uncultured Pseudomonadota bacterium
GGTGTCGGTGTCGGTGCCGGTGTCGGTGTCGGTGTCGCCCTCGGGGGCGGCGGTGTCGTCGAGGGCCACAGAGAGCACGCCCACGGGCACGCAGGCGGTGGACAGAGCCAGAAGAACGAGCGAAACCAGACGCATGGAAACCTCCCGAGATTACCTACAGGATTCTAGCTCTCCCACCACCGTCTGGCCAGCGCAGCCCCCCGGAACCGGAGCAGCCCTGAAGCGAAAGAGCCACCCGGCGGACCGGGTGGCTCTTTGATGGTGCGGAAGGGGGGACTTGAACCCCCACGAGTATAAACTCACTAGGTCCTGAACCTAGCGCGTCTGCCATTCCGCCACTTCCGCAGGCCCCGGCCAATTACTTTTTCCCACGAGCACTGTCAAGATGGAAAACGACGAAAGGCATGCTCTGGACGAAGTGGGCGGGACCCCGACCCCACCGAACTCCCTCACGGACGGTGATAGCCAGGCCCTCGACCTGATTCAGGGGGGCCGCACGCCCACCTGGCGCCACCCGCTCGGCGTCATCCGCGGGGCCAGCCCCGCCGGCATCCTCGCCCAACAGCGAGGCCGCCGGGCCCTGGCCGAAGCCTTCCCCGGCCTGACTGAGCACGCGCCCAAGCCCCTCGCCCCGGCGGTGGAGCACCAAGGGCTGTGCTGGCTGCTCGAGGAAGACCTGGGCAGCCCGGAGCCCGAGGCCCTGGACCGGCTCGCTCACTGGGGCCGCTGCTTCCTCGAGGCCCGGTGCGAACCCCAGCCCGCGCACGGTCCCCTGCGCGAGCTGCTGCGCCTGGTCGCCCCCCAGGGGCTACCCAGGAGCGCTCGCCTGGTGGCCGCCCTGCGTCAGGCCCGCGCCGACGGGGCCGCGCTTCCCTTCGCCCCCAAGCTCGGCGCCATCGAGCGCGCCCTGGACACGCACCTCGAGCTCGAGCTCACCCGCACCTGGGCCCACGGCGCCCTCACACCCGCGCGCCTCCTGACCCACGGAGCCTGCCACTGGGCACGCTTTGGCCCCGACGGCTGGCTGGGCCAGGACCTGGCCGCCTTCGTCGAGCCCGAGCCAGAGGATCCGGCCGGCGCGCTGCTGGCCCTCAGCTGGGGCTGGCGCTGGGACGCGGAGCGCGCCGCCCACGCCCTGGCGGCCCTGGGCGTGGTGGAGGAACAGGCCCCAGCGTGGGTGGAGCTGGCCCTGGCCCAGCCGCACCCGTGCCTGAGCGCCGCAGACCTCGAGCGGCTCCTGGGGGTCGCCCCCGGGCGCGTTCCTGCGACGGCCGCCGCGAGGGCCCTGGGACGAGGCCAGGGCCTGGTGGTGGGGGGAACGCCCCTGCAGCTCGAGGTGACGCCCAGGGTCCGGGCTCGGCGATCCGCCGCCCCCTGGCGCGTGCGCGACCGCGACCCCACCCGGCTCTTCTCGCGCTGGCACGAAGGCGTCCGCATCGACCCCGACGCCCGCGCCTCACTGACCCCGGAGGCCGCCGCCCTGGCCACCGCCCATCGCATGGGTGCCGCCACGGTGGTGGACGCATTCTGCGGGGCAGGGGGCAACGCCATCGCCTTCGCCCGGATGCCTTGGTGCCGGCAAGTGATCGCGGTGGATCTGGACCCAGCGCGCCTGGCCATGGCCCGGCACAACGCCGGCCTGTACGGAGTGCAGGACAAGATCCGCTTCGTACAAGGCGACTTCCTCGAGCTGGCCCCCGCGCTGGCTCCTTCGGCCCAGGCTTGCTTCCTCGATCCCCCCTGGGCCGCGGGGCCCGCACTGGCGGAGCGGGCGTGGAGCCTCGCCCGCGCTCACTTCCCGCGTGGAGCCTTGAAGCAGCCGCGCCAGTGGGCGGGGCCAGCCGGCGCCAGCGCCCTCGAGCCGGTCTTCGGCGTGGGCTCCATCATCAGCTGGGTCCAGGCCTGGTGGGGCCCGGCGGAAACCCGCCAGGGGAGTTGACGGAAAGCCGCTTCTTCGCTACCAAGCAGCCCACTCGTACCCCCCTTTTGGAGAGGAGCGGAGCATGGCCGTGCAGCAGCAGACCGGAAAACGGGCCCACTGGGGTAGCAAGATGGGCTTCATCCTCGCCGCAGCCGGCAGCGCGGTGGGTCTCGGCAACATCTGGAAGTTCCCCTACGTCACCGGCGAGAACGGGGGCGGGCTGTTCGTCATCATCTGCGTGGCCTGCGTGTTCCTGGTGGGCATCCCCATCATGGCCGCCGAGATCCTCATCGGCCGACGGGGACAGGGCTCCCCCATCACCGCCTACGAAAACCTCCGCGGCAACAAGAGCCTGTGGAAGCTGCTGGGCTGGGTGGGCGTGGTCGCCGGCTTCATCATCCTGTCCTACTACGTGGTCGTGGCCGGCTGGACCCTGGACTACCTGTTCAAGGCCATCACCGGCGCGTTCTGGGCGGTGGAGACCGACCAGATCCCCCCCATGTTCGACACGCTGTACGCCTCGGCGTTCTGGAACGTGCTGTGGATGGTGGTCTTCATGGCGTTCACCATCGGCGTGGTCATCGGCGGCGTTCAGGCCGGCATCGAGCGCTGGAACGGCGTGCTGATGCCCGGCCTGTTCCTGATGCTCATCGGGCTGCTGATCTACGCGACCACCTTGGACGGCTTCGGCGAGGCCATGCGCTTCGTGTTCTACCCCGACCTGTCCCGCTTCAAGGGCACCTCGTCGGTCCTCGCTGCCGTGGGCCAGGCCTTCTTCTCCTTGTCCCTGGGCATGGGCGCGATGCTCACCTACGGCAGCTACCTGAAGAAGGACTCGGACATCCTGCGCTCCGCCGCCATCATCAGCGTCCTGGACATCATCGTGGCCCTGATGGCCGCCTGCATCCTCTTCCCGGTCATCTTCACCTTCGGCTTCGAGCCCAGCGCGGGCCCCGGCCTGGTCTTCAAGACCCTGCCCGTCATCTTCGCCCAGCTGCCCGGCGGCCAGCTCGTGGCCATCGTCTTCTTCCTGCTGCTCATCTTCGCGGCGGTGACCTCTTCGGTCTCGCTGCTCGAGGTGGTGGGCTCCACGGTCATGGAGCGCCTGGGCTGGGGCCGCAGGCCCGCCGTGCTGGCCTCGGGCCTGGTCATCGCCATCTTCGGGCTGCTCTCCGCGCTGTCGGGCTCCACGCTCTCCGGCGTGAAGCTCCTGGGCGACCGCAGCATCTTCGACAGCTTCGACTTCCTGGCCGCCGAGCTCATGCTGCCCCTGGGGGGCATCGGCATCGCGGTGTTCGCCGGCTGGGTGCTTCAGAAGAAGGAGACCAAGGACGAGTTCGACCAGGGCTCCAAGAGCCCGCAGCTCTTCCCCTTCTGGCGCGTCCTCGTGCAGTTCGTGGCACCAGCCGCCGTCGCGCTGGTCTTCGTGCAGACCATCCTGAGCCTGTTCTCCGGCTCGGATGTCGTCCACTAGGAGCCTGTTGGGCGTGGCTGGCGCGTTCAGGTGCGGGTTCTGCGAAGTGGCCCTGGGCGATGGCGTGCTTTCAGCACGTCGATGCTACACTCGTGCTCGGGGCCGCGAACAGGGCGCGCAGATGAGTGCGGATCGCGCCCCGCAGTAGATTCGGTATGTCGCACAGGCTCGTAGCAGGGGTGGGGCCAGCGGGAGCACGTGAAGTGCTCCCCTACGGGATGTGGTGGCCTATGAGCCCGACTTGCGAGCCGTGAACTCGCCGCGGGCCTCGCACTCGATGTTCCCATCTCCGGTCAGATCCAACCCCATGTACCCAAACCCCTCGATCACGTCCCGACCACGGTACTCGTCGTAGAAGACCAGGCCACCGAAGGCCACGTGGGCCTCGTAGCCGTCGCGACGCATGTGACGGCCGGAGAACGAGACCGAGCCGTGGCTCGAGACGACGCCGTAGAACTTCTCGTCGTCGTCGTCGTCGAAGTAGGCGTACCAGCCGTCGGGCGCGTAGCCGCCGATGGTCATGGCGCTGTTGTTGATCCAGCCCTCGCTCTCGGGGGTCAGATCCGTGATGCCGCAGGTCTCGTGGAAGAGCTGGTAGCCGAAGGTGGTGGTCCACTCGCCCCACAGCCCGGGGATGTCGCCGGTGTCGGTGCCGTTGCCGTCAGGATCACCGCAGTTGCAGTCCTCGGGTGGCTCGTCGCCGGAGTCGCCACCACCGAAGCAGCCGACCCCCAGGGCCAGCAGCAGCGCGAGGGGCAGGCGAGAACGTACGAGGGAGCAGGAGCGGTTCATGGGGCCACCATCATTGCCAGGTGAGGGAGCTGGAGTCTTCGCCCAGGGCGGCGGGCGGCAGGATCCGGATGACGATTCGTCGATTGGCGTCGCGGCCTTCGGGGGTGTCGTTGTCGGCCACGGGCGACATGGGCCCGCGGCCCGCTACGGTGAGGCGCTCGGGCGCCACCTGGTAGGACTGGATCAGCTCGCGGGCCACAGCGCCGGCGCGAACCGCGCTGAGCTCCCAGTTGCTGAAGTAGTAGCGAGCCAGGCTGCCGCGCAGGGGAGAGTCATCGGTGTAGCCGACGATCTCGATGGGTGAGGTGGGGTGGAGGTTCATCGCGGTGGCCAGCAGATCCAGCACCATGGTGGCCTCGCTGCGCAAGCGGAACGAGCCGTTCGCGAACAGGCTGGACACAGGGATGGCCACCAGGGTGCTGCTCCCATCCCGGGTCACCGTGACCTCGGCCGAGGGCAGGATCTGGATGAGCTCGGCGTAGATGGGCGCGGGGCCGCTGACGGAGCCACAGGCCGCCTGGCTCTCCTCGAGCCACGCGACCTTCTGCTTGAGGGCGATGACCTCGCTGTCCAGCTGGTAGACGAGGGCGTCCTGCCCCCCGTGCTTGGGAAGGCAGCCAGCGAGCAGGAAGAACAGGGTTGGGATGCCCACGGGACGGAACTCCTCCAACACAACGGATACCACAGGCCCTCACCGTCAGGGAGGTCCAGGGGGCGCCTGGTCGTCAGGATTAGGTCAGAAGGCGCGGTGGAGCCCGGGCGACTCAGCGACCGAGCGGGGGATCGGGCACGGCGCAGCTCTCCGGGGCCCAGTCGTCGGCTCCGAAGGAACGCCCGCCCTGGACCGCGCGCCCGGCCATGCGCAGGCGCAGGAAGCGGGCCACCCACGAGCGGGTGGACTCGGGGAAGCGGTGCTGCCACTCTCCCTGGTGCCGGCGGCGAGCCACGACCATCCAGGCCAAGTACTCGGGGTGCTTGGCCACGGCCCGACCCCGGTGGGGGCCGTCCGCGAACATCACCCGCCCGGCGTCGTCCAGGCGCAGCGGACCATCGACCGGGGGGCGCCCGATGGCGTCGGCCCACTGGAGCAAGCCGTCGAGCTGATCGGGGGCGTCGAAGCGGTGGGTCATGGCCAAGAAGCTGCGCCCACAAGCCTCGGCGTCGTTGGCGGCGCGGTGAGCGTCCACCAGGCGGATGTCCAGCCTGGTGGCCAGCTGCGCGAGCTTGTGGCCCCGGGCGCCGCCGAAGAAACGCCGGGACAGGTCGAGGGTGTCGATCTCGGCCAGCGGGGTGGGCCAGAAGCGTCCCAGGCGCTGGAACTCGGAGGCCAGCACCGCCTGGTCGAAGTCGTAGTTGTGGGCCACCGACAAGGAGTCTTCGAGCAAGCCCCAGATGATCTCGGCCTTCTCGGCGAAGGGAGGCGCGTTGACCACGTCGGAGTCGGAGATGTTGGTGGTCTTCTGGACCTCGACGGGGATGGGGACGCCCGGGTTGACGAAGAACTCGTGACGCTCGGTCCGCGACTCATCGACGCGCCCATGCTCGTCGAGGTGGAACACCACGGCGCCGAACTCCATCAGGCGATCGCCCAGCCACGGGTTGAGGCCAGTGGTCTCGGTGTCGAAAGCCACGATGGGCTTGTCCGTCCAGCGCATGCCCACCTCGGGTGCGGGTGTTCTCCGCCGATAGCGCACCGCAGGGGGCTGGGCCAATGCCCAGGGGACAGCAGCTGTCCCTCGCGCCGGCGCGCACCCGGCGATCTTGGAGCATACACCGCGATAATCCAGTTAATACCCCGTATCACCGACAGGGGTGGGAGCCGTGGTTAGGCTGGCCGTCGCCGATTCACGCGTCCGCCTCCGCCGAGTTGCCACACCTCGATGCCATCCCGCCGCCGCCTCCACCCCGTGTTCCTCTACGCAGCACTGCTCTCGCTCGGGATGAGCGCCTGCCATCGGCCCGTCACCGCCCCCGAGGCCTTCGAGCCCGGGTGGATGAGCGCCGAGGCCACACCCGACCCTGCCCTCGAGCAGTGGATCGACGATCGCGCCGGGCGAGACGATCGACCGATCGCGTCGGCGGGCGACACCGATCGCCCCTCCCTCGAAGCCCCTGCCCTGCGGCGCCTGGTGCTGGAGCGCCACCCGGACATCGCGGCGGCCCATGCCGATCTGGACCGGGCGCGCGCTCACCTCACGGCCTCTGGCGCATGGCCCAACCCCGAGCTCGAGGCACGCTACCTGCTCCAGGGGCCCGGAGAGGGCGAGCTCGAGGCCTCCTTGGCCCTGACGCTGCCCATCAGTGGCCGCATCGCCGCGGCCCGCCACGCCGCGCGCATCGAGCTCACCATCGCCCAGCAGGCCCTCGAGACCACCCGCCACCAGGTGCTTCTGGAGCTGGATCTGCTGCTGGTGCAGCTGGCCCACCGGCGCCACCGCCTGGCCCTGGCCGCCGATCTGGCGAGCAGCTCCCAGCAGCTGGCCACCCTGGTGCAGCAGCGCCAGGAGGCGGGGCTGGTCGACCCCCTCGACGTCACCATCGTGCTCGCCGACGCCGCGCGCGACACCGGCGCGCTGGCGCGTGCCCAGGCCAACCTGGCCGCTGTCGAGGGCCAGATCTACAGCGTCGCCGGGCTCGAGCCCGGGATCAGCTCCCTCCATCCCCCTGCCCTGCTCCACACCCACCTCTCCGAGGATCGTCAGGCCCTGCTGGACTCCGCCGTTCAGACTCGCCCGGCCTGGGTGCAGGCTCGCCTCGAGCTCGATCGCGCCGAGTGGGTCGCCCGGCAGGCCTCACGCGCCCGCATTCCCGAGCCGAGCCTGGGCCCCGCGATGGTGGGCGATCCCCAGGCCCCCAGCCTGGGCCTGCGGGTGGGCCTGCCCATCCCCATCCTGGCGCCGGGCGGCGCAGCCTATCGAGAGGCCCTCGCTGAGCGCGACGCTGCCCACCACCGCCTGGTGGCCGCCAGCCGGGAAGCCCCCCGCGAGATCGACGCCCTGCTCGCGGAGCTGACCGGCCTCGAGAGCGCCCTGCACGCGATGGCCGGGGCGAGCCTGGGGTCGGCTCGACAGGCCGCACGGCTGGCGCGAGACCGCTACCAGGCGGGGCAGCTCGATGTGCTGCACCTGCAGTCCGCCCGCCGAGCGTGGGCCGACATCGAGACCGAGACCATCGACCTCCTCCTGGACATCCAGCGCGTGCAGCTCGAGCTCGAGCGCGCGGTCGGGCGTCCCCTGCAGCTCACCCCCTCCACATCGGAGATCCAATGAAGTCCAGCATCACCGTCCTCGCCTCCATGGCCCTGCTCGCCACCGCCGTGGCCTGCGGAAACACCGAGCCCGCCCCCACCCCCGACCCCCACGCGGGCCACGACCACGACGCCCACGAAGGTCACGACCACGCGGGCCATGACCACGCCGACCACGCGGGCCATGACCACGCAGCTCCCGCCGCCGAGGGCGAAGCCGCTCCCGCCGCCGTTGGCGAAGCCGCTCCCGCCGCCGTTGGCGAGCCCATTCCCGCCGAAGCCGCTCCCGCCGAAGCCGCGCCTGCCGAAGCCGCGCCTGCCGCCGAATAGCGCAGGTCCTGGAGGTCCCGTGTCCCGCCCAGCCCTCACCAGCCTCACCACCGCCCTGCTCGCCCTGGCGTTCGGCTGCGGGTTGGGCGAGACACCGCCTCCCGTCGACGAACACGCCGGCCACGACCACGGCGCAGAGGCCGAGGACGCCCACGCCGGCCACGACCACGGCGCGGAGGCCGAGGACGCCCACGCTGGCCACGACCACGGCGCGGAGGCCGAGGACGCCCACGC
>CALDOK010000113.1 GCA_937912125.1 uncultured Pseudomonadota bacterium
ACCTGCCTCACCGGCTAACTGACCGCCCCGATCGCGACCGCCTGGCCCAGCGCTTCGATAAGTTCAAGAAGGCGATGTAGGGGTGCCCCCAGCGCTCCACCGTCGGAGCAGCAGCGCCTTCAGCAAACTTCCTCTTGCACGATAAACCTTATTAGTTTAGTGTGCAGGATGGAGGTTTAGCGTTGGGCACGCAACAGGACATCACAGGGTACATTGGCGAAGTGATCGGGCAGACGCCGGAGCTGCGCGCACTGGCTCGGAGCCAGGTTGCGCGTGTGCCCATCTTCCTCACTGCCGCCTACGAGCTGGCCAGCGCGGAGCTGTTCGGCACCCGCTTGGTCATCGCGTTCGAAAATGAAGGAGTCGAGACCGCGACGCCGACCGAGTACGACAACCACGTTCGCCTGCTCGAGGACGCGCTCGGGCTCAAAGTCGCCCTGGGCCTCCACGTCGTGCCGTCCTACGTCAGGAACCGGCTCGTGCGCAAGGGCGTGCCGTTCGTCGTTGCGGGTCGTCAGGTCTTCCTTCCCTTCCTTGCCGTCGACCTGAAAGAGCGTCAGCCGCGGCTGCATCAACCAACGCGGGAGAAGCTGACTGCGCCTGCACAGGCTGTGCTCCTGTGCCACCTCCTCGATCTGACCGTGGAAGGCGCGCCCCTGCGCGAGGTGGCCGAGCAGCTGGGCTACTCCGCCATGACCCTCTCGAAGGTAGCCGCGGAGCTGCAGGCGCACGATCTGGCTACGACGCCAAGGAGCGGTAAGGCACGGCTCCTTGAATTCCCTTTGCCCCGACGGGAGCTGTGGGAGAAGGCCCTGCCGGTCCTGGCCAGCCCGGTTCGGAACACCCTGTTCGTCCGAGGCAGGGCGGCCGCACGGAAGATCGGTGTTGTTGCCGGCCTGGCCGCGCTGGCGCGGTACACGGCGATCGCCGGCGGTCCGCTCACGGTGTTCGCCGTGTGGCGAAACACGCTTCGAGAGGCGCTCCACAGCAACGCCATCGTCGAGTGCCAGGTGCCCGAGGATGCGGACGCCGTGATCGAGGCGTGGACCTACGACCCGCTCCGGCTGGCCGACATCGAGACCGTGGACCGCCTGTCCCTCTATCTGTCCCTTCGGGCCTCAGAGGATGAGCGGGTCCAGAAGGAGCTGGTCGCCCTTCTTGCGGAGGTGGCATGGTAGTCGGGCTGGAGCGGTTCCGGGAACACTTCCGGGGAATGGAGACATCGTACGCGCTCATCGGCGGCGCTGCGTGCGACGCCTGGATGGCGAGGAGCGGGCTGCCGTTCCGCGCGACGAAGGACCTGGACATCGTGCTGGTCATCGAGGCCCTCGAGCCAGCCTTCGTCGCCCGCTTCAAAGAGTTCGTCACCGCCGGGAAGTACCAGGAGCGCATCCGACAGGAGACGGGCAAGCGCGAGTTCTTCCGATTCCAGAAACCCCAGGAGCCGGACTACCCGTTCATGCTCGAACTCTTCGCCCGCGCCCCGGTCGGGCTCGACCTGGGGCCCGGACAGGAGATTGCGCCGGTGGCGGTCGAAGAAAGTGTCGTCAGCCTGTCTGCGATCCTTTTGGAGGAGGACTTCTACGAGCTGGTCCTGTCCACCCGCTACGACGCGGACGGCATCCAGATGGTCGGTGTGGACGGCCTGATCCCGCTGAAGGCGAGGGCCTACCGCGATCTGGTCGAGCGCAGGGCCGCAGGTGGCAAGGTGGACCTGGCCGACATCAAGAAGCACCGCAACGACATCTTCCGCCTCGCACTCACCCTGCCTGCCGCACCAGGGCCGGAGCAACCGCCGAGGATCGTGGAGGTCGTGCGTTCCTTCCTCGACTCGTTCCCCGAAGGCAGCCCCGACTGGCCATCGATCCGACAGGCCCTCAAGGGGACGGTGCGGACCCCTCCCGCAACCGATGTGCTTCTCGGTACTCTCTCGACCTATTTCCCCGTGGTGCCATAATAGATTCAAAAAGCGACAGGAGAGGTACTCAATGGATACCAACAGCAAACTGGCTCTCGTCGATGAGAATGTGTTCCCTTCGGATGATGTAATCGCCCTGGCCCTGGGGGAGACTCATCCTCTTTATCAGGGCCTTCTGAAGGTCTTGGAAAAACACAATATCGGGACTGAGTGGAGATACTACAAAGACGGCAAAGCCTGGCTCTGCAAATGCCAATACAAGAAGAAGACCATTGTCTGGTTGTCGGCTTTTGAAGGGTATATTCAGGCCGGCATCTATGTGCCGCTGAGGCTTCTGGACCAAATCATTGGTGTGGATTTCTCCGCAGTTCAGAAGGAAAAGATCCAATCCACAAAAAACGTGGGAAAGACCCAACCCCTGATTTTCGACGTCAAATCCTCTGAGGTTCTGGTGGATCTTGAAAAGGCTGTGGTTTTCAAGTTGGCGGCCAGATAGAGCTGCTCCCGTAGGGCAAGCCGAAGGTAGAGGTGGTGCTGGAGGGGCCTGCTGAAAAGAAACCTCCAACAGTGGCCCATGGAAGGAGCTAAGCGAACCAGAATCTCATACCGATTCGACCAGATCAGGCCGAATCGGTATCAGGCATCTCAAGTTCTTTTTGACAGTTGCTTCCGGGGCCATCTCCCCTTCTTCGAAAATGCTCTTCACATGGTAGCTTGTTCCGCTTTCCGGCACGAATGGGGAGCCAAACACCAAGCCAGTCGAAATCGCCTGGCTTGGTGTTTAACAACCCGAAGCAATCTGCATATCTGAGCGCTCGCAAAGCCCTTTGACCACGACCCATTGCCACGTCACTGCCGTTAGACATTGAAAGCACAATGCACCACGCGGGCAGAGAGCGAACCGCCCAGGCCGATACCATGCGTGCGGCACTGCAAACAAGTGCGGAGCGTCGCTCTTCCCCGCCCCGCTCCCCTCCCCCGGGATGGGAGCGATCAGCAATGCCGAGCAACGAAAGCATTGCCAGGGAACCACGCGAGCCGTTCCATATGCACAGTGGGTAGAGACAGTCGAGCATGGCGAGAATGGGTGGGGTGTTGTTGCCTTCGATGTCGGCACTGCTGACGCAGCACGACCCGCACCACCCGAGACCACGTCACCACGTCGCCCGTCGCAGCACGACCCGCACCACCCGACCTCGTATGCCCGGCCACGTCTTTTCCCACGATGCCATCGCCCAGGCCTGCATGGTTCGGGGGGTGGTGAGGTCAGTCACCCCCCATTTGTTCAGCAGCTTGCGGACGACATCGGCATGGAAGACCTTGCCGCCATCGTGTTTGATCACCAGTGGGGCACCGTGCTCCTGAAGGCCTGTTCCAGGTAGTGGTCGTCGTACTTCACATGTTCCGACAGCGTACGCGCGCACCTGGCGGGGGACACGCCGACGCGCCCGTGGTGGGTGTTTTCGACCCAGACTGAAGAATAGAACGGAGAACGCCTCGACCTTTTCCCTGGAGGGGCGCGACGTGCGCACGCTTATCAAAGACCGGCTTTTCGAATATGATAGTTCAGTCTGGAACTGAGAGGTGAGCATGGATGCGAGAACAGGCAGGGGCTGGTTGTACCTG
>CALDOK010000114.1 GCA_937912125.1 uncultured Pseudomonadota bacterium
CCAGCCGTGGAGTCAGCAGCCGCTGTGTCCCAGAGCTGACAGCCGGCGGCGCATCTCGAAGCGACGCTGCCTCCAAGCTCAGGAGGCATCATGGCTGGCTGGCGGCGTTGCAGGATCTGTAAGCAGACGTTCTGGCCTCACCCCCGAGCGGGCCGTCGGCAGCGGGTGTGCAGCGCGAAGGCCTGCCAGGACGAGCGCCACCGCCGCGACTGCGCGGACTGGCGGCGCCGGAACCCCGACTACGACCGCGAGGAGCGCATCCGCAGGAAGGTGCACAGCGAGCCTGAGCCGAAGCGCCCCGGACCCGCGCGACCTCTCGAGCAGGATCCTCTCCGGCGGCTTCCCTGGAGCGCCATCGAGGCGGTGGTGGGCCTGGAGGTGCGCGTGGTGCTGGAGGAGTACGGCCAGGTGTTGGTGCCCTGGACGCGAGACGTAGTGATCTCCGAAGCCCGCGTGGCAGGCCGAGAATCACCGGAAGTACGCGGGGACGGCGCGCGAGACGCAGTGCCAGTGAAAGCTGTGGATGACAGTTCGGTTTCGGCGAAAGTACGTACATCCGGGCCGCGAGACGCCTTACCGCGAGAGGCTCGCCCTCCATAGGTCTCGGTCGAGTGGCGCGCGGAGGCCGAGCCCTTCCGGTCGGTCCGATCGCCGTCAACAGGAGCCCCGAGACGATGCAGGTGGAGATCGCCCAGCTCGAGCTGCGGTACGCGGGCCTCCGAATCCTGCAGCCCTCCCGACAGGCCCGGTTGGCCGCCTCTTTGGTCCGCGAGGGCCAGCAGACGCCGGCGCTGGTGGTGCCCGCGGGAGAGGATCGGTTCGTGCTGATCGACGGCTACCAGCGGGTGTCGGCGCTGCGGCAGCTCGGCCAGGATCTGGTCGAGGTGACGGTGCTCGACCTGGGTGAGGTGGAGGCGCTGCTGATGCGCTTCCACCTGGAGACCACCTCGCGCCGCACGGCGCTGGAGGACGCCTGGCTGTTGCGGGAGCTGTCGGAGGTCCATGGGCTTGGCCAGCAGCAGCTGGCTGTCCGGCTGCGTCGCTCGAAGAGCTGGGTGTCCAGCCGCCTGGGGCTGATCCGAGCTCTGCCCGTGGAGGCGCAGGAGGCCGTGAAGCGAGGGCGTCTGCCCGCCCATGCGGCGATGAAGTTCCTGGTGCCGTTGGCGCGCGCCAACGGCGAGCACTGCGCCCGCCTGGTCGCCAACCTGGGCCGGGAGGGGGTGAGCGTCCGGCAGGTCGAGAGCCTCTACCGGGCCTGGCGGCAGGGCGACGCCGAGCAGCGCGAGCGGATCGTGGATCACCCCCGGTTGTTCCTGAAGGCCGAGGAGGCCGTGGTCACGGCCGACGAGTCGGAGGCCGAGCCCGACGCGGCCGTTCGGCTGCTCGAGGCGCTCGAGGGCCTGGCCGGCCACTGCGGCAGCGTGCGCAAGCGGGTGCGAGCAGGGAAGTTCGCGCGCGCGAACCCATCGGGGCTCCGCCGCCTGGCCAACGGCTGGCACGAGGTGCGGCTGGCTTTCGCCTCGTTGGTCATGCTGATGCGAGAGGAGGGACTGGATGTTGGACCTGGAGACCAGGACCGCGATCCTGCGGCTACATCGTGAAGGCCACGGCAGTCGCGGGATCGCGAAGGCCCTGGGCGTGTCGCGCAACGCGGTGAAGGACGTGATCCGCTCGCGCCAGGCGGAGGTTCCTCGCCTCGAGCGGGCCGATCTGCTCACCCCCCACATCGACCGTGTCCGCGAGCTGCACCACGCCTGCCGGGGCAACCTGGTGCGCGTGACCGAGGAGCTGCGGGCGGAGGGGATCCCGGTCGCCTACACCACGGTCACGGCCTTCTGCCGGCGGCACGAGATCGGCGTGACGCCCAAGCGGCGGGCGGGCGAGTACCACTTCGAGCCCGCCCAGGAGATGCAGCACGACACCTCGCCCCACACGGTCGAGGTCGGCGGCCGCCGCCGGCTGCTGCAGTGCGCCTCGCTGGTCTTCTGCTACTCGCGGAGGCGCTACGCCCAGCTGTACCCGCGGTACGACCGCTTCGCCTGCCGGCTGTTCCTCAGCGAGGCCATCTGCGCGGTCGGTGGCGCGGCAGGGGACTGCATGATCGACAACAGCTCGGTCGTCATCGCCAGTGGCCGGGGGCCCGATGCCGTGCCCGCCCCCGAGATGAAGGCCCTGGCCGACCGCTTCGGCTTCGAGTTCGTCGCCCACGAGGTCGGTGACGCGGATCGCTCGGGCCGGGTCGAGCGGCCCTTCCACCACATCGAGAACAACTTCTACCCGGGACGCACCTTCGAGGATCTGGCCGATCTGAACGCCCAGCTGCGCGACTGGTGCGACCGCTACAACACCACCTGGAACCGCTGGCTGCAGGCCAGCCCGATGGAGCTGTTCGCGGTGGAGCGGCCGCTGCTGCGGCCCCTGCCGCTGCACGTGCCCGAGGTCTACGATCTGCACCACCGCCGCATCGACGTCAGCGGCTACGTCACCCTGCACACCAACCGCTATTCCGTGGACGACGAGCTCCTCGGCCGCCAGGTCCGCGTCCACGAGACCCGCGACCACGTCCGCGTCTTCGACGGCCACCGCCTCGTCGTCCAGCACGACAAGCGAGAGCACGGCGCCCGCCAACGGGTGACCCTGCCCGAGCACCGCTACCTCGCCAAGCGCCGCCTGCAGCCGCCGCCGCCATCGGACGAGGAGAGGCGGCTGCGCGCCGCCGCACCCGAGCTGGGCGCCTTGATGGACGTCCTGCGCAAGAGGCACGGCGGCCAGGCCAAAAAGGCCGTCCGCAGGCTGATGCGCATCTGGGAGGACTACGACGACGAGCTGGTCATCCGCGCCGTCGCCAGGGCCCTGGACTTCGGCCTGATCGACTTGGGGCGCATCGAGACGATGGTCCTGGAGAGCGTCCGCGGGGACTTCTTCCACCTGCCCACAAACACCGACCCGGACAGCGAGGACGACGATGAATGACGACCTGGACCAGCTGACGAGGAACCTGAAGCTGCGCAGGATCCGCGAGATCCTCGACCGCGAGCTGGAGCGCGCCGAGCAGAAGGGGCCCAGCTACGCCGACTTCCTGCAGCGCCTGCTGCGCGAGGAGTTCCAGGACCAGCAGATGCGCTTCCTCGAGAACCGAATCCGCAGGGCCAAGCTACCCGAGCAGTGGGCCCTGCAGACCTTCCCGTGGGAGAAGCAACCCGGCGTCCACAAGCCCACCATCGAGCAGCTGGCCACCCTCGACTTCCTCGGTCGAGGTTCCAATATCGTCTTCATCGGCCCGACCGGGACCGGCAAGACGGGCCTGGCCATCGGCATCCTGCTCGAGGCCCTCCAGGCCGGCAGACGGGGCTACTTCGTCAAGGCTCAGGACCTGTTCGACGAGATGTACACCACCCTCGCCGACCGCTCGTCCCGCAAGCTGCTCGACCGCCTTGTCGGCTACGAGCCCCTTGTCGTCGACGAGATGGGCTACCTGAACCTGCGACCGGAGCAGTCCAACATGTTCTTCAAACTGATGGAAGAGCGCTATGGCAAGGGTTCCGCCACCATCATCACCACGAACCTCGACTACGACGACTGGTACGCCTTCCTGGGACAGAAGCAGATGGTCGGCGCCCTGCTGGACCGCCTCCGGCACCGTTGCACCACCATCCGGATCGACGGCCCTTCACTAAGGAGGCCCGAAGAGTAGTTCGACGACGCGTTCCGCGACGCCGATGGCGACCGTGGATGACCCCGGCCCCGGTGGGAGTAGTGACCCCGCCGGGGCCATCTGCGGCCGCTCGGCCTCCGGCTCCCATGGATGACCCCTCGAACGAGCCACTGCCTGCACCTGCGTCACCTGACGCGGGGCCCCAGTGAGCCCCGCGGGCGATGCGTACATGCCATCGCAGACGGGTCAGTTTCGGGGAGCGAAAGCGGGTCGGTTTATCGGGGCGCTGAGGCCCCAAGTCCGTGTCGTCTATTCTTCTTGTTCTCCCAGGGCAGATACCCGACTTGAAAGGCGATTGAGCGAGTCCCCCCCTCTGGAACTGGCAAGGAAAGAACAAAACCAGCATTTGCCTCGTCGGTGGCCATGACAATCCCGGTGTCAACCATCAGCACCGGACCGTCTTCCACATCCACACCGGTGCGAAGCAGAAGAAGCGGCGAACTGCTGAAGCCACCCACCAGCCGGAAAAGACCGAAACCATACTGACCATTGACGACCAAAAACGGTGAAGGCTTGACCCAGGTACGAGGATTGCTGTCGACCCCTGGCCACCAAGCTACGCCTGAACTGATGCCCACTCCAACGGGGAAGGAGAAACCTGCTCGTGAACCTGTTCGCTCACCCGAGCGTTCTGATGAGTCTTCCCCAGAACTGTCTGAATCCGTCGAGGTCCTCGTAGGTGGAACGCTGGTGCCTCTTGGAACCTGCTCCTGGTACACACCGTCTGCTGGCCTTGGCACCGCATCGGTATCGACATGAAGTTGCTCTTGGTGCCGCGATCCTGCTTGAGGGTCAACCACAGCGGACTTCACGTATGGGGTTGCCCCATAGGCATCTTGGAGAAAGAAACTCAACGCTAGCGTGGTCAGGTGCATACTTCTCTCCTAACTGCCGAACGTCTTGTGCTTCTGCCGCGAGTCGCGCGGAGCGCGACAGGCCCGCAGGGCCGTTCGTCGGCAGGAAGCACCTGTTAGGGCTCGACAACCCGCCACCATCGTCAACTTCTCCGGTATCGTCAGTACACGTCGTCAGCAGTTTCTGGCTCGGGGGTACCGAGTTTCTGGGCCCTGTACATCGCCTGCTGACCATCTCCGTCGCCGTCGCAAATGGCTACGGCTTCGTAGGACCACTTGGAAGACGGTAGGCCGGTATCAGCCACTGCCTCCATGCTGTAGACACACCGTGTTGTGGGCGAGTCTCCGTATTCGTCTACATCAGCTGGCTTCCAGCCGAGTTCCTCCCAGGCTTCGGTACAGGGCCCCTCCCAGAGCATCCTACCGAGCCCTGGAGAGGCATCTGGGCAGGGCCCGACTTCCACATAGGAACCCTCTGCCTGCTGATGGGCATATTGAGCGACGGCCATTCCTTGAAGGAAGCCAACGGCTTCGTCTCGGCTTTGCCGTCCTAGAGCGTCGCGAAGTTTGTCAGACAGCGGCGCTTCTTGTTCGGCCCCGTCTATTGGTCCCTGGATTTCGGGTGGGGAGACGTCGTGGCGGGCCCCTGGAGCACCCTGGCCCACTGGTTTTGAAGGCTCATCGCGCCGCTCCGGGGTGACTGTAGGTATGGGCCCAACGAGGCTGTCATCGCTTCCATCGAGTCCACCGCTACATCTCTGACCAAGGAACCACAGAAGGAGTAGAGCCACAGGTACGGCGCCCGCGAGAATGAGCGTGGGTCGTCGTCGGCTGCTTTCCATCTTTGGCGGATTCCTTGGTTTCACCTGCCATCATGCTCCGTAGCCCTAACGTCTTGGCATTCTACCGCGGAGCCGAAGGCGACGTCGGTAGGAATGCCGTG
>CALDOK010000115.1 GCA_937912125.1 uncultured Pseudomonadota bacterium
GGACGTTGGTGTCGTCTTTGTCGCCGCATCCGGGCAGGGCGAACAGGACGGCGATGAACAAGGGCAGGGTGTGGCGACGAAGCATGGGTTCTCCTCCATCGTGGGGCAGCCGACAGCCTAGCGCGATCCACAGCGGTCGCCACCTGTTAATCCCGGCCCTGTCAGGAGTGACCATGACCTTCGAGAGCCTGCACGATCGCGACGAGCTCGAGGCCTTCTTCACGCGCGATCCGGTGCTGCATCTGTACAGCCTGGGGGATCTGGATCCGGCCTTCTGGCCCTACACAAGCTGGTACGGGGTTCGGGAGGGCGGCGCGTTGCAGGAGGTGGTGCTGCTGTATCTGGGCCTGGCCCTGCCCACGGTCCAGGCCTTCGCCAGCGGCGATCCGGCGCGCGCGGCGGCGCTGCTGGTGGAGCTGCTGCCCGCCTTGCCCGCCCGCTTCCACGCCCACCTGGGGCCTCCGGAGCTCGAGCATACCGTGCGCGAACACCGGGCGTTCTCCCCCTACGGGCTGTCCCTGCGCATGTGCCTGGCCGATCCTGCGGGGTTGCACATCCCCGATCCCGACGGGCTGGTGGTGCTGGGTGGAGCCGACGAGCCCGCCATCCGCGCGCTGCTGGCCAGCGCCTACCCCGGCAACTTCTTCGAGCCGCGCATGTTGTCTTCGGGGCTGTACCTGGGGGTGCGGCGCGGCGGCGAGCTGGCTGCCATGGCGGGTCTGCACGTGCGCTCCGAGCGCTACCACGCAGCGGCCCTGGGCAACGTGGCCACCCAGCCGCGGTTCCGGGGTCAGGGACTGGGTCGCGCGGTCACCGCCGCGCTCTGCCGCCGCCTGCGCGCGCGGGGCATCCATCACATCGGCCTGAACGTGCGCGAGGCCAACTCAGCGGGGCGCGCCCTGTACGAAGGCCTCGGCTTCGAGACGAGGCTGCGCTACCAGGAAGGCATCGTCAGCATCGCCCCTTAGGGCTTGGTGGCCATGTAGCTGCCCAGCTGCTGGACGTAGTGGCGCAGGTCCATCAGCTCCCACTCCACCTCGGCCAGCCGGGAGCTGGCGCCCGGCTCGATGGCGCCGCAGGCGGCGCGGTAGCCGCTGCCCATCATGTCGTGGCCGTGGCCCTCGTCGGACTCGGCGTGGAGGATCACCGCGCGGTCCAGGACCTCCGCCAGGGTCAGGTCGTACTTGTCCACGGACAGCTCCCCGCGCCCGTCGCTGTTCACGCGCAGTACGCCCAGATCGCCGATGTGGTAGCCGTCGTCGTCCGGGTCGGTCTGCAGGGGGTCGTAGTGCAGCCCAGCGCGCAAGAAGTCGCGGTCCGTGCAGTCTCCGTACTCGTGTACGCACAGGGCGTGCTGGCCTGGGACGGCGTCCTCCACGATCACGCCGATCTCGAGGCGATCGGGGTGCTGGATCAGCCGGACAAAGCCGGCGCCGCCTGTGCTGCGGAAGTCCAGCTCGACGCTCACCGTGTCCACGTAGGCTTGCGCCGCGGTGGCGGGCAGGGGAGTGGGCGGGGCGAACATCACCGCCTTGGGGGCGCAGGCGGTGGCGAGGACGGCGCAGGCGAGGATGGACGCTCTGGGCATGGTGGCTCCGGGGGGCATGGGTGCATGCTCACCATGCCGCGGGGAGGACCGCTCGCCCTCCCCTCCCAGGTCGATGGGTCCGCACAGTCACGATGATCGAGCATCGTAGGACCCAATGCCCGACCTGTGGCCGTTCTCACCCCTCCCCGTGGGGAGGAGGGGAACTAAGCTCGGCTTAGCCGCTCCTCGAGCTCCTGGCGGAAGGCTGCGTGGTCCTCGTGGGTGGGGGTGACCACGATGAAGCGGGACTTGCCCTGGAGGTGGTTGTGGCCTCGGGGCAGCACGCCGGTGCGGGTGGCGCAGATGTGATCGGGGTCGGTGTAGGGGTGCAGCAGCTTCTCCACCTGGGCCCAGCTCATGCCGGCCTTTCCGGCCTCGAGCCAGCGGGCCATGGTGACCGCGGCGTACTGGCCTGTGGCCTCCTCGACCCAGCGCTTCACCATGGCCGCGCCGGTGTTCCCCGAGGGTCGCAGGCCCGGGTCGTAGATGGAGATGGCCCCGTCGGGAGCCTCGAAGTAGTCGCACATCAGGAAGCCCACCGCCCCGGGACACAGGGCGCGCAGGCGGTCCACCATGTCGATGATGGCGGGACCCACCACCTCGAGGCGCGCGCGGGTGACGTGGTGGTTGATGCTGCCGGCGTACTTCTTGCCGTCGTCGCCGATGAGCTGGTCGGTCAGGGCGACCACCGGGATCTCGGGCCGCCCGTCGGGGTGCAGGAAGACCTGGAAGCTCTTGTTGACGCCGATGAGCTCGGGCTGGATGACCAGCAAGGGGTTGAGCTTGTGACGACGGGTCGTGGCGCGGATCTCGTTCAGGGAGGTCCGGAACTCCTCGAGGCTGGCCACCGGGTGGATGCCCTCGCCGGCGCTCTCGGTGTTGCAGGTCTTCACGAACACGCGCCGCCCCGGCTCGAACGCAGCGTGGAAGTCCGCGTCGGTGACCTCGAACATGTCCTTGCGGACCTCCGGCGCGGCGTAGCTGGACAGGTCCCCCACGGTCTCCTTGGAGTTGCCGATGGTCATGTCTCGCAGGGAGTTGGCGGCCACGTCATCGCCGTCGGGGCCCATGTCGTCGATGGAGTAGGTGCGGCGACCCGCGGCGCGCTGGCCCGCGACGGTCTCGTCGTTGCCTTCGTAGTAGACCACCTCGCCCAGGAAGCCGACCCGCTGCAGGTAGGTCACGATGGTGGGATCGGTGCGGGGGGGGAGCACCACCCGGTTGTGGCCGGGCTGACACAGGTAGGCCCCGGCGGTGGGCATGAGCAGGTCCATACCCGGCCCCAGCAGGGACGAGTAGTCCAGGCGGAACACCGAGCGGGGGTCGCTGGGATCGGCGCTCTGGTTGAACTGCATGTTGATGTCGTAGATCGACAGCGCTCTGCACAGCTCGGTCCAGCGCGCAGGCACCAGGCGCTCGAGGGGGTGCCCCAGCTCGAACAGGGGCGCCAAGGGGCCGGTGGTGGTGTTCAGGGCGGTGATGCGCTCCACCTGGGACGTTGCGCTCATGGGGGCTCCGGGCTGGGGTCTGACTGATCCTATACCGGATACATCCCCGGAGCGTCGCGGAGGACTCAGCCCCGGGGTGCCGCGTTCAGGGGGCAGTGGCTGTTCTTGCAGCGCTTGCAGGCGATGCCGTGGTGGATGCCGTGCCAGCCCAGGGAGACCACCAGGTAGGCGCCCAGGAACCACCAGCTCTTCCAGATGATCAGGAAGGGCACCGGGAACAGCGTGACCACCGCCCACCAGGCTCCCACGATGGCGTCGTCGGGCATCCGCTTGCCCTGCTCGCGCTGGGCGAACAGCAGCTTGGCGCAGTCGCCGCCGAACATGTGGCAGCGCTTGCCATAGTAGTAGCAGCGCGTGCAGGCCAGGTAGCGGCAGTGCACGTACTGCAGCACCCAGATGAGGAGGTAGCCGGCACCCACCAGCGGGCTGTGGGCGCCCAGCAGGGCCGAGCCCGACAGGATCCAGACGAGCAGCCAGCCGGTGGAGATCGCGCGGGAGCCCGTGGGCCAGTTGTCGACGGCACACACGATCGTGACTCCTCGCGAAAACACAAATGACTCCTACCTTACGGCTTCTCATGGGGCCAGGTTGTGCGGGTCTCGCCCGGACGATGGGGGGGCCTCGGTGTTTCTTGATAGGTTCAGGCTACCCTCGGCGCCCCCTGGAGCTTCGCCCATGACCCAGCCCACCAGCCCCGATCCTTGGCCCACGCGCTGGGCCTGGGCCTGGCTGCTGGCGGTGCCCGTGGCCATGGGGCTGGCGGTGGGACTGCTAAGCTGGGGCATGGGGGGCTTCGGGCGATTGCAGGGGTCCACTGAGGCCTGGCTGCTGGCCCATGTGCAGCGGGTGCTGATGGTGGGGGACTACGCGGCGGCCACCGGGGTCAGCATGATCCCCAACACCACCTGGAACAGCCTGTACCCGGCGCTGGTGGCGGGGCTGGCCTCGCTCACGGGCGGGCTCCCCGCCGCGGTGGGCCAGGGGGTCTCAGCGGCGGCCCTGGGGCTGGCGGTGGTGGCCCTGGCCCGCTGCTGGTGGTCCGCCGGCGGTCCTGCACCCGCCCTGGCCGGGGCCCTCGCCCTGTTGTTCCCGCCGGTGGTCATCACGGCGTCCATGGCCCGCTACGACATGCTGGCGCTGGCCTTGGCCCTGTGTGTGGGCTGGGCGGTCATCCACGCGCTCGAGCGCGACAGCCTGCTGGCCTGGGGCGCGGCTGGGCTGCTGGCGGGCCTGGCCTTCCACGGCCGGGAGTTCATGCTGGCCCCGGCGGCGGGCGCCCTGTTGGTGGGGTTCGGCTTGCTAGCGGTGGATTCCTGGCGGAGGGGGCAAGGGGAGCGCCGGCCGCTGCGCCTGGTCCTGGCCCTCGGCTGCGTCCTGGCGGGCTTGGCCCTTGGGCTCGTGCCCTTGCCTCTGGCCTTGGGGCTCTCGCCCTGGTCCGGCTTCCACGCCCTGAGCTCCTACAGCCTCCACAACCGCTTCGGGGATCGGCTTCCTCTGGCCACGCTGCTGTACCTGGACCGCTTCGGCTGGGCCTTCGGGGTGGGGGCTCTTGGCCTGGTGGTGGCGGCGTTGCGTCCCTGGCCTGGCCGGCAGCGGCGGGCGGTGCTGGTCTTGTTGGGCCTGCTGCTGCCCTTTGGGGCCTTCCTGGTCTCGCGGCAGCAGTCGCCCCAGTACTACCTGCTGGCCCACGCCCTGGTGCTCAGCGGCGTCGCCGGCCTGGTGGGCCTGCCGCCCTGGCGCTGGGTGCAGCCCGCGGTCCTGGCGCTGCTGGTCTGGCCCGTGGCTCCGTGGACGGTGGATCTGATCCGCGACGGGCTCGACCCCGGGGTCTCCACCGCGGGGCGGCTGCACACCGAAGCCTGGCCCGCCGAGGTGGGCGAGCCCGGTCGGGTCATGGACTGGGCCATGGAGCGGGCTGATGGGCGTGCGCTGGTGGTGGTCAGCGGCATGGTGGAGAACCTCGACGCCCTGGCTCCCATCGAGCACGGTCGGCCCGTGGCTTTCCTGTTCCGGGAGTGGTTGGATCGTCTGGACGAGGCGGTGGTGCTCTGCGCCGGCCAGGACGTCCTGGTGTTGAGCGTCGAGTCTCGGCAGCAGCCCCCCAATGCTGTGCCTGGCGGTGTGCGCGTGGATCGCCTCGAGACGGCCAACCTGGCGGCCGAGCTGTGGGTGGTGCCGGGCAAGCCTGTGCCGCCGTCCCGCGAGCACCCCTGCGCCCGAGGCGCTCAGATCCGGGGAGCCTGCCTGCAGCAGGCCTGGCTCGAGGGCGGCGACAGCGCGGTGCGCGAGCGCACCCTGGCCCTCCGCCAGCGGTATCGCGGGCTGCAGGGCTGGCGGGCCATGTGGTGGTAGCGGCCCCCTCGTTGGTGGGCCGGCGCGGCTTCGCGGTCGCGGTGGTCCTGGTGGGGCTGGTGGCCCTGGGGCTGCGGCTGTGGCTGCTGCGGGACAGCTCCCAGGGGCTGGTGCCCGTGGGGCCTGACGCCGAGGACTGGGTGCTGATGGCGCGGTCCATGCTGGAGGGCCACCCCGCGGGCTTCGAGGGGCATCGGTATCCCCTGGTCCCCTGGCTGGCGGCCGGGCTGGCTCCCGTCGCCGGCGGCTCGGTCTTGTGGTCGCTGGCGCTGATCGCCGTGGTCTGCGGCAGCCTGGGCGCCGTGCTCACCTGCCTGCTGGCGCGGCGGCTGGTGGGGCCCTGGTTGGCCCTGGTGGCCGGCCTGTGGGTGGCCCTGGCGCCGGGCTCGGTGCTCGCGGGCGTCTCCACCACCGCCTACCCGCTCTTCGTCACGGCGTTCCTGGTCGCGCTGTGGGCGCTGCTGCGTCCCAAGGGCTGGAGCTCGGACCTGCTGGGGGTGCTCGCTGCCTTCGCCATGGTGGCCTCGCTGACCCAGGGGCTGCTCTGCCTGCTGGTGCTGCTGCCGGTGTCGCTGCTGCTGCGGCGCTGGCGGACCGCGGCCGCGAGTGCGCTGGGCGCGGGCTTAGGCCTGGCCCTGGTGCGGCTGCTGCACCCGTCCCCCCACAGCCCGCTGGGTTGGATGGCTGGTGAGTCCTGGCGCTACCTGAGCGGCAACCTCGCCGAGGAGCAGGCCGCGCGGGGTGCTGGCTTCGTGCTCACCTGGGTCAGCTGGGCCACCCGGGCGTTGCTGCAGCCACCGGCGCTCACGGTCGCGCTGTTGCTGCTGGCTGTGCTGGGCTTGGCCCTTGGTGCGCGGCGGCCTGCCGCGGGGCTCGAAGCGCGGCTTCCGCGCTGGCTCGTGGGGGGTGTTGGGCCCACGCTCCAGCTCCCGCGGGGCACGCTGGCGGCGCTGGTCTGTGTCCTGCTGCCCTTGGGCGTGCTGATGGCGGTCATGGGCAGCCCCCACCACCTGCTCCACCTGCAGCCCGTGCTGGTGGTGGCGGCGCTGCTGGGGCTGCTCAGGATCGTCCCCGGCGGAGCCGGTCCGCTGGCTGCGGCGGCCCTGGTGTTGGCCCTGGGGGGCTGGAGCCTGGGCGCGCGCCCGGCGCTGCTCCGGGTGTTGGGCCCGCCGGTGGCCTGGGACCGGGCCATGCTCGAGCTGGGGCGGCGTGTGGAGGTTCTGGCCGGCTCGGCCGACTTGCCGCCGCTGCTGGTGACCGTGTTCCCCCCCGGTGAGGTCAACCCTGTACACCGCGGGCTGTGGGCCTGCCCTCTGGGCACGGGCACCCTGGCGCTGCCAGACCCGCACCCTCAGCGGCTGCCTGCGGTCGAGCAGGCCTACCGGCAGGGCCAGCCCGTGGTCTTGGTGAGCGCCGATCCCAGCGCGGGCTGGGCCATGGGCCCCTACACCCTCGAGCTCGCGGGCTCGCCCGTCGCCATCGTGCTGGACTCTCGCCGGCAGCTGCTGCTGGCCCCTGCGCGGCTGGTGGCGGCGGTGCCTTCCCCGCCGGTGGACTGGCCCGCGGTGCTGGCCCAGGATGGGGTCCACGAGCTCTGACATCAGGGTCGGGTCTGCTGCTCCCACTCCGCCAGGGCCTGGGCCAGGGCCTGGCCCAGCAGGAGGTGACCCTGGACCGTGGGGTGGATGTTGTCCAGGAACAGCGCGTCGATGTCCAAGCGGGGGTCGGCCTTGGCGGCCCGGGCCAGCACCTCGCCCCCTTCCACCAGCGGGGCGTGGTTGGCCGCCGCGGCCTGGCGTAGGGCCAGCCGGTAGGGGTGGTAGCTGGCGTGGCCTTCGTCGTCCCCGCGCAGGTCGGCGGGGTGGGGCAGGACCATGTAGGCCAGCGCCGCTCCGTGATCCTGGGCCAGCCCCGCTAGGGCCTCGAGGTTGGCCCGGTACCGCTCCACGGGTACGCGCTGCAGGGACCCCTCGGGGTGGGGCTGCTCGAAGCTGTAGTCTGCCCGCGCCGTGGCCTGGGCCCCCCGACGTACGCTCAGCTCCCAGGCCAGCAGGCGGTAGAGCGCCACCCGGCGGAGGCTGCGGTCCAGGGCGCCTGTGATGCTGCGATCGTAGCGCTGGTAGCGGTCCATCAGCTGGGCATCTTCGAGGGCCGAGGTGGCGTTGTCGGACCAGACGGGGGCCAGCACCAGCAGGTCGGGCTCGAGGCGCAGGGCTCGCAGCTGCAGCAGGTTGAGCAGCTGCAGGGTGGAGTAGCCGGGCAGGGCGGCGGGCAGGCCCTCGAGGCCGTGGTCCGCGCCACCCAGCGCGCGGGCAGCCACCTGCACGAAGGCGTCCTCGAGGGGCACGCCGAAGCCGTAGACGGTCGAGTCGCCCACCGCCAGGATTCGCCGGACCCCGGCGGGCTTGGGGAGCCGGGGCTCCGGCCCGCGCAGGCCCAGGCTGTTGATGTGGACCTCCACACCCTGCTCCTGACGAGCTCCGGGTGCGTGCTCCCAGAGCAGGTAGGGATGGGGCTGCAGGGTGACGGGATCCCGGGGGCCGGACCGGGGGGCGGCGTGGTCGGGGATGCGGCTGGCCTCGATCTGTCGCGCCGCCAGCTCGAGCCCGCCGACCAGCGCAGCCGCCAACAGCAGGCCCAGGCCAGCAGCCAGCAGCGGGCGGCGGCGATCCCCTGCCATCAACCCAGCTGGGGAATGGGGTGCAGCACCCGACGGCCGTGGCGACGCTCGAGCAGCTCGAGCAGCTCGAGCAGGTCGGCCGGGAGCGGTGCCTCGAAGCGCACCGGCTTGCGATGGGCGGGGTGGGTGACCTCGAGGGACACGGCGTGCAGGGCTTGGCGCTGGATGGGGGGGTGCGAGGGACCCCTCCAGTCCTCGGGCAGGTAGAGCTTCTCGCCCATGAGGGGGTGGCCGCGCAGCTGGGCCTGGAGCCGGATCTGGTTTCGGCGGCCTGTGAACAGGCGCAGCTCGATCAGGGAGGCGTAGGTGCCGAACTGAGCGATGGTGCGCATCTTGGTGCTGGCCAGCACGGAGCCTTCCAGCTCCGGTGCGGTGGGGCGCTGGATGCGCTTGGCGGGTTCCCAGGCCATCCAGTCGCTCCACTCGCCCTCAGCGGGCGAGGGGATACCGTGGACCACAGCCAGGTAGGTGCGCTCGGGCAGGTGGTTGCGGAACTGGCGCCGCAGATCGTTGGATGCGAGCTCGGTGCGTGCGGCCAGCACTACGCCGGAGGTGTCACGGTCGATGCGGTGCACCACGTACACCGCGTCGCCCTGGGCCCGCAGGTAGCGCTGCAGCCGGACCCGCATGCTGTCGCTGTTCATGGACTGGTACCGGCTGGCGGTGTCGGTGAGCAGCCCCGTGGGCTTGTTCACGGCCACCAGCCACTCGTCCTCGTGCAGCACCTCGATCTTGGCCTCGTCCAGACCCTTGCGCGCCTGGTGCTTGGCGCGTCCGGTGCCGGGCTTGCCCCACTCGATGCTCACGCGGGTGCCGGCCTGCACCTTTCGCCCGACGTCCTTGGGACCGCAGGGGCGGCCCTCGATGCTCACCTTGCCGGTCTCGATGGCCTGCTGGGCGCGGCGGCGGCTGCCCACTTCGGGGAGATCGACCACCACGCGGTCCAGCCGTGCCCCCTGCATTTCGGGGGGGACGAGGAGGTCGAAGGCGTTTGTTTTCTTGGGCATGGGCGCAGCCTATCGCGGCGCGATGCTCTCCCGGTACTCGATGAAGCCCACAGGGACCAAGTTGTCTCCGCGGCCCACGCTGATGCGGGTGAGCACGGCACCGTCGGCCGTGACCTCCTCGATGAGTCCCGCTGTGCCCCAGGCCGCGATGGTGTTGCCGTTGGCCAGGCGCACGACGTCCCCCAGGATGAGCGTGCGGGCGCCGTTGTCATGGTCCCAATGCTTCGCCGCGGTCGTGGCGTCGGGGTCCAGGCCCAGCTCGAGCAAGCGCGAGTTGACGGGGGAGCCGCCGTTGTCGAACAGCAGGATGCTGCCGTCCAGCAGGGTGAAGCCGTGCTGCCCTGCGAAGGGCGGGTCGGGGGCGATGGCGGGCTGCTCCTGCCCCAGGCGCCAGCGCTCGCTGCCGTCGCTGCCGTCGATGCCGATGATGGTGTCGAGGTTCTTGAAGGAGATGGCCCAGTCCTCGCCGTCGCGCTCGAGGTGATTGGCCAGGGTCCAGTAGCCGGGAGGGCTCTCGTGCAGCTGCTCGGGGTCGAACTCCAGGCTGTCCCAGCCGTTCCACAGATCCCGCTCGTCTCCCGCGGGCGTGCGCTGGACCAGGCGGTCCCCGCGCACCAGCTCGCCCTGGATCTCGCGGTCCTCGAGGCCCAGCCACACCAGCCCGCCGTCGTCGAGCAGCGTGAAGTCGTGGTGGTTGTCGGGGAGGGGGTGGAGCTGGTGCCAGCTGCCGTCCAGGGCCACCTGCACCAGGCGGGCCGGTGAGGACTCGATGGGTCCGTGGTCGCCCAGGTCGAACTGATTGAACCAGACCGAGCGGCCGTCGGGGGCCAGCCGGGCGCAGGTGGAGAGCCCGCCCGCGTCGCCCTCTGGTGCGGCGTACCACCACACCGGCCGGCCCTGCATGTCCAGGATCAGGCCGCCGTTCTTCTCGGACAGGGCGGTCGTGAGCACGAAGCCACGGCTCTGCGCTCCGGTGGGCTCGCCCTCGATCTTCACCCAGTCGGGGCCCTCTCCCGTGGTGATCTCCCGCTCCTGATCCTGGGTCTCACCCCTGCCCGCCGCGTAGCTGCAGGTGGTGCTCGGGGGGCAACCCACCAGGATGGCGCTCCAGCTGCCGTCCTGCTGTTCGACGGCGAGGGTCTCGTACCGCTCGTCCTCGGCGGCGGGGCCGAAGCGGACCCACGGCTCACCCGCGCCGCCCTCCAGCACGAAGCTCACCGTCACCACGGCGGGGATGGCCTGGCTCAGGGAGGCGGAGACTTCCGAGAAGCTGGCGGGCTTCACCGGCGCGGTGTCGCCGAAGGGGGCGCTGTCGTCGAGCTTGGGCGCGGTCGGGGTGCAGGCCGCGAGCAGCAGCAGCGGGAGTGCGTGCATGGATCCTCCAGGCACCCTGGTCGTCACGCGGGGCGGGGGGGCAAGTCATAGTCGGCCGGATGGTTCCGGGGACTACCGTGCCCAGTCTGCGAGGGCCGTCAGCACCGCGGCGTCGAAGGCGTCCAGGGTGGCTTCCTCCTGCCAGCGGGGCTCCTCGAGGCGATCCCAGGCGTTGTGGGTCTCGATGATCACCGAGGGCATGGTAGGACGGCGCAGCATGCGGACGCGCTTGCGGGGTTCGTGGCGGTCCAGGAAGACCCCGGGGTGATCCGGGTGGCCCTCGTAGATCCCCTGGTACTCGTGGCCGTCGTAGGCCAGGAAGCCGGCTTCCGCGAGGCGTGCCGCCAGGGCGGCGGCCAGGGTCAGGCGGGCCTCGGCGAGGGCGGGCTCGGCCTCGTCGGACCAGAGCACCGAGAAGCCGGGGTTGCCATCGTTCCAGGAGCAGGTGGCGTCGGGGGAGGGGAGCCAGTGGTGCTGCTCGCCCCGGGCGTCGGAGTGCAGGCTGATGAGCAGGTCGGCGGCCCCCTGCTGGGCGGTGGTGATGCGCGTGCTGTAGGCTGGCCCCCGGTTGTCGGACCGGGTGAGCTGGGTGGGGTGCTGCCCCTGGGCCTCGAGGCTCTGGGCCAGGTGTTGGGCCACGCGGAGGTTGTGGTCCTGCTCGTCGATGCACAGGCAGGAGCTGTTGCCCGAGTTGCTGCCCACGCCGTGCCCGGGGTCGATGGCGATGCGCAGCGCGCGGGTAGGAGGAGGCGTCTCGAGGCGCTGCAGGGTGGCGGCCCGGGAGGGCCAGGCTGCAGGCAGCGGCATGCCCAGGGTGGTCGAGGGCTCGGCCGGTGGAGCCGGCGGCTCCGGGGGTGGGGCGCAGCTGGTGAGCAGGGCGAGGATCGGGGGGAAGGTGAGCATGGGGTCGGGGGGAGGACACGCGTGGATGGTGAGCTGTTCCAGGCAGGGTATCGGATCGCACGCGTGGGTTAGCAAGGCTTCATGAGTCCTCAGATCCAGCCCCCTCTGATCCTCTCGCCCGCGATGGGGCAGCGCTCGGCTTCCTTGGTGGGCCAGGCCACCTCCGAGGCCAAGCTGCGGGGTGAGGTCTACACCCCCCTCGAGGTGGCCCTGGGCATGGTGCGGCGGCTGCGCTGGCCCAGCGATGGACCGTGTCTGCTGGACCCCGCTTGCGGTGATGGTGTGTTCCTCGAGGCTGCCATGCGCCGGCTGGCTGAGCTCGATCTGCCCGCAGAGCGGGCGCGCCACATCCTGCAGGAGCACGTCCAGGGCTGGGACGCCCACGCTCCGGCCATCGAGGCATGCCGGGCGCGGCTGCAGGCCGTGAGCATGGAGCTGGGCTTCGAGGGCGCCCTGCCCCGGCTCGAGAACCGGGACGCCCTGGTGGACGACGGGCAGCGTTTCCATGCGGTCCTGGGCAACCCGCCCTACCTCGAGGCCAAGCGTATGCCCGCGGCCCTCAAGGCCCACGTCAAGCGCTGCTGCCCCGTCGCGGCCACTGGCGCCTTCGATCTGTACGGGGCCTTCGTGGAGCGGGGCTTCGCCGCCCTCGAGCCCGGGGGTGAGCTGTGCTTCATCATCCCCAACCGCTTCCTGGTCACCTCCTATGCCCGCGGGCTGCGCCGGCTGCTGCTCGAGCGGTCGTGGGTTCGGGTGTTCGACCTCAGCGGCAGCCGTGTGTTCGCCGACGCCGCGGTCTACCCCGTGGTGGTGCTGGCCCGGGAGGGCGCTCGGGTGGGGTACCGGGCCCTGGACTGGGATGGCCTGCGCGATCCGGTGGATCTGCCCGCGGAGATCCTGCGCGAGTCCCTGGACGGGCTCATGCCGCTGCCGCCGGGCACCTCGGGGGGGCGCAGCCTCTTCGTCCGCAGCCTGGCCGGCGCTCCCTTCGAGCCTCTCGCTCGCCGATTGGATCTTCGCTGGTGTGTCAGCTTCCACCGGGCGGGGCTGAGGGACCAGTTCGTCTTCGACCACGAGCCTGCGGGCGCCGTGGACCCTCGCCGCTTCCTGGGCGGCGGCCGCTTCCAGGGCAACCGGGGCGTGGAGCCCTACCGCGTGGCCTGGGACGGGTGGTGGATCGACTACGACCAGGCTCGCGCACGCGCCGAGCGCAACCCTCTGCCTCCCCTCGAGGTGCATGCGGCGCCCAAGGTGGTGCTGTGCCAGAACGCTCGCCGTGCTCGGGCCGGGCTGGACCGCGAGGGCCTGGTGCTCAAGGACACCTTCCTGTCCTTGCGCTGCCGCGAGCCGGCGGACCTGCAGCGCGCCTGGCTAGAGTGGGCCGTGCTGGTGCTCAACTCCCGCCTGTTCCACTACCTCTACGAGCACCTGTACGGCGGCACCCGCAAGGGTGGCGGCTACCTGCACTTCCTCTCCCGCTACCTCGAGCCCTGCCCCATCCCGCCTCCGCCCGACGCCGGCCGTGTGCGCGCGGTTCACGACGCCCTCGAGGCCGGCTGTGGCGATCCCGAAGCGGCCGAGGCCCTGGTGCGCCAGGCGTGGGGGGTCACGCCGGACGAGGTGGAGGCGCTGGACGGGTACGGGTACCCGGAGGGCTAGGCTGGGGGTCTAGGCCACCAGGTAGAAGCTGCTGCTGGGCGTGGAACCCTCGGGCTGCTGTTGCTGGACGTACTGGTCCCAGGGGGTGCCGTCGCCGCCGGCGGCCTGCTCCCGCTGCTCGACGGTGATCTCGGCCATGGCCTGGGCCTCCATCTGAGAGGCCTGCGCGGCGATGGCTCGGTCGGCCCCCGAGGGGCTGGCGGGGGCCAGGGCAGCAGCCCGCACCGTGCGCGCCTTCTCGGCGGTGGCCCGGGCGTCGCCCGCTACTGGGGAGGTGTCGATGCCCACCTCGCCGCCGATGGCGTACTGCTTGCCGTCAGGGCCCGTCTGGAAGCTGAAGCTGGCTCCGCCCTGCACGAAGGCGCCGCCCGAGGCCACATGGGCAGCCTCGTGGGCCCGGACCTCCACGTCCCGGGCGCGTAGCTCCGCGATCTCCTGTTGCTCGGCCAGGCTTGTCTCCTGCTCGGCCTTGGCGGGGGAGGACTCCTGGCCCTCCTCGCTCTGTTCGGCCTCCTGGACCGGCTCGCTGGCTTCGATGGGCCCGACCTGTTCGGCCTGGTCGTCCTCGGTCTCGACCTCTGTCACATGTCGGCCATCGGGGCCATACAGCTCCAGCGGGGGCGGCATGGCCGTGTGCTCGAAGACCACGCCCGCGCTGATCCCAGCGCGCTCCTCGTCCTGTCGCTCGCCGTTGCCGTCCACCGCACGCACTCCGACGAGGGCGCCTACAGCAGCAGGCGCCACCTCGACGGCCGAAGACAACACGGCCCCGGCGGGATGGCTCGGAGGAATGATCACGGACCACCTGTGGTGGAGGTCTACCGAGAGTATCGGATCAGACGGCGCGGCTGTTGAGCTGCCGGGGTGAGATGGCCACGGAGGGCGGGCTCTGCTGGCCAGGATG
>CALDOK010000116.1 GCA_937912125.1 uncultured Pseudomonadota bacterium
GCCGATACGCTGCTGCAGGGGCTCGAGCATGGGCACGCCGCGGGGGGACTGGAAGAAGGTTGTGGTGCCAGCGACCACCAGCAGCAGGTGGGGGAGCTGGCCGGCTTCCTGGGCACCCACCCAGTTCTGCAGCAGCTCGAGGCCCTGCTTGCGCAGGTCGGTGCGGGGTAGGCGCACCAGGCGTTCCACCTCGTCCAGCAGTACCACCAGGCCCTTGTTGCCTGCCTGCACCAGCACGGTGGTCAGGCCCCGCAACATGCCTTGGATGTCGGTGGCGTCCAGCTTGCCCACAAGGTGGGCCCGCCGCTTGGCGGTGGCGGCCACCTTCGGATCTCCAGCCAGCCACTGCATCAAGGCCCGCGCGATGTCATCTTCACCCGCCAGCGAGGCGGTGGCGTAGGCGCCCAGGGCCTGGGCGAAGGCCGGGGCGGCGTCGGACACGGGCCCGAGCATGGTGCGGATCTCCCGCTCCAGCGCGGCGTCGAAGCCGGCCTGACCGGGCTGCAGGCCGTGGCCCAGCGATGGGTCCATCACGCGCTCGCTCACCCGGTACAGCCACTGGTCCAAGACGTGACGCAGGGCGTTGTCTGGCTTCTCGCGCACCCCCAGCGAGGCCGTGATGGCGCGGTAGAGAGCCACGGGCTTGTGCAGCGGCACCTCGGGGTAGCTCATCCGCACGTAGGCGGTGGCGAAGCCCTGGGCACGGGAACGTGCCGCCAGGTGGCGCAGGAAGAATGTCTTGCCCGATCCGAACTCACCCCGCAGGAAACGGGCCCTGCCCCGACCTTCGGCCACTCTGGGCAGCTCCTTGTCCAGGGCGCCCACCTGGGCCTCGATGCCCGTGGCGATGTCCTCGAGCCCTTGCGAAGGGACCTCGCCCACGCGCAGGGCCTCGACCACGATGTCAGCGATGCGGGGGTCCATGGTCTAGCTCCCGGTCTTCCAGCGGTAGATGCGCTCGCCACCCTCGCCCTCTTCGGTGAAGGGCACGGGGATTCCAGCGCGCACGAGGTCTTGTTGTACCGTGCCCATCATGCCGCCCACGAAGAAGGCGGGCCGGCCGACGAGTCGAGCGAGCTGGGAGAGGTCCAGCACCCCGTGTTGGGCGATGGCCTCGACGCCTCTCAGGGCATCTGGGCGCTCGGCCAGCAGGCTTCGGAGGTCCACCGGCAGAGCCTGAGAGGATGGCGTTGTGGGCCCAGAGCTGGACTCTGCAGCAGATGGATGGGGTGGCTCTTGCCTCAATGGCTCGGGCTCTGGTGGTGCCTCCACCTCGGTGTCCATGGACCACCACCAGCTCGGTGGTGCGGGCCGTCCGAGCCCACTCTCTACTGAACCCAGAAACGCCAGAGGCACGGCGATCTCTTCCAGTCCCGCACCACCGTGGAAGCCCCGGCGCTGCTGGCCTCGATAGGCGCCCAGCTTGGTGCTGGCCCACAGGGGGCTGACTGGCAGAGGACCCGCTTCGAACTTCACCGAGTCGGCCACGGCCTCGACGGCAAACCGAGGGGCGTGGCCCTTGCCTTTCTGGTGTCGGCGCTTGTCCAAGAACGGTGTGTGGCCGTGGTCGGCGGTGAGCACCACGGTCCAGCCCTGTTGGACGG
Source organism: uncultured Pseudomonadota bacterium (assembly GCA_937912125.1). Lineage (GTDB taxonomy): Bacteria > Myxococcota_A > UBA796 > UBA796 > JAFGLY01 > CALDOK01. Next base: position 1,605 of record CALDOK010000116.1, read on the forward strand.
CTGTGCGAAGGACGGCCAGGGAGCCGGGGCCCAAGCCTGCCCAGGTCCATGGGGGGATGGCGGTGGTCTCGTGGGACGCCAGCGCGTCGTCCACCCCGTTGAGGACCACGGCCAGCAGTCGCTGGTTTGCGTCTTCGAGCGCCTGGAGAACCGACGTGCAGCTCGGCCCCAGATCACCTTTGAGGAACAGCGTGCGTGGGGTGTCGCCCAGGGCTTGGTTGCGGGACCAGGCCACCTTGTCCGCGCTGGCGTTGGCCGCGTGGGCCTCGGTGTCGTCCAAGGCGATATTGCCGGCGCTATCGCCTGCGAACAGGGCCCGTCGGGCGTGGCTCGTGACCGTGGGCACGGGGGACAATGCGACCCCCAGCGGCGCTCCCATGCGCATCAGATCGCCGCGCAGTGTGGCGTTGTGTACCGATGGCGCGACCAGTCCCACGCCGGTCTCCCTGGGCAGCGGCTCCATGAGGTGGAAGAAGGTGCTTAGATCGCATCCATCGAGCACCAGCAGGAGCACGCGGTGACCATCCAACAGCAGTCGTTGCAGCAAGCTGCGGCTGACCTGGTGCAGCGGCAGGGGCTGGCGCAGGTCCTTGCTGCTTGTCACCTGGGGCCATTCCAGCGCCAGGCGCTCCGCGGCTTCTCGATTCAGCACGTCTCGCAAGGCCACGGTTCGTTCCAACACCGCCTGAGCCGCTTCGGCGAGCCCTGTCGGCGCGGCTCCCATGCCGCGCCGCAGGCGCCGCAGGCTCAAGTCCACCCAGCCCACATGTTGGAGCGCATAGCGCAGCCAACACCAGGCGCTGGCGTCGGCGGGGGGGCGATGAGGCTGGACCGCGAAGCGGGCCAAGCGGGCGAGCTCTTCGAGCAGCTCCAGGGCGTCGGCCTGGGACGGGGCATGCAGGTCGGCGTGCAGCCGCTCGATGAGGCTCTGGTCCGGGGGATCGCCCTGGACACATGCGAAGGCCAGCTCGTGCATGGCGGCCTCCAGGGCACCGCGCAGCAGGGGGTGGTGCACGGCGTCCGCTGCGCTGAGCTGGGCCATGTGAGCCCTCCGCTCCGCCTCGGCCAAGGCTTCGAGGGTGCGCTCGGGATCGACCTTCCACGCTGCGCGCACGGCCAGCTCCACCAGGCTGCGCAGGTCGCTGGGGCTGCGGTCCCGGGAGCCGGGAAGCTCGGGTGCGACGGCCCGTCCTGCGGCGCTGCCCACCAGAGCGCCGGCAGCCAGCAATTCGGGAAGGCTGCCCTCGGTGACCGCCCAAGCCAGCCAGTGCCCACTGCGGGGTTGGGCCTCGGCCAGGGCGTGGGCCACCAAGGTGGGGGCCCGGAAGCTCGGCAGCCCCTCGACGATCCATGTGGCCAGCAGCTCCCAGTCCCGCTCTCGATCCAGGCGCTGGTCGGCGCCCAATTCGGCAGCCACCAGCACGGAACGCACTTCGCGGGCGGTCACGACACCGGTCAGGCTCCACTGCCCGGCGCGCTCGGCGAGCAGGTCGAGGGCGTCGAAGACCGCCTGGCCCAATGCTTCGTCCAGCAGCGGTTCGCAGAAGCGACCCGCCAGAGCGGCCACGAGGTCTTCGGGCCGCAGCTCTTGGGCTCGCCCCAGGTAGGCCCGGTCCTGGATGTCCTTGGGGAGCATCATGCCAGCGGGCACGATGGCCAGCAGTTTGTCGGCTTCTGGGAGCGCAGCCCGCAGGGTCAGCTCACCCGTGACCCTGGCGACCCGCCACCGCTGCCCACCGGCCTCGATGGATGTGGAGAGTTCAGCCAGGGCCGGGTGCTCCGACATCAGCACCAGGTCGTGGTCCAAGCGGGTGCCCTGCCGCAGGCGCCGTAGCAGCCAGTCCACCACCTTGGCAGCGATCTCGGGGGGAACTGAACTCACTCGGCGTCCTCCACCACGATGTGGATCGTGACATTCACCGCCTTGCTCTCTTCGAGCAAGGTGGCCAGGCTCTGCTGGGCGCGCGAAGCGGCCTTGGCGCGGGGTACTGCCTCGAGGTGAAGCTCCCTGCGGCCTGCACGCTGGTCGTGCTGTTTGGCCTGCTCGGCAGCCAGACGGGCGGCCTCGAGCTTGGCCTGGGCTTCTTCGAGGGCTTTTCGATCCGCGGCGGATTTTCGCTCGGCTTCTTCCTTCGCCTTGCGATCCGCCGCGGCTTTGCGCTCGGCCTCATCGCGGGCCTTCCGGTCCTCGGCGGCCTTGCGCTCGGCTTCTTCTTTGGCCTTTCGCTGTGCGGCTTCACGGGCCTTGCGCTCTTGCTCTTTCTTCTTGTCGTCGCCCTTGTCGCCCTCGAGCAGGGCCGCGAAGCGGCGCTCGGTTTCGCTCACCCAGGCTGTAGCCTTGTCGGCGAGCTGCACGGTCTCGGGCGGATCCTGCAGCAGGTTGCGCAGGCGCTGAACAACGGCATCGCGATCTTCCTGGCTGCCCTTCTTTTCGATCTGCTCGAAGGCGATCCGCTGGGTCTGGAGCCGGCTCAGGGCGGCGCTCTCGTCGGCCAGGGTCGCGCGCATTTGCTCGAAGCGGGCCATCCGAGGATCGCCGAACAGGCTCACCAACCTCCGGGTCCGTGATGCCTTGCCGGTGTCGGCCATCACGCCGTCGAGGTAGGCCACCAGATCCACAGCTGTCTGCAGCCGGGGACACTCGTCGGGCGAGATCCAAGCCCAGGTACAGACCTCGCGCAGGCGGCTCTCGAAGACCTTGAGAGGACCCTCGAGGTTTCGGCCTACGTTGGCCACCTCACGGCAGAGCTTGTCCTGTTCGGGGGGGGTGGGCAGGTCGGCGCGGCCCGTGATGCCCAGCAGCGACTCGGCGACCCGAAGCGCCTTGTCCCACTCGGGGTGGTCGACCACATCTTCTTTGACCATCACGAAGCGGTCGGCCACGTCGCGCATGCCGTGGACCGTCGCGCTCCGGCCCGACACGTGGGCCTCGAAGCCTTCGACCTGCAGCAGGTAGAAGAGGAAGAAGTCGGCGACATCTTTGGTGAAGCCGAACGCCAGCTTGCGCAGCTCGGGGTCGGTGACCTGATCGGGTTCGTCCATCAGCAGGCTGCGGAGCTCGGCAGCTTCGATGCGCCGGCGGTTCCCCACCCACTCCAGGATCGGTGTGAGGTAGAAGCCGTCGGTGCGCCGGGTGATGCCGCTTGGTCCCTTGTGGGCGAGCTGCAGGGGTTCGACGATGGCGTCAACCAGCGTCATCTCGGCCGACTTGAGATCCTTGGTCTGGCCGGTCTTGGCGATGAAGATCACCCACTCCGCCACCTGCGCCAGCTCGCCTGGGCCCACCCTGCGGCGGAAGCGCGGGTGGTTGGGGTAACGTTTGTCCAGCACGGTGCCGCCCAACACGTCCACCGCGCGGGAGCGGTCGAGGCCCTGGGCCCCGATGCCATCCAGGCTGGCCTTGAGCCCTTGAACCAGGCCCTCGTCGAAGTACAGCCTGCGCACGGCCCCTTCCAGCTCGGTGCGGCGGCTGGCCTGGTAGGCTTCGAGGGCTCTGGCCGCCGAGTCGGCCTCGCGGGGGCTGTGGTACTCGAAGAAGCGGCGTGGGTCCTTTCGGATCTGCTCGACGGCCGCCGCGTTGTCCAGGCTCTCCAGCTCGCTGGGGGCCAGGTGTTCGGGGAGCCAGGTGACGGTCCAGTGGGTGCTCCGGGCCCGGGCTCGGCGAGCGTTGTCCAGGTCGTCCTGGCGATTGCGACCGGACTCTTCGTCGAAGGGGTAGTCCACCAACACCAGGAACTCGTCCTTGCCTGGGTCGAAGCCGTTGTCACGGCCCGCGTAGGGCACCGTCCGGACGTTCACCAGCTTGACCCGGCCCCGGCGGCGGGTGCCACGCCACAGGATGTCCACCGGGCCTGCATTGCCCGTGCCCAGGTTCAGGCCCAGTTGGTCCACCAGCAGCTTGCGCATGTAGGCGAAACGTTCGGCCTGGCCGACCTCGCCTCGGGCTGCGGTGAGCACGCGCTCGATGTCGAGCTGCTCGATCTTGACGTGGATGACAGGATCGGAGTCTTTGCCGGTGACCTGCACGTGGGGGGCCGAGCCGCTCAAGCGCCGGAAGAGGTCGGCCACCTTGCTGATACCCGAGCGCGGGGTCATGGCCTTGACGTCGGTCTGGTTCAGGTGGAGCAGCATGGACGCCGTGATGCGCTCGCCAAGGGGGCGACCATCCGGGAAGTAGGGGCGGTCGCTGAGCTGGCAGAGCAGGGCCGTGCGCACCAGCTGGCGCAGCTCATGGGGTTCGGCGCCGCACTCGCGGGCCACCTTCTCCAGCTTGCCATCCATGCGGGTGTAGGTGTCGTGGGTGTCGGCCAGCCGCTGGCAGAGCACGCTGCTGGTGTTCTGCTTGACGTAGCTGACGTTCTCGGGCTCGAAGACGAAGTCCCACACCGCGCCTACGGGGATGAAGCTGCCCACCTCGAGGTCCGCGTGGCGGGCCAGCAGGCGGTACAGGGCCGCGATGGCCGTGCGGTTGCGGGACAGGGCCTGGGTGACGTCCACCAGGATGCGCAGCAGGGCGGGGTTGAAGGGGTACAGCCGTCGCACCAGGTCCCGGGCCACGCCACCGGACATGGCCGTGATGGCCTTGTCG
>CALDOK010000117.1 GCA_937912125.1 uncultured Pseudomonadota bacterium
CGCCGACAGCGATGCCGACACCGACGCCGACAGCGACGCCGACACCGACGCGGATGTCGACGCGGTCCTGGCCTTCGAGATCGACGGCGAGTGGACCAACACCGCCATGTCCCTGAGCTGGTTCCTGCCGGGCGGCGAGATGGACTTCTCCAACACCTTCTGGGAAGGAGAGGTCACCTCCGCCAGCTTCGGCATCGACCCGGGCGTGGTGCCCGCCGAGCAGATCGTCGAGGTCGAGCCCGGGCTCAGCATCGCCATGTACATCCCGGCGCTGTTCGAAGACGCCGACGGCGACACCATCCACGACGACGATGAGCTGGTCGTGGGCGTGGGCCACTACTGGCCGGTCTGGGTCCAGGGCGACCCACCATCGGAGTTCGCAGACTTGGGCCTGGTGGCCGGCTGGAACGCCCTCGAGCTCGACTTCGACAGCGAGGGTGAGTTCAGCGTGGGGGACCCCATGTCCATCCCCCTCAGTGCGGCGCTCTGGCCCACCATGGAGCTGGAGATCGGCGGCAGCTACACCGGCATCCAGCCCCTGGGCGAGCAGCGGCTGGCCCTGCTGTCGGGCGTCGCCATGGAGGGTGGGGATCTCAGCGAGCTGCTCTACGACGACGCGCTGACCGACCCCTGGGCCATCACCGTGAGCGGCCCGGCGCCCGAGTCCCACCTGGTGGACCAGGACGAGTTCGGGCTCACCATGGCCTGGGAGTACCCCCTCGCCTACCTGGACAACGACAGCAGCGGTGCGCCCTCCAAGGGCGACCTCCCCACCAACTTCGCCTGCCTCGACCGGGACTACGTGCTGCTGTACTGGATGGAACCGGCCGTCAGCATCGAGACCGCGTTCTACTTCGAGTACGCCTGGGCCTCCTATGGATGGTCGCCCGGCTGGTTCGCCGCGGCGGTCGACCCCATGACCAGCGAGCCCATGCCCTATGCGCTCGAGGCCGCCGACCTGACCACCCTCGAGCTGTCTGCGATCTGCAACCCCTGGGGCGGCCCCCCATAGCCCGCCCTTTGTGATGCCATCCCCCTCCGGATAGGCTGCCGGTCCATCCAGAGGGACGCCCCATGCCCACCATCGTCAGCTGCCAGGCCTGCCCGAGCTATGAGCCCGATCGGGTCCGGGCCGCCGTGGACGCCTGCTTCGACGGGCTGGGCGGCCTCGGGGCATTCGTGCGCCCGGGCGATCGGGTGTTCCTCAAGCCCAACCTGCTCATGCCCGCCAAGCCCGACCAGGCCATCACCACCCACCCCGAGGTGCTGCGGGCGGTGATCCAGGCGGTCAAGGCCGTGGGCGGCTCTCCCATCGTAGGCGACAGCCCCGCGGCCACGCCCCTCGAGCTCACCGCCCGTCGAGCGGGCCTGCTCGCGGTCGTGCAGCAGGAGTCCGTACCCCTGGCCGACATGAGCGTCGCTGTCAGCATCCGGAGCGAACGGGTGGCAGGCGGCCGCAGCTTCGATGTGGCCCAGGCGGTGCTCGGCTGCGACGTGGTCATCAACCTCCCCAAGCTCAAGACCCACGGCCTCACCTACATCACCATCGCCCAGAAGAACCTCTTCGGCCTGGTGCCTGGGCTGAAGAAGGGCCGCTGGCACATGACCGCGCAAGCGCCGGAGCACTTCGCGGGCCTGCTGGCCGATCTGTACGCCTCCATCCTCGATCACCCCGGCGGTCCCCGTCACTTCCTTCACCTGGTCGACGGTGTGGTGGCCCTCGAGGGCGATGGCCCCGGCACTGGTGGCAGGCCTGTCTCCGTGGGCGTGATGCTCGCCTCCACCGACGCCGTGGCCGTCGACCGGGTGGCCTGCGAGATCACCGGCCTCGACCCCACCTCGGCGCCGCTGCTGCGCATCTCGGGCGAGCGCGGGCTAGGCCAGGCCGACCTGGCGCAGATCCAGCTGGTGGGCGTCCCCCTGGCCGAGCTCCAGGGCCAGCCCATGAAGCCCCCGGCGGGGCGCAACTCCTCGCCCACCATGCAGGCCGCCCTGTGGAGCAGCGCTCGGCTCCGCAACCTGGCCCTCGAGCGGCCCCTGGTGCATCGAAAGCCCTGTGTGGCCTGCGGTCAGTGCCAGACCATCTGCCCGGCCGAGGCCATCCACATGGACAAGGCGCTGGGCGCCGCGCGGGTGGACTACACCAAGTGCATCCGCTGCTACTGCTGCGCCGAGATCTGCCCCCACGCCGCCATCACCAAGAGCCGGGTCCCTCCCCTGGGTCGCCTGCTGGTGGACGGGAACGCCAAGCGCTGGGGCTCTCTGGCCCTGGTGGGCCTGCCCCTGGTGGCGGCCCTTACCCTGGGCTTGGTCATGGTCACCACCCAGCCCAGCCAGCTCGGTGAGCCCTCCGCGACCGCGGGCAACACCCAGGGGCCGCCACCTGCAGGCCAGCGCAAGCCCAAGCCTCCCGACGAGGTCCAGGGCGCACAAGGTCAGAAGGGCCAGAAGGGCCAGAAGGGCCAGAAGGGTCCCAAGCCCGCAGGCGAGCAGCGCGTCGCCAAGGCCAGGTACGCCCACGCGCTGCCCCTCGCCAGGGCCGAGGCTCACCTGGTCGACTACGCCACCACCGGCGATCAGCAGGCCCTCGGTCGGGCTGCCGCCTCGACGCGGCCCCTGGTGCGTTCGACGGAGCGGCACGACTACCCGCGCTTCCTGCTCGCCTTGGTGCTTCAGCTCCAGCGCCAAGAGGTGGAAGCCCAGGCTCTGGTCGACCAGACCAGCCCACACCGCCGGCACTTCTGGGGGCGCTTCTTCGCCGATGGCCTGGACGTGGCTCTGCCCTACCTGGCCGCCAACGTACGCGACGCCTGCGAGAGCCGGCCCAAGGCGCTGGACGACATCTGTGAGGGGTTCCCGCCTGGCGATGCCCCCGCAGGGTACGCGGCCTTCCAGCAGGCCACCTGGCCCCTCCACAGCCGCGACCGCCTCGATGGCTGGGGCTCCGCCACCGCCAGCATGACCCTGCCCCAGTTCTTCACCACCCTCGGCATCCTTCCCGGCATGGACGTCGTGGACATCGGCGCGGGCGACGGCTGGTTCGCTGTGCCCCTGGCCCAACACCTGGGCAGCGGCACCCTGTGGGCAGCCGAGATCGACCCCGACCTGGTGGACTACCTCGGCTTCGCCGCGGACTATCACCACCTGGACAACCTGCGCCCGCGGCTCAGCCAGCCCAGGGATCTCGGCTTCGAGGACGGGTCGGTGGACGTCGCGTTCGCCTGTGAAGTGCTCAGCCTGGTCTACGCCGAGCCCGCGGCTGCCCAGGATCCCCTGGCCGTGTCCAGCTTCCTGGCCAGCATCGCCCGGGCGCTGCGTCCCGGCGGCCTGCTGGTGGTCATCGACCAGGCCGAGTCCTCCCAGGACGCCGCCTCCGACCAGCTCGCGACCGACCTGCAAGCCGCGGGACTCAGCTCCATGGACAGCCCCCTGGAGCTGGGCGCGGGGGCCCAGCTGCGGCTCTTCCGCAAGCCCAGCGACGAGCAGTAGTCCCTCGACCACCCACCGGTTGCAGGTGGGCGGGATCCACTCGAGGGCGAGCGTCCACTACAGGGGTAGCCAGCCCGTGAGCGCTGGCGCGCCCCACCACCGTGCATCGCGCTCGCCCTTGCGAGCCCGGCTCACCCGAGTGAAGCTTTCTATGACACCCTCTACTCAGAGGTCCACCATGCGCCCCGTCCTCTTCTTGCTCGCTGCCCTGGCGTTCCCCTCCTCCGCTCTGGCCGTGCCCTACTTCGATCAGGCCTGGGCCGAGCAGCTCGTAGCCGCGGAGTACCCCGCCTACTTCGCCTGGATCCAGGAGGTCCGCGAGCGCAACCCCGACCGCTACGAGCCGCTGCTGATCCAGGGCCGCATGATGGCGCTGAACCAGCAGCAGTGGCCTGAGCTGGTCGAAGCCTGGGAGAACCACTTCTTCGCCATGGATCACTACCGCGGCCTGGTGGGGGTCTGGACCAGCGGGCCCGATGCCCAGACCGACGCCCTGCGCACCGAGCTGATCTCGGCCGCCGAAGACATCCACCTGGCCACCATCGAGCTGTTCGACGCCCGGCTGTACCTCAACGAGGCTCAGGCTGAGCAGCTGCGCTTCAAGATCGCGGACCACGAGCTGAACTTCGACGTCTATGCCCTCGACACTGTCGAGCGCACCGTGGGACCGATCACCGACTAGGGCGCACCCGGTACACCCTTGTGGGCCGCAACCAGAGCCCACGGGCGTCGTTGTCGGCGGGGGCGTCGTAGCAGCCCACTTCCTCGAGCCCACCCGGCTCCAGAAAGCCCCGCCCGGGATCGCCCAGCAGAACGCACACCCCGCGGCCGGCCAGGCCCCGAAACCAACGCACCAGGCGCGCGGTCAGGCCTGCGTCGTAGGTCATGTCCCCTGCCACCAGCAGGTCCACATCCACCTGCTCGCCCACGAGGTCGCGGGTCTCGGTCTCGATGGTCAGCCCATTGGCCTGTGCATTGAGCCGACAGGCCACCTCGCAGACCGGGTCGATGTCCACCGCTTGGACCCGGGCAGCCCCCGCGCGCGCTGCGGCCAGGCCGACGATGCCGCAGCCTGCGCCGAAGTCCAGGATCCGACGGCCTCGTACCAGGCCTGGACTATCCAGCAGGTGGCGAGCCAGGGCCTGCCCCCCGGCCCAGGCGAAGCCCCAGAAGGGCTCGTCGATGCCCTGCAGCTCGAGATCTTCGGGGCTCTGACGCCACCACGGGCAGTCCTCGGTCACCAGGTGAAGGCTGAGCTCCGGGCAGAGGTGAGGGCTGACCAGGCGCGTGTTGTCCAACACCAGGCGGTGGGGATCGGGGCAGGGCTGGATGAAGCAGGACATGACCGGGCTCGGGAGGAGGCGAAGCTCTCTTTGCACCCCTGGGCCCGGTCTGGCAAGATGCCACACTGCACCAACGGAGGTCCCATGCGCCCCAGCGCCCTCGCACTCCCTCTCGCCCTCGCCCTCGCCCTGCCCATGCTGGCCTGCGGAGACAAAGAGGACACCGCGCCCGACACCACCGTAGGCGACGCCGACACCGACAC
>CALDOK010000118.1 GCA_937912125.1 uncultured Pseudomonadota bacterium
CGAGCCCCGACAGCCGGAACCGCCCACCGGCCTTCATCTTCTGGAGCTTGGCGAAGGTGAGGCCGAGCTGGGCGGCGGCGCCGCGCAGGATCAGGCCCCGCTGCTGCCGGAGGCCGCGGAGGTAGGGGCCGAAGGTAGGCTTGTGCGCCTGGACGAGGGTGGCCTCACCCACCGCAGAGGCGCCGTCGGCGCTCCCGGTCACAGCTCCACCGCCTCGAGCAGCACCACGCCGCTGTCCACCTCGGCCACCCGCACCCGGCAGGTCACCTCGTCTCCACGGAGGATCTCGGTGAGCTGCCGCAGCGCCTCCTCCGGGAAGATCACCCGCAGGGTCTCGTAGGGGTTCACGCGGAAGTGGACACGGATGCGCCCGCGCTCGTCCCGGTCCACATGGTCGATGTGGCCGGTCACGCAGAAGGAGGCCTCCCCGAAGTACAGCTCGGCGGCCACCTGGTTGTCTCGGAACTGGCGCCAGACCTCGCGCGCCTCCAGCAGTCGCGGCGGCTCGCGGTGCAGGGCGCCGCCGTCGGCGCAGACCATGGCTCGTTCGATGTCCAGCCAGCGGATCCACTTCTTCATGGTGGGCTCCTCACAGGGGATGGTCGGTTACGCCCTCGGGGCGCACGGCCCCCACGGCCCAGGGGAGGCCCATTCCTCCCCTGGGCTGCCGGTCCCCCTTCGGGGTTCGTCCGGCTGGGCCTCGCCTTGGCCCGGAAGATTGCGACAGCTTGCTGGCCTTGGCGAAGACGGATCATGGCGAACCTCCCTCGGGCACCTCGCGGGGCCGTGCGCACCACAGGCGCACGCGCTCCTCGGCCAGGCGCTCGGCAGCCTCACGAGGGAGTCCACCGTCGAACTCGATGATGGCGGCTCTTTCTTCCCAGATTTCACGGGCCTCCTCGGGCCAGTCGGCAACGCGCTCTGGGAGCACGCCCGCGTCGGGTTCCTCTCCCCGAAGCCACGCGGCGCGGGCCTGCGCGCGCTCCCGGCGTTCAGCCGCAGTGAGGGGGCACTTCGCAGAAACGAGCGGGAGAAGCCTGGTCTGGGCGGGCGATGCCTTCATGGGGCACATCCTCGCCAGCCGCAGTTCCGCAGACCTTGCAGACCTTGCAGACCTCGACATTTCCGAGGTCTGCAAAGAAAGACGGGCCTTTCAAGGTGGTATTTTACCCCTCGCAGACCTTGCAGACCTACTCCCCCCCCCGATCGCGCGCGAGGTTTTCCCCCGCCATTGGAGTGACAGGAAGAGGGAGAGCCCGAGAGGGTACTCAGGACGGCGGCGCGCGCGCTGGGATCTCCTAAGTGCGGCGGGGGGTAGGTCTGCAAGGTCTGCAAACGTGCGATAGTCATCTTGATAGGAGGCGTCTCGCTGACAGGGCAGGTCTGCAACCGAGGTCTGCGAGGTCTGCGAGGTCTGCAAGAACGGGTCACGGTGCCACCTCCTCGAAGCGGTAGCTGGGCTTGCGCCCCTCGCCCTCGGGGTACTCACGAACGAGCCGGAACCGGCGTCCATCCGCCACAAAGCGCTCGTCCAGGTACTCACCGAAGAGGGAGCCCATAGTGGTCGCCCGCGCCCGCGCCGACTTCTGGTTGCCGTTCCGGTCCCGGAAGCGGTCCTCCATGATGTTGCCGGCCAGCAGCTCCGCCCACTCGGCCGCGTTGGCCGCGGGCTTGCCGTGGTGCTCTCGGGCGATCTCCAGCACCAGGTCGTACCTGGGATCGAAGGCGTGCGACGACTCCTCGAAGTTCGAGAGGAAGCCGTCGAAGCCCGAGAGCCGCAGGATCGCGTCGATGGTGGAGGCCCAGCGCTGGCTGGTGCTGTGCCGGGCTGGAGCCTCACAGCCGGGGCGGCTGGCGGCGAGCCAGCGGCTCACCATGCCCACCAGCTCGCCGACGATCTCGATCCGGTGCTCCAACGCGAAGCCCACCACGTCGTCGTGGGCGTAGGTGGTACTCCGCACGTCCTTCTCCAACACGAGGTTCACGGGCAGCGCGCGACGGCGGAGGTCCTGGCCGAGGGTGGTCAGGTTCATGGTGATGCAGAACAGGATGTCGTTCTGGGGCCGGGTGATGGCGGTGTTGGAGCCCAGCCGCCGGAAGTTGATCCGGGTGTCCGTGATGCACCGCTCCAGCACGGGGCTGTCGATGGCGCCCCGGTGCTTGGCGTTGTCGATCACGATGACCCGGTCGCCAGCCTCGACCCGCGTGGCGAGCTGCTTCTCGAACTCGGTGTCGTCTGAGATGAAGGAGACGGTGCTGGGCACCGCGCCCTCAACGATGGCCGCCAGGACCGCGGTGAGCGTGGACTTGCCGACGCCGGGCTTGTTGCCGTTGACGGCGAGGAAGGGGTGGCCGCGCCCCCAGGCAGGCATGGTGAGCGCGGTCAGCAGCGCACCGACGAAGTTGACCTGGTCGGCCTCGGCCTTCCAGTGGAACCCGTCGAGCACCTCGCAGAGCCGGTCCACGCCGTCTCGCGGCTCCACCAAGGGGCCGTCGTAGAAGATCTCGGCATCTGCGTGGTACCCAGGCCTTCCCACATAGCGGAAAGCCTCGTCGAACAAGGGGGACCGGCAGTAGTACCGCAGCTTCGGGAGCGAGTTCAGAACGCGGAGGTCCGCCGTGAACGCGCGGGCCAGCTCCTGGGGCAGGACGCCGAACCGGAGGAACTGCAGGCCGTCCTCGTCCACCTTGAAGAAGCGGATCTCCATGAGCGCGGACAGGCAACCAGGCAGGTTCCGCTCGTGCAGGACCGCAGGCCCCTCGCTGCGGCGCACGACCACCATGTCCCGCTCGTACTTGAAGAAGCGCCGGAAGGGCGCCAGGGCGGCCGTCACGGCGTCGAAGAACCCGGCGACGGTGTCCCGGTTGATGATGAGATCCACCACTGGCCGGCGGGCCGCCGGCGGCGGTGTCGGCGGCTGGGCCGCCCGCGCATCTTCCCGCCGGTCACGGCGCACCTCGCCCACCGTGGCGTCGAACACCTTGGCGGTCATGCCGGCGAGCTCACGCAGCTCCTTGAGGAACCGATCCCGCTCGGCAGCGCGCAGGGGCAGCAGCCGGGCGATGGCGTCACGCAGGCACGCGAGCCGCCCCACATCGTCGGGGAGAGAAGGCCAGGCCCGGCGCACGTCCCCCACCACCGCGGCGCCGTCCACCGATGGGCCGGCCTGCTCGGGAATGGACACGCCAGACAGCTCGGCAACTAGGTCGCAGGCAGCGCGAAAGCTGGTGGCGCGCCCGGTGCGGATCAAGACGTCGAAGACGCTCTCGGTCTCGCCGGTGCGGAAGGAGTGGAAGGCACCGCGCTCGGCCTCACCGCTGCCGTCGGCCACCCCCGCCGAGGGAGTCTGGTCGCCGGAGGGGGAGTCTGGGTCGCGGCACTGGAGCCAGCCCTCGGATGCCTTGCCGGTGAGCAGGTCGCCGTAGACTCGGTCGAGGGGCAGGGCGGCGATGGCGTCGCTCCTCCAGCGAGACCAGGCATCGGAGGCGCCCCCCGACCCCGACCTGGGGGACAGCGAAGGGCGCTTCGCGCCAGCCTTGGCCCGCGGCTTGGCCGTGCGGGCGCGGAAGGCTTCGAGGTCGGCGGCTACCAGGGCGAAGAGGTCCACGTCCTCGGGGATGCTGCCCAGATCCACCGAGGAGTCCCGGTGCGGCCGCTCGGGCGTGTCCGGCCCCTTCACGGCACGGGTGCCGTAGAGCTTCAAGATCCGCGAGGGGTTGAAGGTGGCGGTGTCCACCTTGGCCCCGGCGGTGGAGAACCGCTCGGCGAGCAGCTTGAGCAGGTCATGGGCGTCCTTGGCCGCGCGCTTCACGTCTTCGCCGAGGTACGCCGTCAGCGGGACCAGCAGGTGGTAGCCGTTGCCGCTGTCGGCGAGCAGGCACTTGACCCCGCGCTCGGCGAGCCAGGCGCGGACGGCCTCGACCACGTCCAGGGCCGCGCCCTTCTCGGCGTCGGTGGCAGAGATGCCGGCCGGCCGCTCGGGGTCCACGTCCACGACGAAAAGGGTGTAGGCGAGGATGTCGGCATCCTTGCTCGTGGACTTCGCCGGGGCGAGCTTCCCACGGCGATCCGGCCCTACGTCCGCCCGAACCGCCTGGAGGGAGAAGTAGAAGGCGGCTTCGCCGTTGCGGGGATGGTCGCCCCTGGCGATGGTGGTCCGAGGGCTCCCCTCGACGGGTTGCAGCGCAGCCAGCAGGGCGTCACGGTGTTCGGGCTCGAAGTAGCTCGACCAGATCCGCTGGCGATCTTCTTCGGGTCGCAGGACACGCACCTCGGTGACTCCACCGACTGCGGCGTGCCGCGGGAGGAGCCAGTCGAGCCAGGGGCAGGAGACAGGAGGGATCATCGGTTGCGCCGCTTCTGGTGACCGCTGGCGTCGGCCGGGGCGGGCAGGATGACGAGCTCGCCAAGGCCCCCGGGGGCCAGATCGATCACGACATCCACGCCGCAGCCCTTGCGGTTGGGCAGGGCCATGGCCGTGCCGATCAATGCTGCCAGCCTCCCGCACTCCTCGGCGTCACGTTCGAGGCCCTCGTGATCGAGGGAGCCGACGGGCTCGGCGCGGCGGTGGGCGTCCTGGGCCGCCAGGAGCAAGGCCACGAGGCGCCGGTCGGACACCGGGCGCTGCTGCTTCGGTGCGCCTCGCGCCGCCCTGGACCGGCGGAAGGCGCCGAGGCCACGGAAAAACGCCGTGGCCTCGGCCAGGATCTCACGCTGGAGCGCGGCTTCGCCGAGTACCTCCAGACCCCTGGTGGCGGTGGTGACTCGGCCGAGATCGATCCGCTCGATACGGGCGGTGGAGGGAGGGGGCTGGTCAGGCGTCATGGGAAACCTCCGGCCAGCGGGTCACTCGGCGTCCGGGGTGGGGGCTCCGGCGCGCAGGGCCTCCGCGATCCGCTCGATGGCGGCGGGGGAGTAGAGCCAGGTCACCACCACGCGGTCCACACGCTGGGCCTTGTTGAGGATGGGCCGGGCGAGCCCCGGGTCCTCCTGACGCAGGCCGAGCCGTGTGATGAGCCGGCCCAGCTTCTGGACGGTCACCCCCAGCTCCCGGGCGATGGCAGTGGGCGAGCGCCAGTCGGGATCGACCTCGGGGCGGAGGTGGCCGAGGTCGCGGCCGGTGGCGATCTCCGCCGCGCTGACCTCCAGGGCCGCCCTGGTGTCGCCGTCGATGCGGTCGCCGAGGTTCTCGGTCAGGCGCAGGAGCGCGTTCGCCTGCAGGCGGCGATCGCAGAGGTCCACCCACCGGGAACGGATCGCGGCCTGGCGGTCAAGCCGGGCCTCGCGGACCACGGCGGGGGCGCGGCTGGGCACCGGGGGGCCGGCCACCACCACGATCTGGCCCTCGACCACCTCCCGCTCGGGAGCGAAGCATCCGTCGCGGACGAGCTGGGGCAGCACGCGGTCGGCCAGGAACCGGCGCAGGCGCTGGCCGATGGGCTTGTCGGTCTTGGCCAGGACGAGGTGGAGGCCGGGCTCCAACAGGAGCATGAGGCGGGGCGTGCGACTCGGTACGTCCGACGTAGCAAGTCCGAGCATCGCCTTGAGCGCTGCCAGGTCGTCGCCGCGGAGGATGATGTAGTCCCGGCCCTCGACGAACTCGGAGGCCCACTCGCGCCGGATGAGGGTCACGAGGCGCCCGTCCGCATAGCCGAGCCGGCGCCCGATCTGGCGGCAGACCCAGCAGAGGTGCTCCTTGTAGGTGACGGTGGCGAGGGGCTCGCCCTCGAAGTCGTTGATGTAGGTGGCGAGAGCGTTCATGGTTTCCTCCTGGCAGGAGTGTTGGGGGTGGACGCCGCCGCGGGCGCTCGCCCCGCGGCCGGTTCGGCTGGTGCGCCCTGCTCCCTCTCCATCCGGTGCCAGTCCGCGAGCACGGCCAGAAAGTCGCCCATGTCGCGGGCGATCTGGCGTGCATCCGAGCGGGTCAGCGGCTCCTTGGTCAGGGGCTGCCAGACCGCGAGCGTCTCGTCCACGAAGGCGTCGTGGCGATCATCCCCCTCGGCGGAACCGCCGAAGGACGAGGACGCGGGGTCTGGCAGAGGGCGCAACATGCACGCCCAAAATGGCCCGGCCTTTAGGCCAGAGACATGCCAGACTGGATGGCATCACGCGTCAGACAAGGATTTCCCGCTGTCCAGATTAGCTAGCTTTTAGCTTTGTTTTTCCCGTGCGACTTCCAGATCTGGATCTCCGTGTCGATCTGGAAGTCAGACACCTGGTAGCGGGCGCCCAGGCGGTAGCCATCACCCCCGCTGTTACCCTCTCCCCCCTCGATCAACAACTCCCCAACCCCGGTGGCGACGCGGTCGGCACACTCCCGGGCGCGCTTCGCCCAGCGGTAGAAGTCCTGCGCGTCCAGCGCGGATCGGAGCGCCGGGTAGAGACCCTTGAACGCCTCGGCGTCTCGGTGCTGTCGCTCTCGGCCAGCCATGTCGTCCGCGGCGGCGGCAGCCGCGAGAAGCGAGATGAACAGGCGGCAGCCGACGGCGTTGCCAGCGAGGATATCCCAGGTGTCGGAGGGCTTGCCCGCGTCCATGTCCGCCTGGGTAGCGTAGGCGTGGAATTTCGTCTTGTAGCCGACCTTCGTGACCCTGCCGAAGGGTGGTGGCGAGGAGAGCGCGGTGGACCGCCCACCGCCAGCCTTGCTGGACCGCAGTGCCGTAGGTGTCGGTTTCCCGGGCATCGGTGCATCGGAGGTGACCTTGACCGCTTCGTCCAGCAGGCCTTCGAGGGTCGCCTTCCCCGCATGGAGTTGGGCGAGATCGCAGGTGACCGAGTTCACGCCGCAGAACCCAGGGTCCGCCACTCCACCGCACCACAGCACCGGATGCCCCTTCACGCGAGCGAGGGCTGCCGCGGCGCCCACCAGCGGCAGGTAGGCGAGGTAGAGGCGCATGCCGCGGCGCAGGCCGCTCGCGATCCCGGGAACCTCGATGGTCA
>CALDOK010000119.1 GCA_937912125.1 uncultured Pseudomonadota bacterium
CTGGCGCTCGATGGCGCCCAGGCGCAGAGCCTGCGCCAGGCCCACCGCATCCCGCAGATCGTCCTTCTGATACCAACGGGCGGTGATCACCCCTCGCAAGAGGGCTCCTGGGGCCGGGTGCTGTGTCAGACGACGGGCAGGAGCGTATGGGAGAAGGCCGGGCGCCTTTCTTCGACAATGCCGATCCCCTCCCCGGACATCACAGAATGCCAGCTATGGGCACTGTATGGGGCGTGGTGAGCTTGGTGCGGCCCGGACGTGCGTGTGCCGCGAAGTCGGGCGCAACCACCGGGCACGACCCGCTACGCTGCAGTCACTGACGGTGAAGCCCCTCTCATTCTGTTCTGAAGAAGGGAGGCGAGGGTCACAGCGGGGGGTCCGGGTGGTGTTCAGGCGTTCTGCCCGCTGGGCTCGTCGTTCGTCAGAGAGAGCGTGTACCCAGCGCGCCGGCCTCCACGTCGGACTTCGCGGCCTGCCTAGCCTGTCTCGCAAGCGTCTCCCATGCAGTTGGGCTTCACCTTGGGGGTGGGGAACAGCCCGATACGGACCGCGAGCCGATAGATGTAGCAGCCCATGCAGATGCCGAACGCGGTCTCCAGGAAGAGCAAGAGCAGACAGACCAGGCAGATCATGCAGACGGGCTCGAACCAGGATGCGTCCTGGACCAGCAGCAAGGACAGGCCGAAGGCGGACGAGGTCATGAGCAGCCCGAGGGTCCACGCGAAGCGCTTCTGGACCGCCCCGATGGGCAAGGGCGTCTGCCGCCAGGTCAGGAGCCGCGCCAGCGCGTAGGTCGGGGAGAGCTTGGGGCCCAGGAACACCGCCAGCGCGAAGTTCAGCGCGAGGAAGCCCGTCAACCAGGGCAGGACTTCGTAGCGCTGGAGGACGAAGCCGTTGATGACGGCCACCAGGCCCACCACCAGCATGAGGCCCGAGCTCCCCCGCACCTCCCGCTCGTCGAGAGTGCGGTATCCGCGGGTTTCGTCGTGCTCACCGAAGCCAAACAGCGCCATCGCATCACCTCGCCAGTGCGTTCTTGTGGAACCCCGCCGAACCTATGGCCCGCCGTGGACCAGTGGTACAAAAATGGGGTTCTCGTGTGCTGGCAGCCTGCTCGCAGGACCGGAGGACCGTCAAGGAGCACTTCGAAGCTCCGCCAGACCACCCCACTGACGCCCCGATCACTCCTCGGCGGTCAGAAAGCGTTCTTCGCTGTCCAGGGCGGGCTCCCCGCTGAAGAAGCTGCCGTCCATCAGGGCGGCGGAGGGGACCTGGTCGCGACGGTCGAGGACCAGGCCCGTGGCGCGGCCGCGCTGCTCGACGCGGGCGTCGTACGCCAGGGTGCGCGCTCGGATGGAGTGGAACATGAAGGTGGGCTCCCAGCCGTTGAGGTGCAGCTGGGGCTCGTCCGGCCGGGCCCAGCCCCGGGAGATGGTCATCAGGCGGCCCAGGCCCACCGGGTTGCCGGGGTTCAGCTCACCGCCGATGAGCTCCATGGGGATGGGTACGTCGAAGACCCACTCCTCGCGCATCCAGGGCTCCACCAGGCCCGCCAGCTGCAGGAACGCCACGGAGAACGCCGAGCAGCCCGCGCCCTCCTGGTACAGCGGCCGCACGAAGCCGTACTGCGCGTTCACATCCCCCGCATCCACGGCGGCCACGTAGTCGATCAAGGCGTGACAGGTCTCGGAGGGGACGCCCATCCGCAGCCAGGTGAGCCGGCCGCGGCGGGCCCGGAGGTCCAGGGACGCCTGCAGCTCGTCCTCACGCTCGAGGCGACCGGGGACCGTGGCGAAGAGGATGCCCATGCCGGCCTTGTCGTCGAAGATCATGCCCCGGAACTCGTCGCCGGTGGCGCGCACCGAGCCCTGCCAGTGGGCAGCCGGGCGCTCGGAGGTGGCCGCGCAGCTCAGCCGCACCCCGGCATGCCCGATGCCACGGCTCAGGTCGAGGGCCTCGTTGATGATGGTGCGGCGCACCAGCGGCCCCGGCCGGCGCCAGGTCATCCCCAGAGGCAGAGGGGCCGGGATGGCCCACAAGGTCAGCTCGTCGTCGAAGACCACGGCGTCACCGGTGGTCTGAGCCGAGGCGACGGGCGCGAGGATCAGGACGAGCACGGACAGAGCGGAGCGGGCGATCATGAGGGCCTCGTGTCGGCAACCAGCGCGGCGGCGGCGGGGGCGCTCGAGTCTCCTACCCCCTCCTGGCCTGATTGGCAGAGCACGCCAGACGCCAGTCGCCAGGCCGCGACGGCCAGGGTTCCCAGGTGGAAGGCCTAGTCCAGCGACCGCGCCAGGCGGAAGCCGTTGATGTAGAGGCGAATGTCGGGGTCGGACTTGGCGCGCTTGGCGGTGCGCAGGGACGAGCCGGTGACCGCGAAGGAGCCGCCTCGCACCACCCGGTCGCTCCAGGAGCTGGAGCCGACGGGGTCCGCCTCGTCGCCGTCGTAGCTGTCGTAGCCGTCGTGGCACCACTCGTAGACATTGCCGTGCATGTCGTACAGGCCCCAGGGGTTGGGGTCCAGGGACGCCACCCGGCGGGTGCCGTTGTCCTCGGAGCCGCACCACTGGGCGAACTCGGTCACCCGCTCGCCGTTGGTGAGCCGCTTGCTGCCGTCACAGCCGTCGTACTCGCTCGCCTCGAGCTCCCCGCCCTCGGGGAAGGCAGAGTCGTAGCCGGCGCGCGCAGCCCGCTCCCACTCGGCCTCGGTGGGCAGCCGGTAGCCGCGGCAGGTGTAGGGGTTCATGGCCGGGGTGCACTCGAGGGAGTGGCCGCTGCCCTCGCAGCGGTAGCAGGGCTCGACCCCCAGGCCCTCGGCCTCGGTCAGCGCGTTGGCGAAGGCCGCCGCGTCGTGCCAGGTCACAGACTCGATGGGGCAGTCCTCGCCACAGCTGGTGAAGTAGCCAGCGCTGGAGCCCATCATGGCCTCCCATGCGGCGTAGGTCACCTCGGTGGCTCCCAGGCAATAGTCGTGGCTCAGGGTGACCCTGTGCTGGGCCTCGTCCTCACCGCGCCCTTGCTCGCCTGCGGGGCTGCCCATCTCGAAGCTGCCACCCGGGATCTCCACCATCGCCAGCAGGGCGTCCCCGCACGCGACCTCCAGGTCCGTGTCGGCGTCGGTGTCCGCATCAGCGTCGGCGTCGGCATCAGCGTCAGCGTCCGTGTCGGCGTCGGCGTCGGCGTCGGCGTCCGTGTCGGCGTCGGCGTCCGTGTCGGCGTCGGCCTCGAGGAAGGCGGTGTCCTCGTGGTGCTCGAGATCGGGCAGGCAGGCGGGGGCGAACGCGACGAAGGCGATGAGGCAGAGGGGGCGCATGGTGGTCCTCGGGCTGGCTTCGACGCAGGTGTAGCGCGACCTGGGGCGGATCCAGGGGGCATGTAGGGGTCAAGCGTGCCCGCGGACCCACCAGGCGTCAGGCCGGGCAGTGGCCGACGAACCCTCCATGATGGTCCACCGGCACCTTCGCCACTTGGACCGAGATGGAGGGCGTGCTCGAGGGTCAGTTCGCCTGCACGGGCGCCGACTGCGCACAGGCCGCGCGGATGATGGAGCTGAGCTTCCCCTGCCTGGTGGTGGTGGCGTACACGGGGCTCTGGGAGTCCTAGGAGATCCCCGGCGGGCAGGCCTGGCCTGACGGCTCCTACCGCCGCTGCTACGTTGGGCTCCCTCGCTCATGGGAGTCGTCATGGCCGCCCCCGTCGCCGCGCTCGATCCCCTGGTTCGCATCAAGCAACCCCACGGGCTCTCCCCGCGCATCCGCTGGCTGCGGGAGCACTTCTTCCGCGGCGTCGACCGGCCCTGGAACAACGAGTGGGCCTGCTTCAGCACCGGCACGCCCTGGGACGTGCTGTACGAGGAGCTGAGCTACTACATCGTCCCCGAGACCTTCGCGTTCCTGCAGCCCTTCCGCGCCTCGACCCTACAGGCGGCCAGCGACGTGGAGCTGCCCAAGGGCTTCTGGCGCATGAGCCTGCCCGAGCGACGGGCCTGGTTCATCCGCGAGGTCATGGTGGAGCAGTTGCCCCAGGAGGTGCTCCCGGGCGATCTGATCGCCGGCGGGCGCTTCGCCATCCAGGCCTCCCGCTGCTGGGACAAGCACGAGGCGCGGGCCCGAGACAAGGCGGTGGCTCAGGCTCGCGCAGCGGTGCAGTGGTTCCACCGGCACGGCTACGGCAACGCGGGGGCCACCTCGGGCCACCTCATCCCGGACCATCCGCGGCTGCTGGAGCTGGGCTGGGAAGGGGTGCATCGGGATCTGGAGGCCAGGCTGGCCTCCCTGCCCAGGCGGCAGCGGCGCGGCGCCCACGGCGATCAGCTGCGCGCCATGCTCACGGCAGCCACCATGCCCAGGGATCTGGCGCTGCGCTACCGAACGCTCTGCCAGAAGCTGGCAGCCGAGGCCGAGACTCCTGAGCGCGCGGCCGAGCTGGACACCATGGCCGACAACCTGGCCCGTGTGCCCTGGAAGCCCGCTCGGAGCTTCTGGGAGGCGGTGCAGGCCCTGTGGATCAACCACATGCTGGTGATCTCGGACGAGTGCTACCCCGGCGCCGGGGTCAGCTTCGGGCGTATGGACCAGTACCTGCTCCCCTACTGGGAGCGCTCGCGGGCCGAGGGCATGGATCGAGCGCAAGGCAAGGAGATCCTCAGCTGCTTCTGGGTGCATGCCAACCACGTCTACGACGCCATGATCAAGCTGGGGGGCAACCAGGGCATCACCGCAGGCTTCGGGCAGCTGGTCACCCTGTCGGGCCTGGGCCCTGGCGGTCGGGACATGACCAACGATCTGACCTGGGCCATCCTCGAGGTCATCGACGAGCTGAGCCCCATCCTCGAGCCCAAGCCCAACCTGCGGCTGCACAGCGACTCACCGCCGGAGCTGCTGGAGCGCGCCGTGGAGATGATCGCTGCCAGCCAGGGGGCGCCCTTCCTGCTCAACTTCGACGAGCGCTCCATGGCCGGGATGCTGCGCCAGGCCAAGGAGGCCGGCGTGCGGCACCTGATCCACCCCGGCAACGTGCACGACTACGCGCCGGTGGGCTGCCTCGAGAACACCATGCAGGGCAACGATCGCTCGGGCACGGTGGACATCAACGTGGAGCTGGTCAAGGCAGTGGAGCTGGCGCTCACGGGGGGCGTGGACCTGCTACCCGCGGTGGACCCGGTCACCGGCGCTCCCGACCCCATCCAACAGGACGGCCCCGCCACAGGCGACGCCACCGGCTTCGCCAGCTTCGAGCGCTTCTGGCAGGCCTACGAGGCCCAGACCGTGGCCCTGATCCAGCGGGCCTTCGCCCTGTACGAGCACAGCGAGACCATCCGTGCCCGCTACAGCCCCACCCCCTACCTCAGCTGCCTGGTGCGGGGCTGCGCCGAGCGCGGGCTGGACATCACCCAGGGGGGCGCCGAGCTGTCCTTTGTCACGGTGGAGGCCATCGGCTTCGCCACCACCGTGGACTCCCTGCTGGCCGTCCAGTACCTGGTCTTCGATCAGCAGATCTGCACCATGGCCGAGCTCATCGCGGCCCTGCGGGACAACTGGGAGGGCCGCGAGCAGCTCCAGGCCCGGGCCTGCTACCGGGCCCCCAAGTACGGTCGCGACGACCCCGAGGCCGACGCCCTGGCCCAGCGCGTGATGCAGCTGTGGACTCGTGAGTGCTGGAAGCACACCACCAGCACCGGGCGCCGGGGCCGCCCGGGCATGCTGTCCTGGAACTACTGGGTGGGCGACGGCTATGTGCTCTCGGCCACCCCCGACGGCCGGGCCAAGGGGCGCTTCCTGTCCAACGCCATCTGCCCCAGCAACGGCGCCGACATCCACGGCCCCACCGCCAACACCAACTCCGTGGGGGCGGTGCTGGGGGGGCACGCGCCCGATGGCCACGGCGACTGGAAGGACTGGCTGTGCTGCCTGCCCAACGGCGCATCCCACACCATCACCTTCCACCCAGCCATGCTGCAGGGGCCCGAACACAAGGCCAAGTTCCAGGCCTTCCTGCTGGGCTACGCCCGCAACGGGGGCACCGCGCTGCAGGTCAACGTGTTGGACCCCGAGATCCTGCGCGAGGCCCAGCGACGGCCCCAGGACTTCCGCCACCTGCTGGTGCGGGTGACCGGCTACAACGCCTACTTCTCTTCCATCGGCAGGGAGCTCCAGGACGAGATCATCGCCCGCGAGACCCACCGGTGCACGGTGTGACGCAGGGGGTCGCCATGCACGAGCATCGCCAGCAGGCGCGCATCTTCTCCGTCCAGCGCATGTCCACCGAGGACGGCCCTGGCATCCGCACCACCGTGTTCTTCGAGGGCTGCAGTCTCGCCTGTGATTGGTGCCACAACCCCGAGAGCATCGACCGCCAGCCCCGCGCCATCTGGCACGGCTGGAAGTGCATGGCCTGCGACAGCTGCCTGGCTGTCTGCAAGCGGGGCGCCATCGAGCGCCACGAGGAGGGCCTTAGGGTGGACGCCCAGCGCTGCGCGGGCTGCGGGGCCTGCTCGGACGCTTGTCCCACCACGGCCATGGAGCCCAAGGCCCTAGTGCGCGATCTCGAGTCCTTGCTGGCCGAGGTGGCCCGGGACCGCGCCTACTACGACCGCTCCGGCGGCGGGGTCACGGTCTCTGGCGGTGAGCCCACCCTGCAGGCGCCCTTTGTCCAGGCCTTCCTCGAGGCCTGTCAGGCCGCCGGGCTGCACACGACCCTGGACACCTGCGGCCAGTGCGGCACCGAGGTGCTCCGCAGCCTGATCTCCCACGCTGATCTGGTGCTCTACGATCTCAAGCTCATGGACGAGGACAGCCATCGCCAGCACACGGGCCACGGCCTGGCCCGCATCCTGGGCAACCTCGAGGCCATCTGGGCTGGCGACGACGCCGGGTCTGCGCCGCCACTGTGGATCCGCACACCGCTGATCCCGGGGGTCACAGCCACGCCGGCCGGGGTGCAGGCCATCGGTCGCTTCCTGGCGGAGCGCCTGGGCGACCGGGTGCAGCGGTGGGAGCTGTGCGCCTTCAACAACCTGTGCCAGGACAAGTACCAGCGCCTGGGCCTGGACTGGGCCTACCAGGGGCAGGCCAGCATGGGCATGCCGGAGCTCGAGGTCCTGGCCCAGGCCGCGCGCGCGTCCGGGGTCGAGCCCAGCCTGGTCCACATGAGCGGCCCGGGGGTGCAGTCATGAGCCCTAGCCTTCCCCTCCGCCACCAGCTCGAGCCCGCCGACGTCGAGGCCTTCGCTCCCGACGCCAAGGTGGGCCTGCTGGCCACGGTCACCCCCCAGGGCACACCCCACGTCACCCTGATCACCACGCTGTCGGGGTGCGCGCCCGACACCATGCTGTGGGGCCAGTTCTGCGAGGGCGCCAGCAAGCAACACGTGCTCACCGAGCCCCGCGTGGGCTTCCTGGTGATGACCCTGGAGCGCCAGGTCTGGACCGGCCGCGCACGGTGGCTGGACGCCACGGTGCAGGGCCCCGATCTCGACGCCTTCAACCAGCGGCCCATGTTCCGCTACAACGCCTACTTCGGCATCCACACCTCCCACCGCATGAAGCTCGAGTCCGTGCGCGGTCCCGAGCCCCTGGCGATCCCGAGCATGGCGGTGGGGGCCATCAGCGCCAGCGTGGTGGGTCCGGCGGTCTCCAAGCGCCGCGTGCCCTCGGCGCTGCGGCCCTGGGCGGTCAGCCTGCTCAGGGGCCTGCAGACCTTGAAGTTCTTGTGCTGGATCGACGGCGACGGCTACCCGCGCCTCATCCCCGCGGTGGGGGCGGCGCCCGCGGGCTCGTCCCGGGTGGTGGTGTCGGCCATGGGCCACCGCGGGGACCTGCTGGACCTCGAGCCGGGCCGCCCGGTGGCCTTGTTCGCGCTGAACCTGCAGATGGAGAGCGTGCTGCTGCGGGGTCGCCTGGGGGCCTTCAGGGGCCCCTACGGCCTCGAGCTCGCGCCCCTGGACATCGAGCAGGTCTACAACTCCATGCCCCCCAAGCAGGGCCTGGTGTGGCCGCAGCAGCCCCTCGAGCCGGTTCGGAGCTTCGACTAGCTCCGCCACGGCGCTCCGGGGCTTGGTGGTGATGCCCGTGGGCGCGGGTCACCACGAAGCGCCAGGGTGAGCGGCACCCCGGGGCCTGGTGGTGATGGGAAGAGCCGTGACTCACCACGAAGCGCCAGGGTGAGCGGCACCCCGGGGCTTGGTGGTGATGGGAAGAGCCGTGACTCACCACGAAGCGCCAAGGTGCGCGGCACCCCGGGGCTTGGTGGTGATGCCCGTGGGCGCGGACTGCCCGACGCCTCAGGCGGCCACGGCTCCCTCGAGCGCGGCGAGCACCTCTTGCACGGGCGGGTGGTCGCCGGCCGTGTCGCTGCGGTAGCGATAGGCGATCTCGCCGTCGGGCATCACCACCAGCACGCCACCCTGCTGCATGGCGGCGCCCTCCACCGAGTTCTGGCTGAACCCCGCCGCCTTGGCGCGGCGGGCGTTGCTGAGCAGCTTCAGGCTCAGGGCCGAGCCCAAGCCGCTGGCGAAGCCCAGGGCCTGGTAGCTGCGGCGCTCGGGGTCGACCCAGATGGGGCCGGGCACCGCGAAGTCCTCACGGAAGGCGCGGGCGAAGTGCGAGGCGCCGTTGCCGATGAAGACCAGCTCGGCGCCGGACGCGCGGATGCGGTCTACATGGGGCAGGAAGGAGCTGACCTGCTCCTTGCAGAACAGTCAGCCGAAGTGCCGCAGCCAGACCACGACCGCAGGGCCGTCGGACCAGGCCTGCCCCAGGAGTACGGGCTCATCGGTGTCGGTGTGCAGGGGAATGCCAGCGAGGTCGGGGGTCGTCATCAGGGGCTCCAAGGTGGTCAGCGCACTCGAGCTCGAAACATAGGCACCCCCGCGGGCCGCACAGGACCAGGTGGTGGACTGGTCAGGCAGCTCACCCCAGGCGGCACCACATGCCGGCTCAGATCTCGGGCTCGTCGGCCAGCCCCAGGGTCAGGGCGATGCCCGCGCCGGTCTGGCGGCGCGCGCGCTCCCAGTCCGACCGGGAGTCCTCGAGCCTGCGCAGCTCGGTGGACAGGCGGTTCTGGACCCCGGTGAGCTCGTGGGTGAGCCCCAGGCGCTGGATGGCCTGAGTCTCGTCCTGGGGTGCGGGCAGGGCCGCCAGGGTGGCGCCCAGGGCCAGATCCAGGGCCCGGCTGGCCTCGAGGCGGACCTCGAGAGGACCGGCTTGGCCCAGGGTGGCGGCCAGCGGGGTCAGCTCGCCGGGATCGCCCCCGGAAAGGGCGACCAGCTGGGGCACCAAGCCAGCCTGGCGATCCAGCACCAGCTCGACATAGCCCGCGCTCTGCTCCATGTTGGCGGCCGAGACAGCCAGGGAGTCCACGGTATCCAGCACGACAGCGCCGGCAGCGACCACGGCAGCGCCCAGGACTCCCAGCCCGCTGAGGGCCACGATCCACCGCGTGCGGCGCCGATGGGCCGCCTGCAGCTCGGCCTTGCGGGCGATGTCGAGCTCCTGCTCACGGCGGCTGTGGAGGATCGCGATGGCCTCTTCGACGTAGGCGCTGGGGATGTCCAGCTCTTCGGCCACGGCCTGGACCTCCTCGATGGAGGCACCCTCGGCGGCCTCGATCTCGGCCTGGTGTAGCTGCGCCGCGATCCCGATGATGTCGTCGATGTCTTCGTTGGCGATGTCTGCACGCTCGAACAGGTGCTGCCGGGTCACTTCGGACATGGGGCCTCCGGACTCCTGGGATAAGCCTGCCACAAGGCCTCGGCCAACCCCAGACAGAGGTGTACGGATGTTCCCATTCCTGGTGCTCAGCGTCGCCGCAGCGGGGGCCGTCACCCCCGACCAGGTCCTCAACCCCCGCCTGGCCGGCGGCTGGGTGGTGGACCAGGCCGACGTGCTCGACGACGACACCGAGCTGCGCTTGAACGCCGCGCTCAGCAGCCTGGAGCAGGACACCACGGTCGAGGTGGCGGTGGTCACGGTGGACGACACGGAGCTGACCCCCAAGGACTTCACCACCGCGCTGTTCGGCCAGTGGGGCGTGGGCAAGGCGGGCGCCGACAACGGACTGCTGGTGGTGATGGTCATCGGCCAGCGGCGCCTGGAGATGGAGACTGGCTACGGCCTCGAGCCCATCCTCAGCGACAGCTGGCTGGGCCAGATGCAGGCTGAGTCCATGGTCCCCCACTTCAAGAACGAGGACTACGGTGCCGGCCTGGTGGCGGGCGTCGAGGCCAGCGCGGCGCGGCTGCGGGAGCACAGCCTCGAGGCCCGCCTGGGCACCCGGGTCAGCGAGGTGCCTGAGCAAGAGTGGCCCGAACCACCCGACACGGTCTACGGAAGCTACCTCCCCACCGAAGAGATCCTGCTCGGGAGCACCGGCTTCGGCGCGTTCAGCCTCTTCGGGGGCCTGTTCTTGATCGTTCGGCGCCGTCGCCGCACCTGCCCCGACTGCGGCGTGCCCATGACCATGCTGGACGAGCAAGCCGACGACGCCCACCTCGACCCGGGCCAGCTCAGCGAGGAGCGCGTCAAGAGCGTGGACTGGCAGGTGTTCGCCTGCCCCACCTGCGACCACACCCGCACCTTCCGCAAGACCAAGCTCCTCTCCGGGTACAGCCGGTGCCCCGAGTGCAAGAACCGCACCCGGAAGACCACCCGCAGGACCATCTCTGCGCCCAGCTACACCAGCTCGGGCCAGGCCCTGGTCACCGAGGACTGCGCCCACTGCAGCTACCACACCAGCCGCACGGTCACCCTGCCCAAGAAGCAGCGGCCCAGCAGCTCATCCTCGAGCCGCTCCTCCTCCAGCTCGTCCAGCTACAGCTCCTCCAGCTCGTCCAGGAGCAGCTCGAGCAGCAGCAGCTCCCGGAGCTCCTTCGGAGGCGGACGCAGCGGCGGCGGCGGCGCAGGCTCCAGCTGGTAGCGCCGCGCCCTGACCACCCCCATCAATAGTGCGGCGGGACCTCTTCTTCGAGGCTGGTGATGCGGGACCCGGCGTTGTCCTCGCTGCGGTCGTTCTGCATGGCCCCGACCACCTTGCGGACCTGAGCCAGCTCGTCGGTGGCTTGGATGACCACCTTGTCCAGCTCGATCAGCATGTTCTCCAGGTAGGCGAGGCGGACCTCGACATCCATCATTCGGTCGGCCAGCGGACGCTCTTCACCTTGCTCGGATGCCATGGGAACCTCCTGGGCGCTCAGTGCCCACAGGGAGCGCAGGCGTCAAGCCTGCGCGGCCAGAACGATGGACGGCGCAACCCGGATCAGGACATCCAGGTCCAGTCCTTCTGCACGGCCCACTTGGTGGTGACCTTGCGGGGGCGGGTCCAGAAGCGGAAGCCATCCCAGCCGCTGACGTCACCCACGCCGAACTTGCTGTCCTTCCAGCCGCCGAAGCCGAAGGGCTCGCGAGGCACGGGCACGCCGATGTTCACGCCGACCATGCCGGAGGTGAGGCGGCGCACGCAGTACTCGGCCACCTTGCCGCTCTGGGTGTAGACGGCGGCGCCGTTGCCGTAGGGGCTGGCGTTCTGCAGGGCGATGGCCTCGTCCAGCGTGTTCACGCGCATGATGCACAGCACGGGGCCGAAGATCTCCTCGTGGGCAGCCCGCATGTCGTTGGTGACATGGTCGAGCACGGTGGCACCGAGCCAGTGGCCCTGGTGGTCGCCCCGCTTGCCGCGGCCGTCCAGCAGCACCTTGGCGCCCTTGGCCTCGGCCTCGTCGATGTAGGCGGTGATGCGCTTCACAGCGTCGGCGTCGATGATGCAGCCGTGGTCGATGCCCGGGCGCAGCTTGGCGGACTCGGCCACCACGCCGTCGATCAGGTGCTGGCTATCGCCCACCGCCACCATGACCGCCGCGGCCATGCAGCGCTGGCCGGAGCAGCCCGTGAAGCTGGCGGCCATGTTCTCGGAGGTGAGCTGCAGGTCGGCGTCGGGGGCGACGATCAGGAAGTTCTTGGCGCCGCCCAGGCACTTGACGACCTTGCCTGCGGCGGAGGCGCGAGCGTAGACGAGCTTGGCGACCTTGGTGGACCCGACGAAGGCCAGGGCGCCGATGTCGGGATGGTCGCAGATGGCCTCGACCGCGTCCTTTGCGCCGTTGACGATGTTGAAGACGCCGTCAGGCAGGCCGGCCTCCTGCAGCAGCTCGGCGAAGCGCAGCACGGACTGCGGCACCTTC
This sequence comes from uncultured Pseudomonadota bacterium, assembly GCA_937912125.1. Lineage (GTDB taxonomy): Bacteria > Myxococcota_A > UBA796 > UBA796 > JAFGLY01 > CALDOK01. Next base: position 12,175 of record CALDOK010000119.1, read on the forward strand.
TCGCTGGGCTTGAGGATGAACGCGTTGCCGCCCACGAGCGCCTGGGGCAGCATCCAGTTGGGGACCATCAGGGGGAAGTTGAAGGGGGTGATGCCCGCCACGACGCCTACAGGCTCGTAGATCACCCGGCACTCGACACCGCGGCTGACCTCGAGGCCGCCGCCGTCGGCCATGTTCGGCAGGGCGCAGCCGTTCTCGATGCACTCGATGGCCTTGGCCACCGAGGCCTGGGCCTGGGAGATCACCTTGCCGTTCTCATGGCAGACCAGCCAGGAGAGCTCCTCGAAGTCGCGCTCCATCAGGGCCTTGACGCGGTACAGCACCTGGGCACGCTCCCGCATGGGGAGCTCGGCCCAGGCGGGCTGAGCCTTCTTGGCAGCCTGGACCGCGGCATCGACATCGGCGGCGCCAGAGATGGTCACATGGCCCATGATCTCGGCGTGCCGTGGATTCTCCAGGGGCTGGGTGCGGCCCGTGACGGAAGGGACCCACTGGCCGCCGATCCAGTTGAGGGCATCGACGTAGGGCATGAAGTCGTAGGAGCGGGCTTCGAAACGGGGGATGGCCATGAGAGCCTCCTGGCGCGGGGTACGGGTGCGCGGACCCGCGTCCATACCACGGACGGGGGACGCCAGGCCAGCCACGGAAGGGCGAACACCAAGCGGATGTCAGTCCTCGGGCGACTCCAGCCCCCCTTGGGCCTGGTAGGCGGACAACGCGTCAGTCCCGCCCGCACACCTCGACCCAGGTGACCAGCTCCTCGTGGTAGGGCCGGAGATCCCGCGCCATGAAGGCCAGCCCCTCCCACGGCCCCGCGATCCGCAACCCCCTGGCCTCGAACATGCTGCAGCCCCGCCGCAGCCAGCGCCGCGCCTCGCTGACGTGGCCGAAGGACAGCACCCCGGCCCGGGTGCCCCCAGGCAGATCCCGGGACCAGATGGGGTCGGGGGTCTCGGGCCAGGCGTCCCAGGTCTCAGGCGCCAGGTCGGCCACCACGTAGACCATGGGCTTGCCTGGTTCTGGCGGACGAATGAGCAGGAAGGAGCTGTCTGGCTCCCCGGCCAGCCACTGATCCATGAAGTAGGCGATGGGGTCGCCGATGCTGGTGCGCGAAGTCTCGGCCAGCACCCCCAGCACCCGAGGCTTGTCCCCGGCGTCCGCGCGCAGGGCGGTCACGGCCGGCTCGAGCACGCCCAGCTGATCCAGGTGCCCCGCCGGGGTAGCCAGGGGGCCCCGCACCTCGAGCCTCAGGGCCCAGAAGCTGCCGCCGAGCAAGGCCAGCCCCACCAAGGCGCCCAGGCCGAAGCGCAGCCTGGACGGCAGCGTGCCCTGGGGGAAGGGCACCCTGGCCAGCAACCCCAGCACGCCCCAGGATCCCAGCACAAGGTGCAGGGGAAGCACCACCGCCAGGTGGTAGGGCTGCAGGTAGCCCAGCACCTTGGCCACCAGCAGCAGCAGCGCCCACGACGCGGTGCCCCAGGCCGCCACGGGCAGCGCGGCGGCCGGCGCGCGGCGACCCATCAGCAGCAAGGGCAGGGCCAGCAGAGGCAGGAACATGGGCCAGATGCCCGTGGTCATGGACAGGGTGCCCAGGCTCTGCAGAGACGCGCTGCGCAGCAAGCTGCCCATGGTCTCCTGCAGCATGCCCGCGTCCTGCACCAGGCTGGCGCCAGCGCCGCTGTCCAGGCGCTCTTGCATCAGCAGCACGTTGTCCACCACCATGGGCGCCAGCACAGCAGCACCGCTGAGCACCAGGCCCACCACCGCCTTCCATCCCCGCCGACGCCAGATCCAGGGCAGCAGCACCACGGCCGCGCCCGACACCGCGATGGCGTAGGGGTGGTGGTGCACCGCCAGGGCCAGCAGCGCGCCAAGCAGCACGGCGAGCCCGACGCCTCCGCGGGCCGAGGCTCGCGGCGCGGGGTCCAGCAGCCGCAGGGCCGCCCAGGCAGCGGCCGCCAGCACCACCGGCGCCAGGTAGGTCTGAGCGCCGCGGTGGGGGTGCCCGAGCAGCACGGGCCACAGCGCGTACAGCCCCGCCGCGCCCAGCCCCGTGAGCCAGCCGCCCAGCCGCCGGCCGGCCAGGCCCACCAGCGGAACCCCCAGGGTGTGGGTCAAGGCGTACAGCGACAGCAGGCTGCGCAGGCCCGTGGCCGCCGCCACCAAGGGAACCATGCTCCAGGCCTGCAGGGCGCCGAAGCGAAAGTCTCCACCAGCCCCCCGCCACGGGAAGTCATCCCCCCGCACGATGGCCAGGGCCTTGAGGAAGGGGTGCAGGCCGTCCATGACCATGCGTGCCTGATCCAGCCCCGCCAGGCGCGCCCAGGCGCCCAGCACGGTGAGGATCACCAAGCCCGCCACGCCGAGCCAGAGCTCGAGCCGTGGCCAAGGGCGCTGACCTGCCCGCCCAGGGGCGTGGTCCAGGCTCACGATCCGCCGACCCAGGCGTCGAGGAAGGCGATGATCTCGTCGAACTCCTGCTGGTAGGAGTAGTCCACCAGCTTCACCGCCACACCGGTGCCGTTCAGCTCGTTGATGGCCGGATAGTAGGGATGCAGCGCGGGGATGGTGTCGTCCAGCACCCAGCCCTTCCACAGCTCGCTGTAGCTGCCCTGCAGGTCCGAGACGAAGGCGCGGATGGGCGGGTCGCCGCGGACGGCGAGGTTCCAGGCCAGGGAGCCCCCCGAGTGGCCCACGACTGCCAGGCGCTGGGCGTCGACCTCGGGCTGCCAGCGCAGGATCTTGAGGGCCAGCAGGCTCTCGTAGATGCGCACCGACTCGAGGGTGAAGCCGTCCACCAGCAAGGCGCGCGCGGCCTGATCCTCGCTGCGGTCGGCGCCCATGCCCCGGAAGGTGAAGGTCATCAGGGCGTAGCCATGGCTGGGGTAGGCGCTGCCGAACAGGTCCTCGAGGACGTCGCCGGCCTGCTGGCCGTGGCCGTGTACGGAGAGCACGCCTGGCACGGGCTGGCCCTGGGAGCCGTCGGGCAGCAGCAAGATCCCGAAGAAGCTGCCCACCCAGGGATCGTCCAGGATCAGGTGGCGCTCGGTGTAGCCGCTGTGCTGCTGCTCGTGGACCACGGTGAGGGACAGCTCCCGATCGTCCAGGCCGTCCAGCAGAAAGCCCATGTTCAGGGCCTGGCTGACGATGCCGTCCAGGGCGCTGTCGCTGACGTCATCGGGGCCCAGCACCTGGACCTCTCCGTCCTCGAGGGCCTCGAGCTGATCCTCGAGCGCCGCGGCGCCGATGGGGCGCGCCCACGCCTGGGCCAGACCGGGCAAGGCCAGGTAGTCGTCGATGCAGCTCTCGGGGTCATCCGCGCAGTCCCAGCTGGCTTCGCTGTCCCAGACCTCCACCACGTTCACGTCCTCGCCCTGGTTGTCAGGGGGAAGGTAGGTGGAGCCGGTGTCGCGGCTGCCGCCACCGCGCCACCCGGGGCCGTCGGGCCCACAGGCGACCAGCAGGGACAGCAACAGCGCGGCGTACACAGGACCTCCGGGGTGCTCCACCCGGCAGCTTACCCCAAGGTTCGCGGCGATGCCGGTTTCCTGGCTGGTCGCCCGCGTGCGGGATTACAGGGGAGCCATGCCCGACTCTCTCTCTCTGCTCGCCATCCTACCCCCGCTGGTCCTCCTCGCCTGCAGCGGCTCGACGGACCCCGAGAGCTCCACAGCGCCCGCCCCCGCCTCGACCCACCAGGGGGCGCCCGTCGATCCCGAGCCGCCCCCCCAGGGCCCCGTGCCCCCCAGCGAGCCAGGCCCTGCCCCGGCCCCCGATCCCGACCTGCTGCCATCGGTGCCCCCCGCCGACGCGGGCGGCTGGGCCGAGCCCGGGCCCGCGGCCCCCGCAGACCCATGCCCCGCCGACATGGCCTTCGTGCCCGCAGGTCCCTTCATCTCCGGAGCCACAGGCGAGCAGGTGGAGCTGAGCCCCGACTGGCCCGACCAGGAGTTCCAGCCTCGCCCCCGCCACGAGCGCAGCACCGACGCCTACTGCATCGACCTGTACGAGTACCCCAACGTACGGGGCGCCCTGCCCTGGGTCTACGTGGGCTGGGCCGAGGCCAAGCAGGCCTGCGTGTCCCGCGGACGACGCCTCTGCGGCGAGGACGAGTGGGCCCGAGCCTGCGGCGGCGACCAGGGCTGGCTCTACCCCTACGGCGACACCCACGAGCCCAAGCGCTGCAATGACACGGTGGACCCCGTGGGCGACGAGAGCCAGAAGACCGGTGTGGGAGAGTTCCCAGGCTGCGTCAGCCCCCACGGGGTGTACGACATGGAGGGCAACGTCAGCGAGTGGGTCGACGCGGTACACGCGCTGGACCCCGACCACGCTCGCATCGTCCGCGGCGGCACCATGTGGGTCGCCGTCTACGGACACGGCTGCATGTCCCGCCACAGCCACCACCAGGGCGGCCCCACCCACGGCGACGACGGCTTCCGCTGCTGTAGAGACCCGGCCATCCCCGGCACGGCTCCGTGAGCTTCGACCGCCGCCTGCGCTGGGCGCTGCTGGCGGCGGTGCTGCTGCTGGCCACGGCGCTGCGCTTCGTGGGGCTGCGCTTCGGCTTTCCGGCCCTGACCCACGCCGACGAGCCCCAGGTGGTCATGGTGGCGGTCAACGCGGCCACAGGCCAGCTCTCGCCGGGCTTCTTCGGCTACCCAGCGCTGTTCCCCTACCTGGCGGCGGTGGCGCTGCGCCTGTGGGTGCTGGCTCAGCCCTGGGTGTGGGCAGACTTCCAGGCCTTCTTCGATCAGTACTGCACCGACCCGAGAGCCGGCTACCTGGTGGTCCGCGCCTGCGGGGCCGCCGCAGGGGTGGGCCTGGTGGCGGCCACCGCCTGGCTGGGCCACCGGGCGGCGGGTCCCCGGGTGGGCCTGCTGGCCGCAGCCGTGGTGGCGGTCAACACCTACGCGGTGCGCGACGCCCACTTCGCCGTCACCGACACCCCCATGGCCCTGGCCTCCACCCTGGCCCTGGTGGCCATGCTGACTGCCCTCGACGGGCGAGGCCTGCGCCCAGTGCTGGTGGCCGCAGCCGCCGTGGGCCTGGCCGCCGGCACCAAGTACCCCGCCGGAGCGCTCATCCTGCCACTGGCCGCCGTCGTGGTCTGGCGGGCATCGAAGGCGCCGGGCAGCCCGGGTGGCCGGGCCAAGGGCGCGGCGGTGGCGCTCCTGCTCGCGGGGGTAGGGGCCGCGGCCGCCTTCCTGCTCACCAACCCCTGGGTGCTGCTGGACCTGGACACCTTCCGGGCCGACCTGGCCCTCGAGGCCCAGCGGCGCCTGGCGGCGAGCACGGCCCAGTTCGAAGGCCCCGCCTGGCGCTGGTACCTCGGCCGCACCCTGCCTACGGCCTTCGGCTGGAGCGGCGTGATCCTGGCCGTCACCGGCGCGGTCTGGGCGCTGCTGGCCCGCCATGCCCGCCTGTCCGTGCTGCTGCTGGGCGCCGTGGCGCTGCTGGCGCCCCCCTTCCTGGTGGTGAGCGTGGGCGAGCGCTACCTGCTGCCCGCCACCCCCATCCTGGCGGTGCTGGCCGCCTGGGCCAGCGTACAGCTGGCGCGCAGCAGCCTGGGCGGCGGGCGCTGGGTGGCCAACACCGTGCTGGCGGCCCTGGTGGCGGCGCTCCTGCTCCCCCCCCTGGCCCGCTCCATGCGCCTGGTGCAGCTGCTCACCCTGACCGACACCCGGGTGCTGGCGGCCGACTGGATCGCCCAGACACTCGCCCCAGGACGGCGCATCGCCCTCGAGTGGTCCTACGTGCCCCAGGTGGACCCGGAGATCTTCCAGGTCCTGCCCCTGCGCTTCGAGCTGGGCGGTCCGGCGGAGCAAGACGCCGACTACATCGTGGTCAGCTCCTACGCCTTCAACCGCTACTTCATGGAGCCCCAGGCCCACGCCCAGGAGCTGGCCTTCTTCCAGACCCTCGAAGCCGGCCCGCCTCCCATCGCCAGCTTCTCGGGCCTGCCCCCCGAGCGCGCCTACGGCTACGTGGAGCGCGTGCCCCCCGGCCCCCTGGATCAGGTGGGCATGGTGGGCCCCGAGATCCGCATCTACGGGCCCTTCCCGCGATAGCTCACCCCTCGCACGACCATCCTCGGCACAGGTGGCCCCTTGAAGCTCCCCTTCGTCCTGCTCCTCGCGGCTCTCCTGAGCGCCTGCACCCCGCCCGCCGACAGCGCGGCGCCGGGCGAGACCGGCGACACCGAGGACACCGAGGACACCGAGGACACCGAGGACACCGGCGAGACCGGCGAGACGGGGGAGGTTCCCCCGAGCCTCGCCCTCCTGGACCGATTCACCCCCGCCAGCGGCTCCTTCGGTCGCGTCCTGCTGCGCGAGCCTGGCTTCCTGCTGGGCCTGGTCAACCATGGCGGCGAACACATGGTGCTGGGCTTCGACCAGGACTGGCAGACCACCGGCGTGGAGCAGGTGCTGTCGGAGCACGGCCCCCGGGAGCCGGACATGGAGCTGGCCGATACCGGGCACGGCTTGTTCCATGCGCGCCTCACCAAGGCGGACGGCTCCGAGGGCCTGGAGCTCCGCCGCCTGGACGCCGAGCTGGCTGTGCAGGCCACCACGGGCCACCTGGCCGCCCACAGCGACGAGCGCGCCCTGGACGTCAGCCTGCTGGTCCACGACGACCGGGTATGGCTGGGCAGCGAGTACCGCGAAGACGGCGAGCGCTGGTCCGGCAACATCCCACCGGAACCGGAGCTCGAGCGCGGCCTGCTGCTGCGGGAGCTGAGCCTGGATCTGGAGCTGCTGGCCACTCACCGGCTCACGGCCACCATCCCCGACGCCTCTCCCCAGGGCCAGTTCTGGGGCCTCGGCGCCGCCCAGCTGCGGGACCACGACGCCCACTGGGTCTTCGCCGCCGCCGCCAGCGGGGCCACCGAGTACTTCGACCAAGGTGAGAGCGCCGGCACCCGCCGCATCTGGGCCCTGGAGTACGACCTGGACCTGGAGCTTCGGGCTGTGCACGGCCCCCTCACTCCACCCGACCAGGACGCCTACTGGTGTACGGGCGCCGAGCGCTACGACGATCTGCTGCTGCTGAGCTACACCTTCAGGCGGCCCGAGGACGGGCCGGTGATGGGCCCACCTCAGTCCGACCGCGGCAACATCGGGCTGGTGTTGGCCGACGAGGAGCACGGCGTGCTGCAGCGCCTGGAGCTCACCGACCACGACAGCGAGACCATCGCCCAGGGATACGGGGCCCACCGCTCGAGCATCACCTTGTCGGGCGAGCGGGCCTGGGTCAGCTGGGACGACTCCGGCGCGATCCTCGTCCAGGAGCTGGCCCTCGTGCAGCCCTAGGCGGCCGAGCCTGGCGTGACGGGTCCTGTGAGCCCGGCCACACAGGGGCATCGAATGGGCAGGGCGCTGCATCGTCGGAAGGGCTGTCCTGAACTTGGGAGCCCGTCCATGATCCCCCTCATCGACACCATGCAGCGCCTGCTCGCGACCGCACTGGTCGCGGGCCTGTACCTCCTCCCCGCCACCCTGGGCGGCCTGATGACCCAGCTGAACGTAGACGTCAGCGCGGTGGCCAGCCCCGAGCGTGTGGCCGCGTTCATCCTCGAGCTCCCCCCGAGCGCCAGCGTCCCAATGCTGGCCCAAGACAAGCCCGAACTGCCCGCCGACAAGGCGGAGCCTCCACGCCGCCAGCCCAGCGACGACATGCTGGCCGTCAGCGGAGGCGGGCCCACGGCCAGCGCCACAGCGAAGCAGTCCCGCAGCGCCCAGCACAAGCAGGCCGCCAAGAGCCAGGGACAGCGCGGCGGCCGAAAGGCCCAGTGCATGGCCAGCAGCGGCCAGATCACCGCCGTGGGCGGGGACCGCTATCAGGTCGACCGAGCCCTGCTGGACTACTACTTCGGCCACACCGACGCGGCGGCCAAGATCGGCAGCGCCGCCTGGTACCGCGACGACGACGGCGACATCGGCGGCGTCCGGGTGCGCCAGGTGCGCTGCGGCGGCCCGCTCGAGGAGGCCGGCCTGCGGAGAGGCGACATCATCCGCACCGCCAACGGCAAGCGGGTGGACTCCATGACCGGCGTGATCGCCCTGTGGTGGCAGCTGCGCAGCAAGGACAGCGTCAAGCTGATCATCACCCGCGACGGGCAGCGCAAGCGCCTGAGCTACTCGCTGGTCTGAGGGATCTCCCAGCAGAGCCAGCGCTCGCCGTCCTGGAGCAGGGGCGGCCCCAGGGCATCGCGCATGGCCTGGACCACGCGCTCCTGGGAGCGCTGGGGCACGACGCCCGCGTTGAGCGCCACGAAGCGGTAGCCCTCGGCCCGCAGCAGCCCCAGGTCGGCCCGGGTGAAGGGCTCCGCGGCCACGCCAGCCACCTGAGCCCCGAACCAGCGCAGGAAGGGGTTGCGCCGCTGCCGCTCACCGATGCCCTGGGTGGTGAGCAGGGGTGAGGTCATGTGGTAGGGGATGGGCCGGCGGTGGGTGAGCTGCATGGCCTGGTAGGGCAACACGTGCAGGCGGTGCTCCCGCACGGGCAGATCGAGCACCGCCCCCTCGCCGGGCAGCTCGGCCAGGGCCTGCAGCCCGTCGTGGTCCGGGAGGTGGTAGCCGCCGTGGGGGCGGTAGCCGCCCCACTGCGCCTCCAGCCCCGCCGCGACCACGAGCACCGCCGCCAGGGCGGGCCCCAGCCACGCCCGCCAGGCCGCGAGCCGATCCAGCAGCAGCGCCGCCGCCACCGGCGCCGCCAGGCTCCACAGGCAGAGGAAGCGGTTGGGCGTGTGGAACCAGCCCAGCACGGGGAGACCTTGGAGCCAGGCGTAGGGGCCATGGCCCTGCAGGGCCGCGACATCGCCAGCCTGGATCAGCCCCGGATCCGGCCCCAGCGCCAACACCAGCCCCAACACAAGCAGGGTGCCCAGGCCCAGCCACAGCCCTCGATCCCGGGGGTGCAGGGTCCACGGCAGGGCCAGCAGGGCGAGCAGCGGAAGGGTCGCCGGGTTGCCCGCGGTGCGGCCAGCCAGCGCCGTCACAAGGCCCACCGAGGCGATGCGGGCATCCGCGACGGTCTGCAGGCCCTCGTGCAGGTCCCGGGCTTCGCTGGCGCGCTCGAGGAAGAACAGGGCCCAGGGACCCGCCAGCAGCGCCGCCACGCCCGCGGCCACCGCCCAGCGAGCCAGGGCCCCCGGCGCCCGCTCTCCCGCGGCGATCCAGGGCGCCAGCAGCGCCATGGTCAGGGCCAGGAACAGGGCCAGCTCCCAGGAGGCGTAGACCGTAGCGGCCCCAGCCAGGCCGGTGGCCACGGCGACCCCCCAGGCCCGGTGACGCCAGCAGTGCAGCGCGCCGGCCAAGGCCAGGGCCATCAACCCCAGCCCGCCCTGCTCGAGGCGCCCGTCGCACATGTTCCGGAGCAGGAAGCCGTCCAGCTGCAGCAGCACCCCAGCCACCACGGCGGCGCGCCCGGAGGCTCCCAGCTGACGCGCCAGGGCCCAGCCACCGATCCCCGCCAGCAGCGCGTAGAAGCCGAACACCAGGTTGTAGGCCCAGCGCAGGCCCAGGGGCTCCACCAGGGGACAGGCCATGAAGATGTCCAGCCAGCCCCCCACGATGACCAGCAGGTCGGCGCCGTGGGGCCAGGCCACCATGGTGGTGCGGAATGGCTGCCCCATGGAGCAGTGCAGCATGGTGCTCAGGTGGCCCACCAGGTCCATGTTGGGCCCGCCGATCACCTCGCCCCGCGCCGTGGCGAGCCAGACCAACGGCAACACCAGCAGGGCGAGGGGCGCCAGGCGCGCGCGCTGGGCGACAGGGTCCACGGGATCGGCTCCAAGGGGGCTACAGGCCAGAGCACCAGGCGACAGGCTACAACACTCGGGAGACCGCCCGAGCCAGGGATAGGCCCTAATGTCCTCCGCCCCCCCCGAGCCCGCCACCACGCCGCGGTTTGCGCGCTGGCTGCCCTCGTGGGCGGTGCTGCTGGTGGTGGTGGGCTGGTACGGGGGCACGGCCTGGCTGCGGCCCGGCGCCCGCGCCATCGGCAGCGCCTGGTCCGAAGCGCCGGGCCACCTGTGGGGGCTCTGGACGACCGCCGCGGGCATCCTCGAGCACGGCCCGCTGGTGCGGATCGCCCCCGGCCTGGGCTTCCCCGACGGCTTCGAGGCCCACCTGGTGGACCCGGTGAACCTGCTGCTCTTCCTGCCGGGCTACGCCCTCGGTGGCGGAGGGCTCACCGGCGCGGTGCTGGGCTGGAACCTTCTGCACGCCGGCGCCATCGTCGCGGGCGGCCTGGGCTGCATGGCGCTGGCGCGGACGCTGGTGGGGCAGGAGCGGGGCTCGGCCTGGTCCTCGGCGCTGCTCACCGCCGCCTTCTGCGGCGGCGCCTTCTTGATCTCCCACCCCTACATGGGACGCAGCGAGTACCTGCCCGCGGTGCTGATGCCCTGGCACCTCGCCCTGCTGATCCGCTGGGTGCGAGGCGATCTGGGCTGGCGGGGCGGCCTGGCGGCGGGCCTGCTCCTGGGCGGAGTGGCCCTGGCGGGCAGCTACCTGGCGGTCTTCGCCCTGCTGCTCGAGCTCCCCATCGCCCTGGCCATGCTGGCCACCGCGGGACCCCATCGCCGCCGCACCCTGGGACGCCTGGCCCTGGTGGGGGGCGTGGCCGTGCTGGTCGCCCTGCCCATGGTGGCGGCCCTGCTGCTCTACCCCCCGCCAGGCAGCGCCCCCCTGCTCTCCGCGCCACCGCGGCCCATGCCCGAGAGCGACCTGAGCGCCCTGCTCACCATGCTCCGCCTCGGTCACCTGCCGGATCTCGACCCCCTGCTGGACCAGCCGCCCTACCCCGGAGTCGCGCTCACGCTGCTGGCCATCGCAGGCGCGGCCATGCGCCCGCGCGAGGCCCTGGGCTGGCTGCTGCTGGGGCTGTGGGTGGCCGTGCTGTCCCTGGGCTGCGGCCTGGCGACCCTGCACCAGGGCCAGCCGGGCATGATCCCGCTACCGGCGGGCTGGCTGCAGGCCCTGCTCCCCCCGCTGGCCAACCTCAAGGCCTGGAGCCGGCTGGGCTGCCTGCTCCCCCTGCCCCTGGGGGTGGCGGCCCTGTACGGGAGCCAGGCCTTGCTGGCGCGCCTGGACCGCAGCTGGCTCAGGGCCGTCCTGGGCATCGGGCTGGTGATCCTGGTGCTGCTGGACCAGGGCAGCTGGCCCCGCCGCGCCACCGCTGACCGCCCGATCTTCGAGCCCGCCGCGCCCGCAGCGCTGCTCACGGTGCTGCAGGCGCTGCCCCCTGGCGCGGTGATCCAGCTGCCACTGGAGGTCAGCGTGGGCCAGGGCATCAAGCTGCAGGCCGCCCGCAGCCACCTGTGGCAGCTGCAGCACGGGCGCTCGATCACCGCCACGCCGGGGGTCGTCTCCGACACCTCCCTGCGCTGGAGCGCCCTGGCCCGGCTGGCGGTCAACCGGCAGTTCGCCGCAGCCGGCAGGGGAGCGCGCCGAGGTCAGCCCGCCCTGCCGGGTGCCCAAGGCAGCCTGGACGATGCGGCCCTGACCTGCGCCCGTGCCGACGCGGCCGCCCTGTACGCGCGGGGAGTCAGCGCCCTGGTGCTCCTGGACGGCGAGCCCGCCAGCGAGACCCTGCGGGCCCTCCTCGAGCAGCCCCTGGGCCCGCCCACCCACGCCGAGCCCGGAGTGCTGGCCTGGGATCTGACGCCCTGGGCCGACGCAGAAGATCAAGTGTGCCCGCTGCCTCCGGTGGCGGCCAAGGTGCACATGATGCTCAACGCGGACGAGGGTCCTGACCCGAAGCCCGAGGAGCGCGGCGCTCCGCCGATCCCCGGGGCCTGGGGGCCGGCAAAGGGCCCAGCTCGGGAAGCTCCAGGGCGCAGTCCTGCAGGTCCATGACCCGCACCCCGGCGTCGTTGCGCGCCACCTCGCACACGCCGGCCAGCTCGACCATGGGATCCCGGGCCAGCCCCTGGGGCGCGTCGGGGTGGAACACCAGGAAGCGGAAGCCAAGCTGCTTCAGCACCGCCAGCCGCTTGCCCGCGTCACCGCCTGCGGCGTTCTTCAGCGTGTTGCCCAGGTAGCGCCCATCGGGCCGGTTGATGCCCGAGGCCACCGGACGGCCGTGGCAGCTAGCGCTGTAGAGCCACAGCTCGTGGCCCCCGGGGGGCAGATCGTAGACGGGGCCGTCGGCCAGAGGCTCGAGCAGGGCGCAGGCACCATCGTCGAAGGCCGGGGCGGCACCCAGCCGCTGCCAGGCGCCGGTGACCACGAGCAGATCCAGGGCCACCACCACCACCAACGCCCACCCCCAGCGCCCCAGGCGCTGGGCCGTCCAGCCCGCGCCCAGCCCCAGGGCCAGCACCGCCAAGGCGCCGTAGCGATGGTACTGCCACAGGCGCACCAGGCCCGCGCGGTTGCCCACGCTCCAGAGGGGGTTGCGCAGCTGCCACCCGCCCTCGATCCCCAGCACGGGCCCCAGCGCCAGCAGCACCGCCAGCGCGGCCAGCAGCAGCCAGCGCCAGCGGCGGGACCAGGCGAAGCCCACCAGCCCGGCGAGCACCAGGCTGACGCCCAGGTAGCCGTCGTGTACGAAGCGGGATGCCTCCCAGCCGAGGTTGGTGTGGACCGTGGGCCAGGGAACCAGCAGCTGGTCGAGCTGCGCGGATCCGTGCAGCGCGACCTCGGCGCCGGACTTGAAGACCGCGCTGGAGGGGTCCCGGACCGACCACCAGGCCACCAGGGCGCCGCCACCACCCACCAGGGCCGCCGTCCCCAGCGCGGCGCCCCAGCGCCGCCAGTCCAGGCCGGGCAGCAGCAGCAGCATGGCCACCCCGGCCATCACCGCACCGTAGGGGCTGCACCAGGCGGCCAGACCCACGCACAGGCCCGCTGCAGCCGCCCGCCTCCAGCCCGTGGCGCTGCCCGCGAAGCCCGCCGCCAGGGGGACCCAGTACCAAGCCGTGGCGTCGGGGTTCTGGTTGAAGGTGGTGCCCACCAGCGCCGGCGCGAAGGCGAAGGCCAGCGCAGCCACAGCCCGGCCCGCGGGTGCGAGCCCGAGGGTCCGCGCGCACCACCACGCCGCGGCCGCCGCCAGGGCGTGGTGCAGCAGCTGCAGCAGGTTGAAGGCCACGGTGGGCCCCCACAGGCGGGTGACCGGCGCCAGCAGGATCATCTCAGGCAGGTCGGTCACCACCAGGCTGGCCCCACCGGGGAACTCGAGGCTGGTGGTGTGCAGGGGCGGCCAAGCGCCCCCGAAGAGGTGGCGAGCCAGGTGATCCATGCCGAAGGCGATGCCGTAGAAGTCCGCCTGGGTGGCCCCGATGATGTGACTCCCCGGGTGCAGCAGCACCGGCCAGGAGCACACCAGCACCACCAGCGCCGCCAGCGCGCCCGCCAGCAGAGGCCCACGCCAGGACGCGGGCTTCACCGCCGCCCTCGCTGCGCGCCGGCCGCGACCAGCGCCTCGTGGCGCTCCACCCGCCAGGCCTGGGCACCGGGCATCGCAGGCGGTGGCCTCGGAGGCTCATGGAGCCACCAGACCAAGGCGGCGCCGTAGTCCACAGGCTCACCCAGCATCGCCTCGAGCTCACGGGCCAGCTTGGCGCTCTCGTCGGGATGCAGCGCGCCTCCAGGGGTCACGTCCAGGGCCACCGCGGCGATGCCCTCGGCCTCGAGCTGGGCCATGGCCGAGCTGGGGTAGGCGTCGGAGGACCCCACCGAGCGCAGCTCACGCCACAGGCTCCGCAGGGCGAGGCGCTCGTGCCAGCGCCGGAACGCGAGGGGCTGGGCGGCGCGGGGAGGCACCCCCAGCTCGTTGGCCAGGGAGGCGCCGCTGGCGCGGTAGATCAACCCCATGGTGGAGGGCCCGTCCGCGTCCCGCTCCTGAGGCAACACCAGCACAGGGCCGGGGCTGCCGCGCAGGGCGCCCCACCCAGCGAAGGCGTCCACCGGGCTGACCTGCAGCGGTGCGTTGCCCGACAGCAGCATGGTCTCCACCAGCAGCGCGGCACCCCAGAAGGCAGGACGGGGCACCCGCACCGCCAGGGGCAGCAAGGCCAGGGGCACCACGATGCCCCAGCGCAGGGGCCAGTGCAGGCGAGCGAACAGGTCGGAGAGCTCGGCCAACAGATAGCCGGGCAAGGGCACCAGGTGGCCGGCCGCCTGCACGACCTGGCCGTCCCACTGCAGGAAGGGGCCCATCAGCAGCAGCCCACCCAGCAGCGCCGCCAAGACCCAGGGCCAGCGAGGGCTCGGCGCCCGCAGCCCGCCCACGATGGCCGCCAGCAGCAGCACGGGGCTCAGCCGGGAGGCCGTGGCGATGGGCTGGGCCTGCCACAGCCACTCGGGCCCGCGACCGTGCAGGAAGGTCCAGGCATGCTCGGCGGGCACCGGGAGCCCTCGCATGCCCGGGACGTGCTGCAGCGCCTGTCCCCCCACGCCCGCCAGCTCCGGGGCGCTGACCAGGCTGACGGCCAGCAGGGGCCCGCAGACCAGCAGCACCAGCGCCGAGGCGATCCCCAGGCGCTGGGCCAGGGGCGCCAGGCCACCGCCCCGGAGGGCGCCCAGCAGGGCATGGAGCAGCAGCGGCGCAGCCAGGACCGCCAGGAACAGCCCCTGGTACCAGTAGGTCGCCGCCGAGAGCGCCAGGAAGAGCCCAGCCAGGGCGCCGTCCCGGAGGCGCCCGTCTTCGGAGGCACAGCGCAGCAGCGCCGCCAGGAACAAGGGCGACCAGAGCACCAGGGCCTGGGGGGCGTGGCTGGCGTTGATCTCCCTGAGCACCGGCTCGCACAGGGCGAAGCCCAGCCCGCACAGCAGCCCAGCGGCGTGGCTCCCCCCCACCTGCCGACCCAGGGCATGCCCGGCCAGGCCGTTGGCGGTGAACAGCAGCAGCCAGAACAGGTTGTCGGCCAGGGGCCAAGGCAGCAGCAGCGCCAGGGGCGCCCCCAGCAGGTGGTCCACCCAGTTGGGCACCACCGCCGCCAAGGGGTAGCCCAGGGGCGCGAAGATGCCCGGGTCCTGGCCTGTCAGCCAGCGGGCCGCAGCCAGCCGCAGCCAGGCCGTGTCCACCTGATCCATGGTGGGGGTGCCGAGCAGGCCGTCCTGCAGGTGCAGGACCAGGGGCCAGCTGAGCACCAAGGCCACCAACAGGTAGGCCAGGCCCAGGGCGCTCCAGCGGGCGAGGGGGTGACGCATGGACGCCGGCTCACTCCACCGAGATGAGCTCGTGCTCATAGGCGAAGCGACGGCCGTTCCCGCTCACCTCGACCACCCTCACGCGCACCTCGTCGTCCCAGGTTGCGTCGGTCACGAAGACCTCCCAGGCGCCGGACTCGAGCTCCTCGTAGCCGTCCATGTGGTAGTGGCCGGCGAAGCTGGCGTAGATCTGGTCCCACCAGGGCTCTGTCAGCCCTTCGAGGGCGGCCATCTCCACGAGGTCGAAGGCCCCGGGGCTCAGGTGCATGGGGTGGTGGGAGAACATCACCACGCTGTCACCCACAGGTGCGTCCAGACCCTGCAGGCCGAGATCGTACCAGGACCAGGTGCCGCCCTCGAGGTCGTTCAGATCCGCCATCTCCCCGAAGATGCCGCCGATGGTGCGGGTGCACCAGTCCAGGCCCATGAAGGTCACACCCCGGTGGGTGAAGCGCTGGTTGGTGAACCACGAGGAGGTCTCGTAGGCGGGGTTGTCCACCGGCATCGCGGCGTAGGTGAAGCCCTCGAGCTGGCTGCCCAGGGCCTGCCACTGGGGCTCGAAGGCCTCGAAGAAGGCCTGCTCGTCCTCGGACTGGATCTCGTTGTCGCCGGTGACGGGCACCCAGGGCACCTCGAGGGCGGAGAACAAGGCCGGGGCCGTCTCGGTGCCCGCGTTCCAGGCGATGTCCCCCACGATGAGCACCAGCTCGATGCTCCGCTCCGCCGCGTGGGCGTTGATCCACTCCACGGCGGCCAGGGCGCGCGCGTCGTTGTCCGCGCCGCCGGTGAGGTGGGGGTCGGCCAGCACCGCGAAGCTGAACAGCGGCTCCATGGGGAGGCGCTCGCCCGTGTCCGGGGTGGTGGTGTCCCCGGTGCTGTCCTTGGGTGGCGCAGGGCAGCCCAGGGACAGGCTGACCAGGAGGATGAGCGAGGTCGATGGTCGGAACACAGCACACTCCTGCTGGGTGCCCCACGAGGATAGCGCATCGGAGGGCGAGCCACCCTGCGCCCACCCCATCGCGCCCCCGTCGGATACCGTAGATCCGAACCATGCCCACCACGCCTCCCAGCCTCCCGCTGCGCCCCGTCGAGCTCCCGGCCCGAGCCGCCGAGCTGACCGCGGCGGCCCTGGCCTGCGGCGCCCTCGAGCCCATCCCCACCCAGCTCGAGATCGTAGAGCAGGCAGGGGTCCGCTTTCAGCTGCGGGTGCTCGACAGCCTGTGGCGCAAGGAGCGCGCCCAGGCCCGCCAGCGCCAAGGCGAGGCGCGGGGCGAGCCCAGCGATCCCTTCGGTCCCTGCGATCCCGCCTTGCTGCTCGGAGATCTCTCGCCCACCCACCGCTGCGTGCTCAACAAGTTCCCGGCCCTGGCCCGGCACCTGCTCATCGTCACCCGGGACTTCGAGGACCAGCAGCGCCTGCTGACCGTGGCCGACTTCCACGCCCTGTGGCTGGGGCTGCAGGGCATCGACGGCCTGGCCTTCTACAACGGCGGCCCGGCGGCAGGCGCCAGCCAGCCCCACAAGCACCTGCAGCTGCTGCCCACCCCCTTGGCCCCCAGCGAGCCCGCAGTGCCCATGCTGGCTCGCCTGGCCATCCACCAGCGCCGCGACGACCACCACCGCGCCGTGGGCCTGCCCTTCGACCATGCCCTGCACCACCTGCCCCCTGGCCTCGTGGACGATCCCAGGCAGGCCGCGGTGGCCTCCACAGGCGCATACCACCGGCTGCTGACCGCTGTGGGCCTGGCCCGCCGCCCGGGCGATCCCCACCAGGCCGGGCCGTACAACCTGCTGATGACCCGGCGGTGGATGTTGCTGATCCCACGCCAGCGGGAAGCCTGGCAGGGCTGCTCCGTCAACGCCCTGGGCTTCGCAGGCAGCCTGCTGGTCCGCGACCACGCCGAGCTCGACAGGGTGCGGGCCGTAGGTCCCATGGCACTGCTGGCCCACACAGGGCGCAGCAGCGGCGCGGGCACTCAGGGGGGTCCCCAGGACCCCGGTGCGGCGCTCTAGTCGCCCTTGATCCGGCGCTTCAGCGCCCGACGCAGCAGCCCGCCACCTGGCCGCCAGCTCAGGGGATCGAAGCGCTCGGGCTCCCGGTCGTCGGGCACCGTGGCCGGGCGCGGCGGGCTGCGCTTGGTGGGCTCGTAGGGCTTCGCGATGTCGGGGATGCCCTGCTTGTCGTGCTTGCGCTCCACCTGCTCGCTGGGGAAGGCGAGGGCATCCACCGGGCAGGCGGGGATGCAGGCAGAGCACTCTGCGCACAGGGGATCGTCCACCACCAGGAGCGGCTCGGCACCCTCGGCGATGGAGAGACAGTTGGTGGGGCAGGCGCCGATGCAAGCTCCGCAGACGATGCAGCGATCGTTGTCCACCTGGATGGCCATGGGAACTCCTTCGAGGGTCGAGGCACAACTCGAGCAGGGCACCTATCGAAGCGCGCCCGCTTACGCTCGCGACGGACCCAGGGGTTAAGGCGTTCCGTAGTCCGCACCGGAGGAACCCATGCGCCGCCGCACCCTGACCATCGCCGCCCTGCTGCTCGTCATGCTCACCGCGGTGCGCTGCACCATGGGGGTCGCCATCCCCGAGGGCAAGCTCGCGGACATCGCCCAAGGCACCCTCGAGGTGGGGCATCCCATGGTAGGCCAGGCCACAGGGGCCCGGGTGGTAGGCGGCTCGCCCGGCGGCTGCGGCGGCGGCACCCGCTACGTGGACGTGGAGATCGGCTACAAGGGCGCCCTGTCCGGCAAGCAGTACTACATGACCGTGCGCTACGACGTGGTCAGCATCGACCCCTGCGAAGTGAACACCGACGTCATCGCCGAGACCGGCCCCATCCCCCCTGTGCTGCTGGACAACGCCATCATGAGCACCGAGGTGGGCCGCTGGGTGTGCGAAGAGCTGCGCTAACGCTCAGATCGTGCTCAGCTTGATCCAGGCATGGATCACCACGCTGCCCATCAGCAGCGCCCAGGCCGCCACGCGCAGCAGCAGCCGCGTCCGCAGCTGGGCGAGCGCGAAGGCCACCATCACCATGAAGAACGGCAGCGCATTGGCCAGCAGCCGGCAGCCCACGGTGCGGGCGCCCGTGGTGAACAGCAGCAGCAGGAACGCCAGGTAGCTCAGCCAGGCGATGGCGCTGCCCCACAGCAACACCGACGCCAGCGGCAGCTCCGCCACGGCCGCGAGCCGTTCCGCCGGCTGGGACCGAGCGGCGAGCACCCGCGCGATGCGCGCCCTGGCGCCCCGGACCAGGGCCGGAAGCCGTGGCTGCCCAACCAGCAGGGCGGCCAGCAACACGAAGACAGCCAGCTGGTGGGACCACAGAGCGTTTCCGCGCCCCGAGGACAGCATGTGCGGGTAGGTGGCGCTGAAGCTCAAGGGATCCAGCAGGTAGGCATCCAGGTTCCGGGGCAGGTAGGCCAGGGACAGGGTCCCGCTGGTGATCATGTCGTGGATCAGGGCGTCGCTGCCCTGCTGGTAGCGCCAGCCGAAGTCGAGCAGCCCGCCGTAGCGCGCCCGGTTGTACAGCAGCTGAACCCCCAGCGCGCCCACCAGGGGGAGCGCCAGCAGCACCCCCCGGCCCCACAGCTGCCGCCAGCGCCGCACACCCTCGAGGTGGGCCAGCAGGTTCATGCAGCCGAACACCGGGAACAGGAGCATCAGCGAGAAGCGAGACAGGGCCGCGGCTCCAAAGAGCGCCGACGCCAGCACCGCGGCCCCCATGCCCCGGCGGCAGAGCAGGAGAAACGCCAGGCTGCCCAGCATCACCGCGAAGCTCTGGGCCAGGTGCCAGACCTCCCCCGATGACGACAGGAAGTACAGCTGGGTGCCAAAGACCACGAAGCCCGAGAGCAGCACGAGATCCAGCCAACCCAAGGCCACCACGCCGCGCCGACGCAGGCCGTGCAGCAGCAGGAACCAGCTGATCATGGTCACCAGGCCCACGCCGACACCCGCGGCGCGGCCGGTGGGCGCGCCCTCCCAGAGCCAGGCCGCCGGCATCATCAGCACCGCGGGCATCATGCCCCAGCACAGCACCGCCCGGCCTTCGTGGACACAGAGATCGTAGGCGTCCGGGCCCGGCTGCAGCGCGACGGTTCCCTGCAGCAAGGACTCGGCGAGGAGGCGATGGTAGGGGGTGGTGACCTCCGCGAAGTCGAAGGGGCTGGGGGGTGCCAGCAGGAAGTAGGCGGCCAGCAGGGCCACCAGCCCCAGGGCCGCGGCCCACGGCGCCCAGGCCCGCTCGCCCCACCCGGCCAGCAGCTGTTGCGAGCACACCAACACCCCCGCCAGGCCCAGCACCGCCGCCGCCAGCAAGGGCAGCAGCTGCGTGCCGCCGGGCAGCTCCCGCACATCCACGCCCAGTTCGGTGCCACCGTCGGCGGAGACCGCGATGTCCACGCGCAGGGGCTTGCCGTCCTTGGCCCGCCCCGGCGAGAAGGCGAAGCTCGAGCGGTGAGCGCAGCCCCCGTCCACGACCCGAGGCGCCATGGTCAGGGGGCGGCCGTTCAGCCGGAGGCCCACGACGCAGCCGCGAGGCCGCACCCACAACAAGCCCGATGGCGAGCGCAGATCCAGCCGCAGCCTGTAGGTGACGTTCCGGGGGTCCTGGCCCCGGATGACGTGAGGGAGGACCACGTCCACCCTAGCGGCCTCGTCCGTGTGCAGCTGCACCGACTCCACCGCCAGGCGGGGCCAGGCCAGGCCCAGGCAGGCCACCACCAGCACCACCAACGACGCCACCAGGATCGCGAGCGAGGCTCGCTTGCTGCGGGGAGTGCGGGGTGGATCGGGGTTGTTCGAGCGGCCTTCCATGCGCGCAAAACCTACCACCACCCCGGTGGGCGACACCAGCGAGGACTACCGCGTCCACCGCACCCGGCCCGGTGGCCGCATGCGCAGCTACGAAGAAGCCCTCGAGGGCGTGACCCGGTTCATGATGCGCGCCCAAGGCCTGGCCGAGGGCCCAGCCCGCGAAGCCGTCGCGCAGCTGATGGCTCACCTGCCCGCGTGGAAGGATTCCTGACGGAGGGGCTCACTCGGCCGGTGCGATCCCCAGCCGGTCCAGCGCCCGCGCCACCGGCGTGGCCACCATGCGAGCGTGCTCCACGAAGGCTTCCTGGGGGTTGGTGTCGCTGGCCAGGGTGAAGTTCACCCCCACCCAGCGGCCCTGGGCGTCGAACACGGGGGCGCCGGAGTGGCCGTTGCAGCTGTCGTAGGTGGCCAGGAAGGGGCTGTGGCTGATGGGGCCGGTCCAGGTCTGCTCGTCGCCCTCGCCCACCGGGCCCGCGGGGCAGGGGCTGCGCAGGGCCCAGTGCTCCTGGTCACCGTCCACGTTGCAGAGGGGGGCATCGGCGGGGTTGGTGTCCGCCATGCGGCCGAAGCTCACCGAAGGCGACCCGGCCACCAGGTCGTAGCCCACGGTGCTCATCGCCTCGCGACTGCGGTCGTTCACCCTCGGGTAGCCCAGGATGAAGAGGGGTTCTCCCACGGCGGGGAGCGGGGCCGTGAGGAAGGGGACCAAGCCGCCGTCTTCCACCCGGATGGCCGCAACGTCCACGGGGTCCTGACCGTCGAGGGCCACCCAGTGGTGCTCCCAGTCGGTCTTGCCGGTGACGATCTCGCCCACGCGCAGCTGACGAGGCGGCTGACCGGCGGGGCCGGGGAGCAAGATGGAAGACCGCTGAGCGAACCCGGCATCCGCGACCAGCTCAGCGGTGCAGTGGGCTGCGGTGACGAACCAGCCCCCGCCCGCCAGCAGGCCTGAGCAGTTGCCGAAGTGCTCGTAGCGGCACTGCCCATCGCTGCAGCTGCGCGCCTCGATCCCGCGGCAGCGATCCAGGTTCCAGGATCGCGTGTTCGGCTCCTCACAGCTGCGGACCCACAGGCGCAGCAGGTCGGCCTCCGAGGACTCCCTGGGGCCACCGGCGATGACGAGCTTGCCCACCCGGGGCCCAGCCTCGCGCATGGGCTCGGCGGTGAAGGGCAGGCCACGCTCCGCCAGCCAGGCGTCGTCCACCCGGGCCCACGGCCAGAAGCCTTCCCAGCCACTGACCTGGACGGACGCAGGAGTCGGGGCGGGAGGCACAGGCTCCGCCTGGGGGGGCGCTTCCACACCGCAGGCGACGAGCAACATCGAGGGGATGATCGAGAACTTCATGGCGCAGGCCTATCCATCGAACCGATGCGACGCTCGGCTGTCGGATAGGGAGCCCCGGTCCCCGAGTCCACCATGCACACCCGCACGCCGAGCGGTGCGGGTCCAGCCCATCGGCGCCTTCGAGCCCGAGCAGCGCCGGGGGATGGGGCTGCAGGGCCGCGGGATCCGCCGGGGCCTCCGGTGGCCTCCAAGCCGCTACCGACCCCCGCCGAGCGCCTCCAGCCACCCCTCGAACGCCGGCAGCCAGCGAGGCGCCCGGGCCTGCAGCAAGGCCTGGGTGGCGCCGATGGCCACCTGCTCCAGGCGCTGGTGCAGGGCGTGGCCGGCGCTGCCAGCCCGTGTGTCCCGCGGCGCCTGGTCCTCCCAGTCCGCCAGCACCAAGGGGTCGGTGACCGGGTGGACCTCCTCGTGCAGCACCTGCATCAGCACCTGCTCGAATGGCTGCTCGAGGGAGACCGCCACCAGGCGCTCGCCGTCGTAGCTCGTGGCCCGGCCCGCCTTGCCCAGGGCAGGGCAGTCCAGCACCCGCAGGGGCGGAGGGTCGCGTTCCTGGCCCGCGTACAGGGCGATGCGCAGCTCGGTGAGGGCCTCGACCAGGGGCCGGTGGGGCGCTGCGGACCACACTCCCCGGTCCTGGCGGGGCTCGGCGGCTACGGCCTCCATGGCTTCGGCCAGGGCCAGGGCCAGGGCCTGGTCCTCCTCGCCCCGCAGGGGTGCCGGGGGCCGCCACCGCAGGCGCTGGATGAGCTCTGTGGGTTCGTGGAAGCGCAGGGCCAGCACCTGGGCGTACAGCCGCCTGGGCGCGGCCCGCCAGGCCTGCAGCAGCGGCGCCGCCCACGGCCGTTCAGGCTGGGAAGGGTCGTACAGGTTGGCAGCGTCGGCGCCCAGATCGAGCCGGGACAGCACCCGGAAGACCAGGGCCGCGGCCTCCCGGCGTTCTAGCGCGATGCCTGCTGGGGCCTCGGCGTTCAGAGCCACAGGCCAGGGAACCCAGCCCCAGGGTCCCCCCAGCGGCGGCACCCGGGTGCGTGCCAGCACCCGCTCGTGGACCCGCTCCCCCTCTCGCTGCAGCAGCACCTGGTCCTGAGACCGGAAGCGCGGCCCCAGGAAGCACAGCGCGCGGCCTCCGGGCTCTTGCAGACCCTCGGACGCCGGGACGGGCAGACGCGGCAGCGCCGCCCCCAACCACAGGGCATCCCAGGGCCCCGGCTCGGGAAGCAGGCGGCCGGGCGGCAGGGGAACGACCTGAACCTGAGGCCACTCCGCCAGAGCCGAGGTCAACCCCTCGGGGGAAGCACCCCGGGGCACCACCAGCACCCGCCCTTCGGGCCCCACCAGGCCAGCCATGAGCGCCGCGACCCAGCCGCTGCCCGCGGCCAGATCCGCCACCCGCTCCCCGTGGCCCAGCTGCAGAGCCTCGAGCCCGCGGGCCACCGCACGGAAGCCCGGCGCAGGCGCAGGGAGCCCCTCGGCGAGGGCTGGGGGAGTGTGATCCCCGAGCACCGCCTGGGCCTGCTCGGACCCCATGAAGCGCTCGGGACCAAGCTCGAGCAGGCGCTCCACCAACGCCGGGCTGCGCAGCACCCCCTGGTCGAGCATGCGCCGCACGGCCTCCTCGCGCTTGCGGACCCAGGGGTCCCGCACCTGCAGCCCGATGGGCAGGGGCAGGGCCTGGGCCTCAGGGTGCTGCTCCCGGGGCCCGCGGGCGGTCCTGCGGATCAGCGCCTGGCCCATGGCGGGGTCCATGAAGCGCCGCTGCTCGGCCATGGAGCGCTCGAACACCCGGTCCACCTCCCGACCCTGGCCCCGGAACCGCCCCTGAACCCGCTCCAACAAAGGGCCGTACAGGGCCTGCATGCTCGCGACGCGGCCGGCGAAGTCCAGGCTCCGGCCGGGGTCGACCCACTCGGCCCGGAAGGCGTGGTCGTACCAGCCTTGCCACCAGCGCGGCTGGTGGAAGACCGTGCCGTGCTCGCGCTCGTAGTGCGCCATCTCCGTGTGTACACCCGAGCCTGGGTAGAGGCGGAAGGGGTCGACACTCAGCCAGCCGCAGGTCTCGGAGGCCTCGAGGTACAGCCGCTCCACGAAGCGAGCCGTGGCCTGCATGCTCTCGGGCGTCTCACCCGGGTGGCCCACGATGACGTTGGCGGCCCAGCTCAGGCTGTGTTCCCTCGCCAGGCTCGCCAGGCGCAGCATGGCGTCGAGGTAGCGCTCGGGCTGCCGGGACTTGCCGATGATCCGCAGCATACGCGGGCTGCCGCTCTCGAGGCCGACGCCGATGGAGAAGCGGGCACGGGCCAGCAGCTCCACGTCCACAGCCTCCAGATCGTCGGCCCGGGTCAGGGTCCAGAACTGCCGAGGCTGGATGCCCCGCGCCAGGATCCCCTCGACCACCTCCCGCCGCCAGGCCCGCTGGAAGCCGAACAGGGGGTCGGCGACGTTCACCATCCACGGCGCCAGGTCCACCCGGGCAGCCAGGCGCTCCAGCTCGTCCAGGGCCCGTCCGGGAGAGAACGCCCGCCAGCTGGCCTCGCCCTTGGCCCGCTCCATGCAAAAGGCGCAGCGGTAGGGGCAGCCCCGGGACAGGTGGATCTGCAGCTTGCGGCCCAGGCTGGTGGCCCGCGGCCAGTAGCGATCCAGCAGCTCCCAGGCGTAGGGCGGCAGCGCGTCCATGTGGGGCACGGGTTCGGGCCCCAGGATCTCTCCAGCGGGCGGCTCACCCCCCAGGATGCCCTCGAGCAGGCGCTGCAGAGGCAGCTCGCCCTCGCCCACCACCACCGCGTCGAAGGGGGCGTGGGGTGGGAGCAGGTCGTGGGGCACGGCGCTGGCGTGGTAGCCACCGGCCAGCAAGGGCACGCCCGGGAAGCGCTCGCGCAGGAAGCCGGCCAGGGCCACCACCCGCCGGTAGTCGAAGCTCGAGTAGCAGCTCACCCCGATGGCGTGGAAGGGGCCCAGGTCGTCCAGGCGTCGCGCCAGCTCCCGGTGATCACAGGCCTCGTAGCCGATGTCCAGGATCTCCACCCGGAGCCCCAGCTTGGCCTTCACCCAGCCGCCGAGGGCGACCAAGTGGGGCAGCCCGAAGTCGGTGTCGGTCCACTTGATGATCCCGGGAGAGATCAGCAGGAGTGCGGGCTCGCGGGGGATCAAGGACACGCCTCCTGCTCAGGCAGATCCGGCAGCTCCAGCCGCGCGCGCTCCTCGGGGCTCAGGGCCAGCCACACCAGGGGGTCCGGTGCGTCCAGGCTCCCGAAGGCCGCGAACGCGCTCTCCTTGCAGCCCCCGCCGCAGCTGCGGGCGTGGGGGCAGCCCCGGCACATCAGCGGCAGGCTGGACCGGAACTCCGCCAGGTAGCCGTCGTCGGCCAGGGCGCTCAGGGGCTCCTCCAGGGCCGAGCCCAGCACCCGGTGGCTGAGGTTGCAGGCACGAACCTGCCCCTCGAGATCCATCACCAGGTTGTGCTGCCCGGATCCGCTCGAGCAGAAGCCGAAGCGCACCCACGGGTAGCGGGCCGTGTGCACGATGCAGGGCGGGACGGGCATGGCCGTGCTGACGCGGATCTGCCAGCGCCGGGCCAGAGTCTCGCAGGCCAGCAGGTCGGCCTCGAGCTGTTCGGGGCTGGGCAGCAGGGCGGCGATGCGGTGCACGCCCAGGCCAGCGGCGGACATGCGGTTGTAGGACAGCGAGCGGATGCCCATGGCGAAGCACAGCTCGAGCACCGCGGGCAGCTGTCCGGCGTTGCGCTGGCTGGACACATAGCAGGCGTTCACCCGCACCCCCGCGTCCCGCAGCCGCAGCACCGAGCGCAGGGTGTCGTCGAAGCTCTCCACGTCCTTGAGCGCGTCGTGGACCTCACGCCGGCCGCCGAGCAGGGTGAGCTGGGCGGTCTTCAGGCCCGCCGCCCCCAGGCGCCGCGCCACCGCCTCGCTCACGTGGCTGCCGTTGGTGATCAGGCCTACGCTGGGAACCCGCGTGCAGGCATGCTCGATGATCTCGAGGGCCCGGGGATGCAGCAGCGGCTCACCGCCGGTCAGGGAGAGGTGCTCGATGCCCTGCTCGGCCACACGGTCGATGAGTGCCCGCGCCCGCTCGAGATCGCCCTGGACCTTGGGCGCGAGCCCGTGCTGAGGGTCGCCGGGCTCGGCGTTCCAGACGTTGTAGCAGTGGACGCAGCGATGATCGCAGACCGGGGTCAGCTCGATCTCGAGGCGGTGTGGGCCGCCCTGCTCGGCATTGGAGGCCATGGCCACCCGCTTTGTGTGGGGCGGGACCTATCCCCGTCCGCCAAGGCGGTGTTCGACATCCGCGGGCAGGACACCCACGGCGCCCAGTCGCTCGATCACGTCACCGCGAGCCTGCACATCCGTGTCGGCGTCGGTGTCCGAGTCCGTGTCGGTGTCCGTGTCGGTGTCGGTGTCGGTGTCCGTGTCGCTGTCCTCTGCAGCGAGACAGGGCTCCATGTCGAGACAGGCGCAGGCGGTGGCACCCACCAGGCCGAGGGCGAGCATGATGGACTTGTCGAGGGGGGTGGGGCTCACGGCGCTGTCCTCCTGAACGATAGAAGAGGAGTCTACCTCACCCGCGCCGGTTCCCGCGACGTGCTTGGCGTCAGGACCGATCCAGCCGCTCCACGACGTCGGCAGGCAGCGCCTCACCGAGCCGCTGGATGGTCTCCATGCGGGCCTGCACGTCCGTGTCGGCATCCGTGTCCGTGTCGGTGTCCGTGTCCGTGTCGGCATCCGTGTCGGTGTCCGCGTCGCTGTCGTCGGTGTCCTGGAGCTTCAGACAGGCCGCCATGCTCAGACAGACGCAGGCCGTGGCGCTGGCCAGGCCGAGGGCCAGCAGGATGGACCGATCCAGGGGGGTGGGGCTCATGGAGATCTCGTGGCGGAGGGGCTCGACCACTGTATCAGATGGCAGCGCGGCCCCCTCCGCCCCCATGGTACCCTTCGAGGATGCTCCGCCTACCCGCGCATCGACGGCGCCGCCCAGGCAGGCTTCCCACCCTGGGCCTGCTCATGCTCACCGCCTGCGACCAGCCCGACGACACAGGCTCGGCCCCGCTCGACCCTCTGGCTCTGCGCCCGCTGTCCGTCTCCAGCGACAACCGCATCGTGGACGATCTCGACCGCGAGGTGCTGCTGCGAGGGGCCAACATCACCTCCCTGGGCGAGTACTGGCAGGGCAGCCCGGATCACCCGCCCACCCTGCCCACCACCGACGAGGACTGGGACGCCATGGCCGCCCGGGGGTTCTCGGTGATCCGCCTGGTGGTGCACTGGTCGCGGCTCGAGCCCGAGCGGGGGCGGATGGACAGCGCCTACCTGGACGAGATCGACGGCTACGTCTCCGCCGCCGCCGAGCGGGGCATCTACACCGTCATCGACATGCACCAGGACGCCTACTCGGCCTTCACCAGCACCCCCGTCGACGAGATCTGCCCCGAGGGGGCCTCCCCCGCCAGGGGCTGGGACGGCGCCCCGGCCTGGGCGGTCATGACCGACGGGCTGAGCACCTGTGTCACCGGAGACCGCAACAGCGCGCCCGCTGTGGTCGCAGCCTGGAACCACTTCTACGATGACGACGACGGCATCCGCGACCGCTTCGTGGCCACCTGGACCGCGGTGGCCGAGCGCTTCGCCGACCGACCCGAGGTGGCGGGCTACGACCTGCTGAACGAACCCGACACCTCACGCCCGGCCAGCGAGCTCACCCCCATCTACGAGGACCTGCTGGCCGAGGTCATCACCGCCATCCGTGCCGCTGGCGCGGAGCAGCTGATCTTCCTCGAGCCCGCGATCCCCGCCGGCGACCCCTCGAACGGCCTGATCTTCCCCGACCCGGAGCGCATGGGCATCCAGCCCCACAACCTGGTGGGCTCCACCCACAACTACGCCGAGTCCATCGACACCACCGGCCTGAGCCTCGAGGCCACCAACACGGTCATCTGGAACCTGGCCCAGACCCAGGGCACCGGAGTGTGGATCGGCGAGTACGGCTTCTGGAGCACCAGCCCCGAGGTGCTCGAGGTCGCAGCCCGCTACGCCGCCGACGAAGACAAGCACGCGCAAGGAGGAGCCTGGTGGCAGTGGCGTCAGCCCTGCGGCGACCCCCACAGCCTGCATCGAGATGGTGACGGCTGGGAGCCGAACGACACCGTGGTCCACCTGAACACGCTGGACTGCGCACAGGGCGTGGATCTCGGCCCCACCGAGGAGTTCCTCGCGCTGCTGGGCCGGGGCTACCCGCGGGCTGTCCCTGGCCGCATCGCGCTGCTCGAGAGCGATCCCGCCACCGGGCGGCTGCGGCTCGAGGCCGAGGCGGACGAAGCCGGAGGTCTGCTGGTGCTGTGGACGCCCACCAGGGCCGACGCGCACGGTGTCTGGGCCGAAGGCCTCACGGGGGTCAACGAGCTCGAGGTCCCTGGCGGGCGCCTGGTGACCACGAGGATCGAGGCGCCCGGGGACTACGCCATCGGGGTCGAGCCCCTCTGAAGGGTCCGCGGCATCCGGAACGCCGGCGCCATCCTACAGCCCCAGATCCGCGCCCATCAGGCTCTCATCAAAAGGAAACTCGAGGGGGATCAAGAGCATGCGGAAGCGCAGGACACCCTGCAGCTGGATGTCGATCTGTGCGTCGCCCAGCAAACCCCTGCCCAGGGCTCCCGCCGCCTGCAGCGTGCGGAAGGAGACGGGGATGCGGACCTCCTGAGGGGCCCCCTTCCTGATCCGGATGCGTTCGTAGCTGGCCTCGCCCTCGGCCACGACCTCACCGCCCATGGTGACCGCATGCTCGAGGCTGCGCAGCCGCACGGCCGGCCAGCGGGTGCGGGTGACCTCCGTGACCAGCTGCAGGCGCGTCTCCCGCAGGCCCACGGACTCCAGCTCCACGCTCACCAGCGAAAACTCCAGGGGATCGTCGGCCTGGCAGGGGGCGATGGCGAAGGTGAGGGCGAAGAGGAGGGGTGCCCACATGGCGGCTCCAGGAGCTGTCGGGGTGGGTCGGTATCCTCACTCCGGCCGCATCACCACCACGTGGCCGTCGAAGCCGCCGCGGTCCAGGCGGGCGGTCTGCAGCGGCCACGGCCCGGCGTGCAACACCAGATCTTCGCCACCCAGCTGGCCGTCTCCGTCGGCGTCCTGGTACAGCGCGCCGATGTGCTGGTACTGCTTCTGGTCGGCGTAGCGCACCGCCAGGATGTCACCGGGGCGCACCTGCTCGCCCCAGGCTACCGGCTCGGCGGGCTGCCCGCCGTCGAGGTCCAGCTCCAGCACCCGGGGCCAGAGCTCCACCAGCATGGCCACGTTGTAGTTCTTGGCCAGGGGCTTTCCCTTCCAGCGGTGCCAGGCCGCCACCAGCACGTCGGCGCAGTCCACGCCGACATATCCGGAGCTCTGCTGCACCACCGATCCGAACAACCCGGGCACGTTGAAGAACGAGCTGAGCCAGCCGATGTAGCCCTCGCCGTCCCTCACCGAGACGCGCATGACATCAGGGGAGAGGCCCCGCGCGTCGTTGGACTCCAGGCCTGGCGAGATAGCGACGCCTCCCTGGGTGTGCAGCTCCACCTGATACCAGGATGACCCCACATCGAGCTGGTGGAAGCGGGAGCGCTCGGGGTGGCGGCCGGGATGCACGAGGGGCTGCACCTCCCACTGGCCGCGCAGGTCGGTGCGCTCCACACGCAGGTAGCGGATGCTGTCGAGCCCGACCCACTCATAGGGGTCGTCCTCCCAGGGGTGGTTGGCGTTCTTGTACATCTGGTCCAGGTCGGGGAAGATCTGGTACCAGCGCGGCTCGGCGCCAGGCTGCTGGGCCACCCGCAGGGCGACCGCTTCGCCCTTCAACGGGTGGACAGCAGGTTCCTGGCTCCAGGCGCCGTCGCCGATGCGGGCCTCGAGGGTCAGGGTCGGGGGGCCCGGGGGCACCTCGGCGGAGACGGGCGAGTTGCAGGCCAGGAAGAGGGTCAGCAGCATGACAGCGGGCAGCGGGCGCATCGATGGCTCTGCGTCGGGGGGCGTCTGCTCAACCCGTGCAGCAGCGCACAGCTTCCGTGCTCACTCGCAGGGCAAGTCGCTGCCGTCGCAGTCCTGGTCGATGCCGTCGCCGCAGATCTCCTCGGCCTCGGGATTGATGCCGGCGTCGGTGTCGTCGCAGTCCTCGCCGCCCACGTCCTCGGAGGCGAAGAGATCACCGTCGCCGTCCTCGTGGACCATGAAGGTGACCGACGCTTGGGTGGCGGCACCGTGGGTGTCGGTGACGGTGCAGCTCACGGTCCACTCCTGGGCGACCGGCGCGATCAGGTAGAAGCTTGCGACACCTTCGGCATTCGCGGACGAGGGGGGCTTGATCAGGTCGGCGGAGGGCTCCCAGGCGAGGGTGAGCGCGCCGGGTGCGTCGTGATCGTCCGAGACCTGCAGCGTGATCCGCGTGACCGCGGTGTTCACATAGATCCCATCGGGATCGGGGCGTGTGAACACCGCCTCGGGAGCGGTGTTCGCCGGAGTGCTGGTGTCGGTGTCGGCGTCCGTGTCGGAGTCCGAGCCGGAGTCCGAGTCGGAGTCCGTATCAGCGTCCGTGTCCGTGTCGGTGTCCAGGTCACCGGGTGCCTTGGTCTCGGCGGTGTCCCCGCCGTCCGGACAGCCCACGGACAACACCAGCGACGACAGCGTGATGAACGAGAAGACCTTCATGGAACCCTCCGCCAGCAGTATAGCGGGAGGCGCATATGGCCGGCGATCAAACCTCGGGCTCCAGGATGGTGATCCCCTTGCGGTCCAGCAGCTCGCGGAAGCCGTAGACCGGCTTGCCCATGAAGCTCATGGTCACCGCGCCCGCGGGGCAGTTGTTGATGCAGCCCAGGCAGGCGATGCAGCGACGGGAGTCCACGGTGCCGGCCACCGGATCGATGGCGCCGGTGGGGCAGGCCTTCACGCAGGCCTTGCAGCCGATGCAGCGCTCGGTGTCCACGCCGTGGTTCGAGGTCATCAGCTTGCTCAAGGCCACCTGGGGGAAGGCGCGCATCACAGTGCCCCGGTCGAAGCGCAGGGTCACCGTGATGCCCTGGCCCGTGGCCACCTGGTCGAGCAGCCTGCGGGCGTACCGACGGGCGCTGTCGTAGGTCTCGACGCTGGGGAGGTGCTTGTAGGCCAGGGTGCGGGCCGGATTGTCCAGGGCCGACCAGGTGGGGGCGTAGACCGACATGCAGCCGAAGGTCTCCCGGCCCACCGGCACGCCGCCACGCCTCGCGGCCAGGCGCAGCAGCTGGGCCGCGCTGTGCTCCTGGCCGTCGCCGGGGCCGCCGAAGGTAGAGAAGGCGCCCACGGCGGCGCCGCCGAGTGCGGGCAGGCCCTGGAGCCACTCACGCAGGTTGCACGGCACGTCGGCGAAGAAGGTCGGGGTGCCCAGCACGATCAGATCGTAGCTGGCCAAGGTGGCGATGTCGGCATCACGGTACTCGGAGGCCTCGACCTCGAGGCCAGCCGCGCGGAGCCCCTGGGCCACGGCCCGGCCCACCCGGCGGGTGTTTCCGGTGGAGCTGTACCACAGCACCCGGGCGGTCTTGGGGGTGGTCGTCTTCATGGGGACGCTCGCTTCGATGGTGCTCTCGCAGCCACTGGACACAGGCACCCCCACCACCAGGCAGGTGGCAGCGGCGGCTTCGAGAAAGGATCGGCGGGTTGGCATACGGTCCTCTATAC
>CALDOK010000120.1 GCA_937912125.1 uncultured Pseudomonadota bacterium
GTGTAGTCGGGCTGGGGCCCGATGTCGGTGTCGGCGTCGGTGTCGGCGTCGGTGTCGGCATCCGTGTCGGTGTCGGTGTCGGTGTCGGTGTCGGTGTCGGTGTCGCCCTCGGGGGGGGCGGTGTCGTCCTTGTCGCCGCAGCCGATGGACAGACCCAGAGCGCACAGGCTCAGCAGAAAGATATTCCTCATGATTCTCCTCGTGGACGCGGTGGAGGTTGGAGGCCGAGTCCGGGCACCCCTTAGCCGGCCAGGGCCCCGCGTCAAACCCCGATACAAAGCGAGACGCCCGCCGAACCCGAGCGAATCGGGGGCGGGCGGGCGTCGGAGGCGAGGGCGCGAAGTGGTGCTTCGCGCTGGACTCGCGGAGCCTACATGGAGACGTCGGAGCCGTCGCGGGGCTCGAGCTTGTACTCCTCGTAGGAGTAGTTCAGCAGGCCGGTGAGGCTGGTGAGGTGGTCGCCGTTGCCGCCCTCGTAGGTCCAGAACAGATCGTCGATGGTCATGCCGCCGAAGTCGGTGGTGTGCTCGCCGTAGTCGTTGGCGTCGGAGGTGACGTTGAGGTCGAGCACGGTGATGAGCACGGACTCGTAGGGCTCGAAGTCCGCGGGGGCGGCCTGGACGGTGGTGGCGGCGGGGTTGCAGCTGCCGTTGGTGACGATGTCGCCCGCGTCGGCCACGGTGAGCTCGGTGAAGTCGTAGTACTCGGTGACCTCACCGGTGACGGTGATCTGGTCGCCGGTGGTGACGCTGGCCACGACGGAGCCGAGGTAGACGAACAGCCCACTGTACTCGCCGCCGCCAGCGTCCTGGACGAAGAAGCCCATGCCGTTGTTGGCCACGGGGGAGGTGACGCAGACGTTGGTGAGGGTGACGGTGTCGCCCTCGGAGATGCCGTCGAAGTTCTGCACGTCGGAGCAGGTGGTGCCGACGTCGGTGTCGGTGTCGGTGTCGGTGTCGGCGTCGGTGTCGGAGTCGGTGTCGGTGTCGGTGTCGGTGTCGCCTTCGGGGGCGTCGGTGTCATCGACGGTCTTGGGGCAGCCGACGGCCAGGGAGAGGGTGAGGCCGAGCAGGGCCAGGATGGACAGGGTGCGAGTCATGGTGGTCTCCTCCGATGATTCGGTAGTGAAAGGGGGGTTGCGCCGACCGTATAGCCGACAACCCCTGGCGATCCAAGTGAAAATTGGCGACGGCGACTAGCGCGCTCCGGCGGCCTCGAGGGCCTGCTCGAACAGCGCCAGGCCGCGCTCGAGCTCGTGCTCCTCGATGAGCATGGGCGGGGCGATGCGGAAGACGTTGCCGAAGCGGCCCCCCTTGCCCAGCAGCAGCCCGACAGCCTTGGCCTGCTCGAAGATGCGCCCGGTGAGGGCGACCTCGGGCGTGCGGTCACCGGCGGTCTCGTCCACCACGATCTCGATGGCTTGCATCAGCCCGAGGCCACGCACGTCGCCGATGTTGGCGGGGAAGCGCTGCTGCAGGGCCAACAGGCCCTGGTGCAGGACATCGCCCAGGCGCGCCGAGCGGGCCGGGATGTCCTCGGCCTCGATGACGTCCATCACGGCGTTGGCCGCGGCCATGGGGATGGGGTTGGCGCCGAAGGTGGAGATGGTGAGCCGGGGAATGGAGCGGGCGATCTCGGGCCGCGCCATGCAGTTGGCGGCGGGCAGACCATTGGCGATACCCTTGGCCATGGTCATGATGTCGGGCTCGACGCCGAAGTGTTGGATGCCCCACATGTGAGTACCCGTGCGGCCGAAGCCCGTCTGGACCTCGTCGGAGATGAACAGGCCACCGTAGTTGCGCACGATCTCGGCCGCGACCTGGAAGTACTCCTTGGGGGGCACCATGAAGCCGCCCACGCCCTGGACCGGCTCGGCGAGCATGCCGGCGATGGACCCGGTGGTGGTGTACTGGATGAGCTTCTCGATGTCCCGGGCACAGGCCATGTCGCAGCTTGGGTACTTCAGGCCCAGATCACAGCGGTAGCAGTAGGGCGCGTGGGCATGCTTGATGCCCGGGATCTGGGTGGGCAGCACCCGCCAGTTGCTGTGGGCGGTCAGCGTCTGGGCCAGCATGGAGCGGCCGGAGTAGCTGTTGCGCAGGGCGATGAGCTCGGAGTTTCCGGTGTGGCACATGGCCAGCATGACGGCCATCTCGTCGGCTTCCGTGCCGGTGCCCACGAAGAAGCTCTGCATGGGGCCACCCGGCGCCGTGGCCGACAGGCGCTCGGCCAGCCGCACCGTGGGCTCGGTGGGGTAGAGGGAGCTGATGTGCTGCAGCTTGTCGACCTGGGCATGGATCGCCGCGTTGATGCGCGGCTCGCAGTGGCCCATGGACACGGTGAGGATGCCACCGAAGAAGTCCAGGTAGGGCCGGCCCTCGGTGTCGTAGACCGTACAACCCAGGGCGTGGTCTACGGCGATAGGCTCGGCGTAGTAGTTGATGGTGGCGGGGAAGAGGAACTCAGAGTGCTTCGCGCGGACTTCATCACCGTTCATGGCTCACTCCTGACGGAAAAACGTAGGCAAGCCGCATATCCCCGCCCGCGGCGGCGAGCAGCCGCATCCCCATGCGATATCGCAGCTAGCCGGCACAAACTCAGAAGTACCAGCGGCCGCCCACCAGGGGAGCCAGCCCGAACTGGCTGATGCCAGCGTAGGTGCCCGTCTTGGGTCCCACGAGCCACAGGCGGAAGTCGGTCTCGGCGTAGACGGCCGCGGGCGCCTCCTTGAAGCGCAGCTCCACCCCCACACCTCCAGTGGGGCCCAGCTGGACCGACGATGTGATGCTGGAGTCGAGCCAGATGCGGCTGGCGAGGCCGGCGTTCCAGTAGCCACCGAAGTCAGCGAAGTCCCAGTCGGCGAACTCGAGCACACGGCCCTCGAACTGCACACGCCCGTTGGTGTAGCCGATGCCATAGGGGCTAGCGCCCACGCTGAAGGCCAGGCCGGCGTTGTCGCTGAAGAAGTACTTGCCCGTGAAGCTGTAGTACAAGCCCGCCTCGACGCCGATGCCGAAGTCCTTGCCAGCGCCAACCTCGGTGCGCGGGCCGGCGATGGCGAGGGATGAGAGCAGGATCAGGGAGCTGAGCATGAGACCTCCGTTCAGCAGTTGAGAGCGCAGTGCGGGCTCTATCTCGCCCCAGCGGTGCCGGGGTCCAGAGCTTCCAGGAAGATCTCCGGCCCGTCCCCTTCCGCGCGCGCCGAGGCGTACAGGCCCTCGAGCCCACCCCACCACAGGCCAGGCACGTGCACCCACGGGGGATGGACAGCAGGGTCCAGGGTCTCGACGCTGATCCGCGGAGAACGAGCCACCCAGGCCACGCCGGAGGCCGCAGCCGGGACAGCCCACGCGCCCCCCGCGTAGATCGGCGCTCCACCCAGCTGCGCGGAGAGCCGCCGCAGGGCGCTGGCCGGACGGTCCGCCAGCGTGTACCCGCCGGTGACGGCGCGGGGCTCCCAGGTCTCGTCCGCTGGTAGCTGCAGCGTGCAGGTCTGCATGCCCGCCGCCCTGAGGACCTCCAGATCGCCCTCCGGGACCCCGACCCCGATGACCGGCTGGCCGTCTCCCTCACAGGCATGGCCGAAGGGCGCCTCCAGCTCCAGGCGAGGCTCCCAGGCCCGCGGGGCTCCCACCTGCAGCGCCAGCTCGAAGATGCTCATGGCCCCTCGATCCGTGGAGGAGCGCAGGGCTTCGCTGGGAAGAGTCGGGGGCTGCTCCAGCGCCTGGGCTGCGCGGGATGGATCGGGAGGCGTGTGCTGCAGCTGCCGGTCGAGCCAGGGCAGAGCGACGGCGCGCATGGCGGCGGTGTAGGAGTGGGGCCCGGCCACCACCTCGAAGCGAGCGCTGGCAGGCAGGCCCTCGGGCGCGGGGCGTTCCAGCTCGCTGAGCCACAGGCTGGGCTGCTCCAGCGCTGCCAACAGCCCGGGCTCCGGGCCGGAGTGTCCAGGGAGCAGGTCACAGAAACAGCCGCCTTCGTGGCCCGCCCGGGGGATCCCCACGGGGGAAGCGAGGACGATGGCGCGCACCCGCGGCTCGAGCAGGGCCAGATAGAAAGCCAGCACACCTCCGCCGCTGGCGCCCGTGGCCGCCACCCGATCCACTGGAGCCGCCGCGATCATGGCCTCGAGACCACGCCGGGCCACCAGGATCTGCAGCGCCAGGGCGGAGCTGCCCGCCGCTGCGAGCGCCGCCCGGTTGTGGGCGCCGCCCTCGAAGTGGATCTGCCGCCCGGGGCGCTCCCACTCCTCCACCCCAGGCATGTCGACGGCCAAGGCCACCATGCCCCGGGCCGCCAGGGCGTGGGCGACCTCCTGGCACTCCCCCGAGGCCTTGCCCTCACCGAAGTGGCCCGGCAGCACCAGCACCCCTGGGAAGGGTCCATCGCCCTCGGGAAGCCAGAGGGCCGCCGAGCTGCGAAATCCGGGCACGATCTCGAAGGCCACCGGCTGCACCGTGTAGCCAGGGAAGGCGACGCTGGGCCCGAGTTCGGGCACCCCGCTCACCGCTCTCTCGAGCAGGTCGAGGCCGAGAGAGCCGCGGAGCTCCGCCACCGGGACGGCCTCGGGAGACAACGTGGACACCGCGCCCGGATCGACGACGCCGCCGCAACCCGAGACGAGCGGAACGAGCAGACCCAGGAAGCGGCCGAGGGGACCGGGCATGGGGCGCATCTTAGCACCGATGCCTCGCCGGGGACCGGGTCCGGTGGTCTCGAAGGCCACCCCTGCGGGCCCGCAGCCTACTCGGCCATGCGCCGCTCCCGCTCCCTCCGCACCACAGCGGCGGCCTCGTCCTGCCGCCAGGCGTCCAGACGGGTAGCCACGGCGTTGAGGGCGTTGGCCTGACCGTCGCCCGCCACAGCGGCCTCGAGCACCGCCAGGATCCGCGGCTCACCGCCCGCCTGGAGCACCCTCCAGGCGACCTGCAGGGTGGACAGTTCATCGTGCAGGTGGCTGCCCGGGGTGGCGAGGGGCGCAGCCTCGGCGAGCAGCTGGAGCCAGCCCTCGCCAGCGGCGGCCGGGTCGCCTGGGTGGGCGTCGAGCTGGAGGTGAATGAGCTGGAGCAGGGCATAGCCACGGCCCTCGTCGGGGGTCGCGTGCAGATCCACCAGGCGCTGCTGCCAGACCATGGCGGCGGGCCAGGCTTCGAGATCACGCTGGGCGGCGACGGCCGCACGAACCACATCGCGGGCGGCAGGCTGGTCGTCCCCCACACGTTCCAGGGCTCGCAGCGCCAGCCCCTCGACCTGGGCGCTCGCGTCAGCCTGCCCCTGTTCCACCACCAGCCCCATGAGCTGACCCCCAGCGCGGGAGGCCACCGCTGGCTGTGTGGCCCGTTCCAGGACCTGCTCGAGCAGGGCGCGGGCTTGGGCAGCCTGGCCCGTCAGCGCCAGCAGGTGGGCCCGCTCAACGTCGATGTCGGCTCGCTCCACGCTGGCAGAGTCCCAGCCATCGCCCACCTGGGTCAGCAGCCCCAGGGCGCGCTGAGGGTCCGCCTGGCCCACGGCCTGGGCCAGGGACAGCGCCTGGTGGACGGGGATCTCACTGGGTGCGCAGCCGACCAGGGCCCCGTCGCGCCCCTGGTCAGCGACCGGCCCCTCCGCCGGCAGGTGGCGCACCACGGCGAGCCAGGCGCCGCAGCTGCTATGGCTGGAGGTGAACCGCGCCGGGAGATCCAGCATGTCCGGATAGCGGCCGACAGCGGCGTAGGCCTGGGCCAGCAGATCCCAGCAGGTCTCGGCCTGCGCGGGCTCCATTTCACGGCCGGCCAGAGGCTCGAGCAGGCTGCGCGTTCCCCCGGGTTCGCCCCGGGCCAACAGCTCCCCTGCGGCGCGCAGGCGCAACGCCAGCAGGGGGCCGCCGAGCTCGGGCTCGCTGCTCTCCAGGGCAGCCAGCGCCCGCTCGATGGAGGCAGCGTCGCCCACGCGGCCCAGGCTGTGGCCGTAGCTGTCCAGCACGTCGTCCCGAAGACTGGCGGGGATCGGCTGTGCCAGCAGAACCTCGAACACAGCCACCGCACCAGCGCTGTCGTCGGTGGCCTCGAGGGCGCGGGCGCGGCACAGCAGCAGCTGCGGGCGCAGGCTCGAGCCAGGCTCCAGCTGCGCCTCGAGGAGATCCAGCCATGGGAGCAGGCGCGCGTGATCGTTGCCGCGCTCCGCCATGTCCGATGCACGGCCGAGCAGCTCGGTCCGCTGGTCGACCGTAGGGGCCGCGGCGAGGGCGCGCTCGAGCCAGGCCCAGGCGCCAGGGGTGTCGCCGGCGTCCACCAGGGCCCGCAGCTCGGCCTCGGCAGAGTCCCGGGCCACGTGACGCATCCAGCCCGCCTGCCCCCCGAGCTCCGGCAGCAGATCGGATCGGCCCGCCCGAATCAGGACCACCGCGGCCTGCTTCCACAGCTGCAGATCCTGTTGGTCGGGGTGATCCCGCGTGAAGCGCAGGTAGACGGCCAGGATGGCCCCGGGTTCCTGCAGGCCGGCCAGGTGGCCCAGCAGCGCGTCGGTGACCTGCCGGTGGGAGTGGGCATCCGAGCTGACGCTGTAGGACGCCTCGAGCAGGGCGATGGCGCCCGGGCTGTCGCCGCTGGCCGCGAGCCAGCCAGCCAGCTCACGGTCCACCTGCACCCGCTGCTCGAGGTCGAGATCCATAGCTGCGGCGGCCTGCGCGAGCTCCAAGGCTGCCTGGGGGCGGCCCGCCCGGCCCAGCACAGAGGCCGCAGCCAGCAGCTCCTCGACGGAGCTACCCTCGCTCGCACAGGCCTGCTCCAGCGCGCCGAGATCCATGGAAGAGGAGCCCAGGGACAGGCGCGCCCGGGTGGCCATGATGTTGGCCTGGCAGGGGCCGATGGCGGCCTTGGCCGCCGCCAACTCCGCGGCGAACCCCGGCTCGTCCCCCATGCCTGCCAGGCAGGTCATGGCCTCGAGCCAGAGCTCCCCCTCGCTCGCGTGACCCTCCCGCAGCGCGCGCACCTGGGCCAAGGCTTCATCCATGCGATCGGCGTCTTGGAGGGCGTCGACGATGCGGCGTCCCAGGTTGCGGCTCACCCAGTCTTCGATGCTGGCCGGGCGCGCGACGGCGTCCCGGTAGCCGTCCATGGCTGCATCCAGCTCCCCCGCATCCAGGGCGATGCCCAGCTCGAGGGCCACGGCGCGGCTGCGGACGTCGACGTCCTCGCTGCGGGTCAGGTCCAGCTCCGCGAGGACCTGGACAGCGTGGTCCCGAAGAGCGGCCCCGGCCGCCGTCTCGGCGAGCAACAGGCCCAGGTTCTCCCGGGCGCGCCTGTCCGCCAGCTTGCGAGCGTGGGGAAGCAGGGCCTGGATGACGGGCTCGATCTGCCCCTGCTGTGCCGCGCCGTCGAGCAGCACGCCCGCGGCCTCCTGGATCTGCTCCGGGGTCCCTCCGGAGAGCACCGCCTGGAGCGTGGGGTCATCCAGCTGGATGGCGCCCTCCCGGGCGCGAGCCCTCAGGGTGGTCAGGGCCAGCTCTTGCCCCTGCCCCGCCTTGACGAGCATGGGGTTGTCCACGCCCTCGAGCAGGGCGACCACCCGCTGTGGTTCGGCCAGCCGTTCCATCCAGCTCGCCAGCTCTCGCAGGAGGTTCTTGCCGTTCTCCTTGTCGGGCACCGCCGCCAGCACCGGCGCCAAGGCCTCCACCGCGCCGGCCTCGTCGCCCCCGCGCAGCCGGGTGTCAGCCAACAACCAGCCGTGCCTGGCGCGCAGGTCGAAGGGTAGGTCTGGCCCCAGCTCGGCCGCAGCGAGCAGGGCCTCCGCCCCGGCCAGCTCGCCGGTGTCCACCAGCAAGCTGGCCCGAACCAGCGACAGCTCCATGGCCAGCCCGGGCTCGACCACGGCGGGTAGCCCGGCCAAGAGCGCCTGTGCGGCCTCGGGTTCGCCCAGCTGCAGGTGGAGCCGCACCATCGCGTCCACGCGCTGCAGGTCCGCCAGGTCGTCGAACTCATCGCCGATGGCGAGCTGTTCGAGCATGGCGAGGGCCAACGCTGGCTGCCCAGCCTCCACCAGCCGGTCCACCGCACCCCGCGCATGTTCCCAGCGCTCCGCGGGACCGAGGGGCGGCTCGGCGACCGCTGCGATCAGCTCGACGGCCCGTTCCCACTCACCCAGCACCAGCAGCTCCACCGGCGTCGTCGCCACCTGGTGGGCGCCGAGCTCGGTCAGATCCAGCAGGGCAGCGGCGGTGGCGAGCTGAACGGACCTCCAGGGTTCGGGATCCACGGGGCGGTCGTCGGGATGCGTGGGCACGGCCTGCAGCCCCTGAGCGCTGAGAAGATCAGCCTCGAAGTGCAGCGCCTCCAGCCGCTGCCCGGGCTCTTGGGCGACGGCATGGAGCTGCTCGAGCACCAGCGTCGCACCCCCGAGGTCTCCCCCGTCCAGCTGGAAGCGTCCCAGCAGCGCCAAGGCTGCAAGCAGATCCTCGGGCTCGTCCCGGGCCAGCTCCACGTAGCGACGCAGGGAGTCCAGGGCCTGATCCGGTCGCTCGAGCAGCGCCTGGCACTCGGCCGAGCGCTGCAGGAGGCGATACCGCTGGCCCTTGTCGAGGCTGGGGCGATCCACCAACGCGGCGGCCACGACCAGCATGGGCTCGCAGCGCTCGAGGTCGCTGCGCCCCTCGAGGGCCTCGAAGCGGGACAGCAGCACCGAGCTCGGCCAGGCCCCCGGACTGCGCAGCAGCGCCACCACCGCCAGCACCAGCAAAATCAGGCCCACCACTACGGCGATCTGCAGTGGTCGATTGCTCCACAGCACGCGCGCCAGGCGCACCAGCGGCGTGTGGCCCACGGCTGCACCCTGCCGGCGCAGATCGTCCTCGAGCGTGCCACCCAGGCCCCGGCAACCATCCAGGGCGGCGCCCGCCCACTGGCTCTCGACCGACTGCAGGCCGCGCAGGCGCACCCGGCGCAGCAGGGCGGCGCGCAGCACGCTGCTGTGCAGCACCACGTCGCGCAGCTGCCCGTCCTCGACGCTCGCGCCGCTCAGGTCGCAGCCGTGGACGGCCACGCGGGTCAAGGCGCACCCCGTGGCCCGCAGGCCCACCATGGACAGATCCCGCAGCGTCCCGCCCACCAGGCCCACGTCGTCCAGGCTGGCGCCATCGAGCACACAGGCCTCGAGGGTCACGTCCACCAGGCTGAGCTTGACCAGCTGGGCGCCGGCCAGGTTGAGCCCGTGAGCGCTGATGCCTTTGGCGCTGGTCTGAACCAGAGACGCGCCGCGGGCGTCCACGCCATGCAGGCTGGCCCCGTCCAGGACCACCCGATCCAGGCTGGCCCCGCGCAGGTCAGCGCCGTCGAGCTTGGCCCCGGTCAGGTCCACCTGGCTGAGTTCGGCGCCGCAGAGGCAGG
This sequence comes from uncultured Pseudomonadota bacterium, assembly GCA_937912125.1. Taxonomy (GTDB): domain Bacteria; phylum Myxococcota_A; class UBA796; order UBA796; family JAFGLY01; genus CALDOK01. The sequence continues at coordinate 9,357 of CALDOK010000120.1, forward strand.
CGCCCCGGAGATCGGCGCCCTCGAGGGAGACCTGGTCCAGGATGGCCCGGGCCATGTCGGCGCCGCGCAGATCGGCCCCGTCGAGGCTGGCCTGGTGCAGGCGCTGGCCAGCGTAGCGCGGAGGCTCGTTCCCACTGGGGCCGTCGGGAGCGCTCATGGCAGCCCTCCAGTGGCAGCAGGGCCGCCCAGCGGAGGACCGGAGGAGTAGGAGACGGCAGGTGCCTGGAAGCTCGACATGGGTGGCTCGGGGCGCTGGTAGGACCGGAAGAAGCCCTAGCCCGTGGCGGACGAAGCGCCAGCAGCACGCCGCCGACCCCGTGAAGCCAGCGGCCACGCCAGCACCGCCAGGCCTGCCAGGAGCATGAACAACCCCAGCAGCAGCCCCGGCGGCCGGTACACCAGCTCCCCGGGACCAGGGGACACCTGGATTGCCAGCAGGCCGTCCCTGGAGCTCGCAGGCTGGCCCCGGTACTCCCACCCGTCAAAGGCGTTCTGGTTGACCACCAGCAGGCCCGCGGCGGGTGCCTCGAAGCGGATGCGGTTGGGGGTGATGGCGGCCGAGACGGCGGGCCCGTCGACCATCCAGACCTCACCGCGGTAGCCGGGGTCCTCCCGCGCCAGGACCGGGCCGGGATCCGCCAGCCACGCGGTGGTCCAGCAGCGGGGCTTGCCCCGGTTGGCGCGCATGGACTCCCAGGTGGTCAGCTCGTCGTCCACCTGCACAAAATCGCTCGGTGGTGGGATCGAGTGGGGGGCGCCAGCCCCGATGTGGTAGTGCGCTGCAGCCCTGGGCGCAGCGTGGACCACGTGCCAGGTCAGCGCCACCACAGCCACAGGCCCCAGGATCCAGCGCAGCCAGCCTGGGCGGCGAAGACGCCACAGGCCCCACACGCCCCAGGCGGCCAGCCAGCCGATGAACAGCGTCCAGACCGCGCCGTAGCGCTCCACCACCCGGATGTGGTCCCAGGGGGGCACCCGGTGCAGCAGCTCGAGGAGGTTGACGGGCGTGGCCCCACCCCAGCCGATGTTGAGGAAGAACAAGCCCGCCAAGGCCACCGCGGGCTTGCGACGCAGGGCCCAGACCAAGCCCACCAGCGCCAGGACCAGGGGCACGGGAGAATACAGCACGTTCTGACCGTTGTGAGCGCTGGGCCGGTCCACCAGGCCCAGGACCACCTGCAGCGCCCGCCAGGGCCCGAACTCGTCGGCCACGGAGAAGGTGAGCTGAGGAGCCAGCCGCTCGGCCCTGGCCCACAGGACGGGCAGAGTGGCCAGCTTCGGCCCCAGCAGCAACGCCGCCAGCAGCACCGCCCCAGCCACCACCGCGATGTGGCGCCAGGGCCGTCCACCCGGGTGGGGCCTCTGCCAGCCCAGCGCCAGCAGGCCGAGCACCGCCATGGGCCAGGAGGCCCAGCCCTGCCCCAGCAGCAGGAGGTTGAGCAGCAGCCACAGCCCGAGGGCCCAGGCCCGCTTGGGGTCCACCATGCGGAACAGGGCGTCCACCCCCAGCAGCAGCAGGGCGTAGAGGAACACGTGGTGGGCCCCCGCGAGCACGGGCATGGCCAGACAGATCCCGGCCAGACGCCAGCGCCCCCGGCGGGAGGCGATCCACGCCAGGGGCAGCCAGCACAGGGGCAGGTACATGATGTGCCCCATGGCCGTCTGGGCGGGCAGCTGAGCTGAACACAGGGCCAGAACCCCAGCGATGTGGGCCTCGAAGGGCCCCAGCCCCTGCGCGCGCCCGGCCCACCAGCAGGCGCCCGCCAAGGCCACCAGGTGGAACAACACCCAGAGCTTGAGCCCGGCGCTCGACCCGAACAGCAGGATCAGCACGAAGGGCGGGTAGAGGAAGGGCGACTCGGGGTTGGCCAGCAGGGGCACGCCCCCCTGCACAAAGGGGTTCCACCCGGGCAGCTGCCCGTGGTCGAGCAGGCAGATGCGGCTGGCCTCGTAGAAGCCCAGCTGCCAGTCCCAGTCCTCGTTGATGCCGTGGGAGATCGGAGTATGGAGATCCGTACCCATCCAGCGGAACTGCCACCAGGCCAGCCAAGCCAACGCCACGATGCCCAGCAGGCCCAGGACCTCCGGCCCCCAGCGGCGCAGCCAGCCGGGCATCAGCGGTCCTCGAAGGGCGCGTCGGGGTGGGGCCTGGCGTTGGCGTACAGGCCCTGCACGCGGCCCACGACGCTCACGGTGATGCTGCCGGGAGGGGCATCGACGATCACCGCCAGCAGACCCTGCTGGTGGCTCGGAGCCTGCACGTGAAGCTGGTCGCCGGCGCCCACCTGCAGGCTGGCGTCGCCTCGCACCCTGGCGGCCACCACCACGGGCCCGCCCGCGTGCTCGAAGCTCCAGGTCCCCTGCCCAGGCTCGTAGACCTGCCGAGGGAAGCAGGCCTCGAGCTCCTCGGCGCTCAGATCGTAGGGGTACCAGGAGGTGGCGATGTGTTCGGAGGGTGGGAAGTGCTCCCTCAGGCAGGCGAAGCGGCCCGGGTGGCCCCAGACGCCCACGAGGCGGTTGGCCCCCACCAGCATGGGCCCCACGGCGGGCACGTCGGCATCCGCGACCCCCAGAGGGTTCCGCTCGAGCCAGGCCTTTGCTTCGCCGCCGTGCTGATCCCAGTCCAGGTCGCTGTCAGCCACAAAGCGCCAGGCCTGGGCCCGATCCAGCAGCCGCTCGTTCTGGTAGCACAGGCTGTGCGGGAACCAGGACAGGCCCGACAACCCCGCCAGCAGCGCTCCCGCGAGCCCGACCCGCCAAGGCAGCCTGGCGGCGCCCACAGCCAGCAGAGGGATCACCGGCAGCAGGTAGCGCGTGCCGATCTGGAAGTTGAAGGCCAGGCTGAACCAGGCCGCCAGGAACAGGGCCGGCCAGACCAGGAAGAGGTCCTCACGCCCGCGCCTGCGGGGCCACAGCACGCCCGCCAGGCCCAGCAGGAGCAGCGGCAGGGTCAGCTTTCGGGTGGCGGCCTTCAGGTAGTGGTCCGCCCGGCCATCGGCGGTGAACTCTCCCTCGGCGTAGATGTTTCCCGAGCCGTTCTCGTCGTCGGAGCGCACCCAGTCCAGGCCCTCGACCCAGGGCCGGGGCACCGGCAGAGGCACATCGACATCGGCCAGAGGCGCCATCAGGTTCGAGCGCCAGGTGATCTCCGAGGCGGGGGTGAAGCTGCCCTGGAAGCCATAGCAGGCGTTCAACACCAGCCAGGCGGTGAACAGGTAGGCCAGCGGCCGACCCACCCGGGCGCTCCAGCGGCCGCTGCTCAGGCGCCTCCAGACCAGCGCCGCGGGGATGGCCAGGCCCAGGATGGGCACCAGGAAGGCGGCGGTGAACTTGGCGGCCTGTGCGACACCGAACACGGCACCCGCGATCACCCAGTTGGGCCAGTCGGGCTGCTCCACCGCTCGCCAGGCCGTGTAGCAGGCCGCCAGCACCAGGAACACGATGGGGGCGTCGGTGGTCACCAGCCCCGCGTGGGCCTGGAGGTTGGGGTCCAGGGCCACGAAGGCGGCCGCGACGAGGCCGGCCTGGGCACCCCAAAGGCGTCGGGCCCAGGCGGCGGCCACGAGCACCGTACCCAGCAACCACAGGGCCTGGGGCATGCGAGGCCAGAACCAGTCGCGGTGGGTGATCTCGGGTCCCTCGTCCCGGGGCGGGCCCGTGATGACCGTGGGCAGGGCGTTGAGCGCGCTCACCGGCATCTTGGAGTTGTCGAAGCGCGCCCAGTCACGCTCGAGCAACACCTGCCGCCCCATCTGGAGATGGCGGGGCTCGTCGGAGGTCGGGGTGCGGTGCCAGGTGGCCCCCCAGGTGAGCAGCACGCCCAGCAGGGCCACAGCCCAGACGGCTCGGCGCCAGGGAGTGGAGCTGGTCCCGGAAACGGCGGTGGGGCGCGCCATGCTGAATCCATAGCACCAAAGGGCAAGGAGAGCCCTGGCCGCTCCTGCTACAGCGGCAGCCCCGTGATAGTGCGGGCCGCGAGCAGAGGACCCTATGCCCCAAGGCTTCGACATCGTGGTGGTCGGCGCTGGCCACGCTGGCTGCGAAGCCGCGGCGGCCGCCGCACGGCTGGGGCGACGGGTGGCCCTGGTCACCCTGCGCCGGGATCGCATCGCCGCCCTCTCGTGCAACCCCGCCATCGGTGGCCTGGGCAAGGGCCACCTGGTGCGGGAGATCGACGCCCTCGGGGGCCTGATGGCGCAGGTGGCAGACGCCACCACCCTCCAGTTCCGCCGCCTGAACACCCGCCGGGGCCTCGCGGTACAGGCCAGCCGGGCCCAGGTGGACATCCAGCGCTACCCCGCGGCCATGGCCGCTCGCCTCGAGGCTATGCCTCACCTGACCATCCTCGAGGGCGAGGTCACCGGGCTGCGCAGCTCGGACGCAGGCATCCGGGGCGTCTCCCTCGCCGACGGGCGGGTCCTGGAGGCGAGCGCGGTGATCCTCACCACCGGGACCTTCCTGGCGGCGGTGATGCACTGCGGAGAGCGCACCGAGCCGGGGGGACGCATCGGTGACGACGCCGCGAACGCCCTGTCTACGGACCTGGTGGCCCACGGCCTGGAGCTGGGCCGCCTCAAGACCGGCACCACCCCCCGGGTCGACGGGCGCACCGTCGCCTGGGAGGTCTGCCACCGGCAGGAGGACACCTGGCCCGAGGCCCGCTTCTCCTTCGCGCCGACGCCGCAGCGCCTGCCGAAGAGGGACTGCTACCTCACGGGCACCACGCCCCAGGTCCACAGCATCATCCAAGCCAACCTGCATCGCGCCCCCCTGTTCACAGGCGCCATCACCGGCCAGGGTCCCCGCTACTGCCCGAGCATCGAGGACAAGGTGGTGCGCTTCCCCGAGCGCCAGCGCCACCTGATCTTCCTCGAGCCCGAGAGCCTGGACACCCCGCGGATCTACGTCAACGGACTGCCCACCTCCCTCCCCCAGGACGTCCAGGATCAGGTAGTGGCCGCCATTCCCGGCCTCGAGAACGCGCGCATCCTGCAGTACGGCTACGCGGTGGAGTACGACTACGCCGATCCTCGCCAGCTGGGCCACGACCTGCAGGCCCGCGCGCTGCCTGGCCTGTACCTGGCGGGTCAGGTCTGCGGCACCTCCGGCTACGAAGAGGCCGCGGCCCAGGGCCTGGTCGCGGGCATCTCCGCAGCCCTGGGGCAGCCCTTCACGCTGGCCCGGCACCAGGCCTACATCGGCGTGCTGGTGGACGACCTGGTCACCCGCGGCGTGGGGGGCGAGCCCTACCGCATGTTCACCAGCCGCGCAGAGTACAGGCTGACCTTGCGGGAAGACAACGCCGATCGCCGCCTCACCCCCATCGCACACGAGCTCGGGTTGGTGGACAGCGCCGCCTGGGACCGCCTGCAGCGCAAGCTCACCACCATCGCCAGCACCCGCGCCGAGCTGGAGGCCACGCGCATCGAGCTGCGTCGAGCGACCAACGATCAGCTCGCAGCCCTCGGCATGACCGCCATGGATCGGCCCCAGAGCCTCGCCGAGCTGCTCCGGCGCCCAGGCCTCGACTGGGGGATCGTCTGCGCCCTGCACCCCGCCGCGGACCGCGTCCCCCGGGACTGCGCCGAGCAGGTGGTCACCGACATCAAGTACGCCGGCTACATCGCACGGGACGTCCAGCGCGCCCAGGAGGCCGAGCGACTGGCCCTCCAGGCCCTGCCCCGTGAGCTGCTGGACCAGGACCTGCCGGGCCTCAGCACCGAGCTCCGCCAGCGCCTGCGCGAGGCACAGCCGGCCACCCTGGCCGAGGCCGCCCGCCTGCCCGCCATGACCCCCGCCGCTATCCACGTACTCACGGTCCACATCGCGCGCATGGCCGCCCGCCACGCCGCCGCCGCCGCCGGCCCTGGAGGCTCCCATGCCTGAACACCCCGAAGCCCGCCAGGTCGAGCAGGTCCACAAGGAGCTCCTCGAGAGCTGGCGCGGCGCCATGAACCTAGTGGGTCCAGGCTCCACGCGCATCCACTTCGGCGACAGCCGCGCCGTGGCCAGGGCCGTAGCCGCGCAGGGGCGCTGGGCCGACCTGGGCAGCGGTGCAGGCTTTCCGGGCGTCGCCATCGCCGCCTGGAACCCCCAGGCCCAGGTGACCCTGGTGGAGAGCCGCGCCAAGCGGTCGGCCTTCCTGCGGCAGGTGATCCGGCAGAGCGGGCTGAGCAACGCCGTGGTCTTCCACGGCCGGGTCGAAGAGCTCGAGCCGGCGTCCTGGGACGGCCTCGTCTCCCGTGCATTCGCGGCGCCACCCGCCGTGCTCCAGCACGCCCGCCGCCTGCTGGTCCCGGGGGGCCGGCTGGGCCTGATGCTGGCCCGTGAGGTGGTGGAGCCCCCCCCGGACTTCACCCTCGAGACCCAGCTGGACTACCAGGTAGGCGACCGCCTGCGCAGCCTGGTGATGCTCAGCTACAGCCCCTGAGCTTCGGTCCGCGCTGCCTCCTCGCGGCCTGTGGGGCCTGGTGGGTTCGCTGCACTGAGCACAGCGCCGCCTCCATTTTTCGTGCGAGCACTTGGCGTGACTCGCAATCGAGTTACCATCGCTGCTCGATCCCACTCCACTGGAGAACCCATGCAGCGCAACGGAAGCACCCCCAGGAAGGGCGACAAGATCAAGCGAGTAGGCATCGTCTTCTCAGGCGGGCCTGCGCCGGCCGCGAACTCGGTCATCGCCGCCGCCGCCATCTCGTTCATCGACGACAACCGCGAAGTCATCGGCTTCTTCCACGGCTACAGCCACCTCGAAGAGTACCACCCCATCTCCCACCGCCTCCTGCCCGACACGCACTACCGCGTCTTCCAGGAGAAGGACGTGTTGGGCCTGCGCAACCGCCGCGGCATCATCATCGGCACCGCCCGCGCCAACCCCTGCCAGCTTGTGGACACCAAGGCCGACCTCAAAGACCGGGTCAAGAGCGCCAAGCTGCGCAACGTCTACACGGCCCTGATCGACCTGCAGATCGACGCCCTGATCAGCATCGGCGGTGACGACACCCTCAAGACCGCCAACCTGCTGCAGATGTACCAGGAGACCCTGCCGGCCGACGCCCCCCGGGTGAAGATCGTCCACCTGCCCAAGACCATCGACAACGACTACAAAGGCATCGACTTCACCTTCGGCTTCTTCACGTCGGTGGACGTGATGGCCAAGTCGCTGCTCAACCTGCGGGCCGACGCCGAGAGCAGCTCGAGCTGGTTCGTGGTGGAGAGCATGGGCCGCAAGGCCGGCTGGCTGGCCTACGGCGTGGCCATCGCGGGCGAGGCCAACCTGGTCATCGGCACCGAGGATCTCGATGACGATCTCACGACTTTGGAGGAGATCACAGACTCCAAGACCGGCGTGAAGAGCCAGGAGCGCAAGCTGGACATCCACAAGCTGGCCAACAAGGTGGTCGACCTGATGGTCCAGCGCGAGAAGCGCGCCAACAAGCACCACGGCACCCTGGTCGTGGCCGAGGGCCTGGCGGAGCAGCTCCCGTCTTCCGTGCTCGCCAACATCGACCGCGACCCCCACGGCCTGATCCCCCTGGGCAAGCTCGACCTGGGCCGCATGCTCGCCCAAGCCATCAAGGATGCCTACACCGCCCGCACGGGCCGCAAGAAGAAGATCACCTCGGTGCAGCTTGGCTACGAGAGCCGCTGTGCAGCCCCCCACGCCTACGACGTCATGCTGGGCTCCCAGCTGGGCATCGGCGCCTACCGCGCCCTGGTCGAAGAAGGCCTCACCGGCCACATGGTCTCGGTCTCGGGCCAGCTGGATCTGCACTACGTGCCGTTCCACAAGCTCATCGACGCCAAGACCCTCAAGACCACGGTGCGCTTCATCGAGCCAGGAAGCGACTTCCACAAGCTGGCGCGCTTCCTCGAGACCCGCACCGAAGGGATCGCCGAGTGGGCGCCGGGCTACCGGGACGAACAGCTCGCTTGACGGCACCGGGCGCACGCCCGTCCAGCCTGGGCCGACCGTCCCAGAACGCCGAGAGGCCGCGCAGCAGCGCGGCCTCTTTGTTTCCAGCAGCGAAGATCAGGCCTTGGCCGCCTTGTACTCCTGAGCCATCCTGATGCCGATGTCCAAGGCCGCCTGGTTGGCGGGCAGGAAGCGCTCCTTGCCGACCATCTTCTTGGCCATGGCGTACTTCACGATCTCGTCCGTCGCCGCGCCGGTGAAGCCGATGTAGGCACCCAGCACCACCATGTTGGCGGACTTGCCGGTGCCCACCTCGGTCTCGGCCAGGTGGTTGGCAGGCACGTAGAGCACGTCGATGTCGTCGCGCAAGGCCTCGCGATCGATGAGAGAGCTGTTGACGATCAGCAGGCCGCCCGGCTGCACCAGGGGCTCGAACTTGTCCATGGAGGGACGGTTCATCACGATGGCCGCCGACGGATGGGGCACCACAGGGGAGCCGATCTCGCCGTCGGAGACGATGACGGTACAGTTGGCGGTGCCGCCGCGCATCTCGGGGCCGTAGCTGGGCATCCAGCTGGTGTTGGAGCCCTGCATCATGGCCGCGTTGGACAGCAGCTGACCGATGAGCATGACGCCCTGGCCACCGAAGCCGGCGATGATCACTTCGTACTGCATGGTCTAGTCCTCCAGCTCGGGGGTCTTGTCGCGGAACACACCCAGCGGGAAGGCCGGGATCATGTTCTGTCGCGCCCACTCGTTGGACTCCACCGCGGCCATGCCCCAGTTGGTGGGGCAGGTGCCCACCAGCTCCACGAAGGTGAAGCCCTTCTGCTGGTACTGGAAGGCCTTCTTCACGCCGCGCTTGGCCTTGATGATGTCCTTGGCCGTGAGCAGCGAGTACCTGGCCACGAAGATGGGAGCCTCGAGGCCGGCGATCAGCTCGGAGACCTTGATGGGATAGCCCGCACCGCGGAGGCCCGGATCACGACCCGTGGGCGAGGTGGTGGTCTTCATGCCCACCAGGGTGGTGGGCGCCATCTGACCACCGGTCATGCCGTAGATGGCGTTGTTGTAGAAGATTACCGTGAACCTCTCGCCCCGGTTGGCGGCGTGAATGATCTCGGCCATGCCGATGGACGCCAGGTCGCCGTCACCCTGGTAGGTGAAGGAGTACAGGTCGGGACGGGCCCGCTTGACGCCGGTGGCCACTGCGGGAGCGCGGCCGTGGGAGGCCTCGATCATGTCGCAGTTGAAGTACTTGTAGGCCAGCACCGAGCAGCCCACGGGGCAGACCCCCACGGTCTTCTCCCGGATGTCCAGCTCGTCCAGGGCCTCGGCCACCAGGCGGTGACCCACGCCGTGCAAGCAGCCCGGGCAGTAGTGGGTGGGCATGCGGGTGAGGCTCTTCGGGTAGTCGAAGACGATCTTGGCTTCTTGTTCGCTCATGGATGCCTCCTAGCCGACCAGCTCGCGGACCTTGTCCGCGACCTCGCCGGGGGTGGGGACCATGCCGCCGACGCGGCCATAGAACTCGACGGGGACCTTCTCGGCCACGGCCATCTTGACGTCCTCGATCATCTGACCCATGGACATCTCGACGTTCAGGATCACCTTGACCTTGGGGGCATAGGCGCGGAAGGTGGCGTAGGGGAAGGGCCACAGGGTGATGGGTCGGACGAGCCCGACCTTGATGCCCTCGGCCCGCAAGACGGCGATGGCGGTCTTGCAGATGCGAGCGGTGGTGCCGTAGGCCGCGATGCAGACCTCGGCGTCGTCCATCAGGTATTCCTCGACCCTGATCTCCTTGCGCTCGGCCGCGGCGTACTTGCGGAACAGGTGGTGGTTGTGCTCCTCGAGCAGCGCGGGCTCGAGGTACAGCGAGTTCACGATGTTCTTGTCACGGCCTTCGCAGCCCGTGCAACACCAGGAGCGGTCGTACTCCTTGGGCTCGTGATCCTTGAAGACCACCGGCTCCATCATCTGACCGATCAGACCGTCGCCCAGGATCATCACCGGGTTGCGGTACTCGTCGGCCAGGTCGAAGGCCAGGGCGACGAGATCGGCGGCTTCCTGGATGGAGGAAGGCGCCAGCACGAGGAAGCGGAAGTCACCGTGGCCCGGACGCGTGGCCTGGAAGTAGTCGGACTGGGAAGGCTGGATGCCGCCCAGGCCGGGACCGCCGCGCATGATGTTGACGATGACCACCGGCAGCTCGGCGCCGGCGCAGTAGGACAGGCCTTCCATCTTCAGGGAGATGCCTGGAGAGCTGGACGAGGTCATGACCCGCGCGCCCACCGCGGCGGCGCCGTAGATCATGTTCGACGCAGCCACCTCGGACTCGGCCTGCACGAAGTGCCCGCCGACCTCGTACAGCCGCTTGGACATGTACTCGGGGATCTCGTTCTGGGGCGTGATGGGGTAGCCGAAGAACAGCTTGCAGCCCACGCGCACGGCGGCCTCGGAGATGGCCTCCGCGCCCTTCATGAGGAGCTTCTCTGCCATGGTTCCTCCTAGCCCGCGGTCCGGGCCTTCTTAGGCGCCCGGTAGACGGTGATGGCGACGTCGGGACAGGTCACCGCACACATCTGGCAGGCGATGCAGCGCTCTGCATCCACCTGGACGGCGTAGTGGTAGCCCTTGAGGTTGATTTCCTTGCCCAGCTCGACGATCTGTCGGGGGCAGGTGACCACGCACAGGCCACAGCCCTTGCAGCGGTCACGGTCGACTTCGATCCGGTTTCCCATGGGGGATAGCCTCCTCCAAGGTTGGCTTTATGAGGTCTTGTTCGGGGCGCCGAGCGGCGCGGCCTGACGCGCGAGGATCTGCTCACGCATCACCCGGCTGCGCTGATCACGCGGCGGCGCGAAGCGGGTGGGGTCTTCGTACCAGGGGGGGAAGAGATGCCGCCGGATAGGCATAACGGGTACGCCCGCGGCGGTGTCGGGGAGCAAGCTGGGGACCAGCTCTTCGAGGACCGCCAGGTAGGCCACCGGCAGGCCCAGAGAGTGGCCGGCTTGCACCACGGTGGCGTGGCCGGCCTTGATCACTGCGGGGGTGGTCTCGCCCCCCAGGTTGGGGTTCGAGATCAAGGCGGTGATGTCGAGGCGGGCGCTGGTCTGCACGCGCTCAACAGTCTCGGCGATGCCCTGGGCGTGGCCCGTCCACGGACGCCGCTCGTTGATGACCATGTAGAGCTGATGAGGAATCCCGCGCAGGCAGAGCGCGAAGCGCGCCAGCGCCCGGGCGCCAGCGTCGTCGCCACCCACGTCCAGGATCACGTGAAGTTCGGGATCGTCGATGGCACCTTGGACCGCGGGTACGATGATGGGCAGGTCGGCCTCGGCCAGCTCGCCTTCGGGCGCCAGCACGCGCACGCCCGCCGCCTCGAGCTCGACCCGCAGCTCGCGGGATCGAAAGAAAGGGTTGACCAGATCCAGATCGGCGATGGCCACCCGCTGGCCCAGGGAAGCCAAGTGGAAGGCACGGTTGAGGGCGACCTCGGTCTTGCCGCTGCCGTAGGCGCCGACGAAGATCCGAATTCGTTCGCCCATCGATCACTCCTGAGGAAAGGACCTTGGGCTCGAGAAGCATGCAACCCGAGCCGTGCCGGACACCGCACATATCGGCCCCTCCCCGGCACCTCAAGCGCCGGCGCGGCGCCCACCCGCCAAGCCCGGACAAACCCGATCCACGTCAGGAATGGGAGACTCGTTGAGCGACCACGTCCCGCGTCATAGCTTGCCCTCCCCCCGCGGACGGACCACGCCATGCCCGAGCACAAGACGCTGCTGGTCGGCCTCGCTGGAGGCACCGCCTCTGGCAAGACCACCATCGCGCGCAACCTGAGCGAGAGCTGGCCGGGGCTCCTCTCCATCGCCCACGATCGGTACTACCACACCGTCCCCGATCCCACGCGCCACAACTACGACCACCCCTCGGCGCTGGACTCGGCGCTGCTGTGCGACAACCTGGATCGACTGCTGGCGGGCGAGCCTGCGGACCTGCCCTGCTACGACTTCGCCACCCACACCCGGCTGTCCAGCACCGAGCGTGTGCGGCCAGCGCAGGTGGTCCTGGTCGAAGGCATCCTGGTGCTGGCCGACCCCAGGCTCTCCCGGCGCTTCCACCTCAAGGTCTACGTGCATGCCGCCGACGACGTGCGGCTGCTGCGTCGCATCCGCCGGGACGCGGTGGAGCGGGCGCGCTCGGTGGCCTCGGTGCTGCATCAGTACGAGTCCACCGTGCGGCCCATGCACATGGAGTATGTGGCACCTTGCTGGGAACGCGCCGACATGGTGCTGGACGGCGAAGCTCCCCTCGCTGCCGAGACCGAGCGCCTGGCCAAGGCCATCCGCGCCCGCTTGTGAGCCCCAGGGCTACTCTTCTTCTTCCGGCTCCACAGCATTGTCGCCGGGCTGGTAGCCCCGCTTGCGCTTCGGGCTCTGCTCCTGGCTGGCGGCCGCCTGGGTGCCGACACTGCCCGCAGCGACCGTGATGCCGAAGCTCCACTTGGCGCTGCCCTTGTCGGGGTCCTCGACGATGACCTGCACCTGGTAGGCGCCAGCCTTGGCGGTCTCGGATCCCGAGTAGCTGAGCTTGCCACTGGAGCCGTCGATGCTCATGCCGTCGGGCTGCCCCTCGAGGCGGAAGCTCAGTGGGTCGCCGTCGATGTCCTGCGCCTGGACCCGGTAGCCGTCGATGCTGCGCAGGCTTCCTGCCTGGCTCACGATCTCAGGCGGCGTGTTGCGCACGACCAGCACGGGCGAGAGGCCCTCGGTCTCGAGATCGCGATCCGTGGCCACGACCTTGAGCTGGACCATGTCGCCCTTGGCGAAGTTGGTGTGGGACAGCTTGGGCTGGCGCAGTCCGCGCAGCTCCTGCTGGTTGACCAGCCAGGTGTACTCGTAGCGGATGTAGTCCCGGTCGGGGTCCTCCGCTTTCACCCGCACCTCGATGTCGTCCAGGGTGCGCGGCGCCGCGGGCTCGAGCTCGATACTCAGGATCACCGGAGCCCGGTTGACGTCGAGCACAGGCTTGTGGCCCGTGTCCTTGGCCGCAGGCTGATCCGGGGTGGTGGCCGGCAGCCCTGCCGGCTCGATCTCCTGCATGGGCACCGGCACCGGCTGCAGCGGTTCGCAGGAGATGAGCAAGGCGCAGAGCAGGTGCAGCGGTGACATGCGCGTTCCTCCATAGGCAGGTCGGGAGCACCGTTGTATCATCCCCCGGTCGAGCAGGAAGCGATATGGTCCCCTTCCCTCTGGCGCAGCACCATGACCAATCCCCCCGAAGCAGACCCCAACGGCCCCCACGAACCCCTGCGCATCGACCTCACCCTCGAGGGTGAAGACGGCGAGCGCTGGCGGGTGCGCGTGGGCATGCGGCCCCGAGGCGAGTCCGTCTACATCGACGGCGCCACCGTAGCCCTCAACGACGGCACCGGGCGCCAGCTGGGCCCCGCGGTGGTGCTGCCCGTCGCCGGCGAGATCGCCGACTATGTCGAGGTCCACGCCGGCGTGCAGGGCCCGCCCACCATCCGCGCCGGCACCATGCTGTGCTGCACCATCTTCTTCTCGTCCGGACGCGACCCACAGGTGGCGGAAGAACCCGTCGCGCCCCGCCGCGGCTTCTCTGCCTGGCTGCGGGGCGAGTGCGCCATGGACGCCCTCCCGGTGCTCGAAGGGCGGGCCCTCGAGGACGACGAGCTCGCCGCACTGAGCGAGGAGTGGCCCGGGCTCTTCCCCGCGGGCAGCTCGAACGACCAAGCCTTCGACCTGTTCAAGGAGGACCTCCTCTCCTCCCTGGACCTGGAAGAGAACGACTCGGTCACCGAGGAGATCCTCAGGATGCTCAAGGAGGACTGAGTCCTGGCCCCAGGGCCGGTACTACAGGCCGCCGCCCAGCAGCAGGTAGACCGCACCGGCGTCTGACCCGCCGCTGTCGTTCTCTCGCGCGCCAACCAGGACGTCATCGTAGCCGTCGCCGTTGACGTCGCCGCCCATGGCCACCGATGAACCGGCGGCGTCACCCGCGGCCAGGCCCAGCAAGCGGGCGGAGGCGTCCGCCAGCGAGTGATCGCCAGAGAGGGGGCCCAGACTCAGGTAGACCGCGCCCGCGTCGGTGTCGGTGGTGGCGTCGTACAGAGCACCCACAGCCAGATCGTCGAAGCCGTCGGCGTCCACGTCGCCCGCCCCAGCCACGGACCAACCCGCCTCGTCACCGGCGCTGTCCCCGAGCAGCCTGGCGTCGGCCCCTGACAGGGCGACGTCGCCCGCTACGCTGCGGACCAGCAGGTAGGCAGCGCCCGCGTCGGCACCCGCGACGTCACAGCCGGGCGCCCCCACCAGGAGGTCATCCAGCCCATCGCCGTCCACATCACCCGCCGAGGCCACCGAGCGCCCTGCCTCGTCGGAGGCGTCGCCGATCAGACGCGCGTCGGCGCCGGCCAAGTCGAGATCCCCGGTGACGGGCCCAAACACCAAGTAGGCCACGCCGGAGCCACTCCCCCCGAGGTCACTGGCGGGAGAGCCCACCAGCAGATCATCCAGGCCATCGCCGTCCACGTCGCCCGCCGACGCCACACTGCTGCCCGCGGTGTCCAGGGTGTCTTCGCCCAGCAAGCGAGCGTGGGAGGCGGACAGGCTCAGGTCGGCGGTGACGGGCCCCAGGAGCAGGTAGGCCGCTCCCGCGTTGCCCCCACCAAGATCGTTGCCAAAGGCACCCACGAGCAGATCATCCAGGCCGTCACCGTTCACGTCGCCCGCCGTCGAGGTGGACCAGCCAGCCTGATCGCCGCTGTCTTCACCCGTGAGGCGGACGTCCGCCACGGCCAGATCGAGCTCACCGGTCACCGGACCATGGATGAGGTAGGCCGCCCCAGCGTTGCCTCCTCCGGCGTCGTTGCCCGAGGCACCCAGGAGCAGGTCGTCGAAGCCGTCCCCGTCCACGTCTCCCACACCCGCAACCGAGCACCCGGCGTAGTCGCCGTAGGTCTCTCCACGGAAGCTGGCGTGAGCGCCTGACAGCGAGCTGTCCCCCGACAGCGGGCCGAGGATCAGGTAGGCCGAGCCCGAGTAGATGCCCGTCGTCGCGCTCTCGCGCGCTCCGACGAGGAGGTCGTCCAGACCGTCGCCGTCCACATCGCCCGCCCACGTCACGCTGTAGCCGGCCAGGTCGTCGGCGTCCTCGCCCCAGAGCGTGGCGTCGGCTTCGTCCAGGAGGATGTCGCCGGTGGGCGTGCAGCCGACGGCCAGGCCGTCGCAGTCATCGTCCACGAAGTTGCTGCAGATCTCGAGGGCGCCGGGGTTCACCGCCGCGTCGGTGTCGTCACACTCACCAGCCAGACCTGCGTAGCCACTGGGCTGCGAGCAGGCGTCGTGGGTGGTCCCGTCCAGGCCGTAGCCGTCTGCGTCAGCGTCCAGGTACCAGGTGCCAGCGTCGGCCGCGTCGTCCTCGTCCACGGCGCCATCGCAGTCGTCGTCGACCCCGTTGCAGAGCTCGGTGGCCCCGGGGTGGATGTCGGCCGAGCCGTCGTCGCAGTCCGCACCCAGGGCCGAGTCCACGTAGCCGTCAGGGGCTGCGCAGGCGCTCACGGCCCCGCTGCTGTCGCCGACGCCATCGCCGTCGGCGTCGGCGTACCACAGGGTGGCGTCGAAGGCGTCGTCCTCGTCGACCACGCCGTCGCAGTCATCGTCAGCCCCGTCGCAGGCCTCTGCAGCGCCCGGGTAGGTGGAGGCGTCGGCGTCGTCACAGTCCGAGGCGGTGATGGCCTCACCGCTGTCCACGCAGTCCAGATCGTCGCTCTCGACGGTGTCCACGCCGCCGTAGCCGTCACCGTCGGCGTCGGCGTAGCAGGAGTCGCCGCCGCTGCAGTCCTGGTCCACACCATCGGCCAGGGTCTCGGTAGCGCCCGGGTTGATGCCCACGTCGCCGTCGTCGCAGTCTCCACCGATGGACACGGTGCCCGAGGGCTGCACGCACTGCACGACGGCGGCGCCGCTGGCGCCCCAGCCGTCGCCGTCGATGTCGGGGTACCAGGTGGAGGCGTCGACCGCGTCGGCCTCGTCCAGGGCGCCGTCGCAGTCGTCATCCACGCCGTTGCACAGCTCGCCGGCCCCGGGATTGACGGCGGCCACGCCGTCGTCACAGTCGTCGCGGGTAGGTGAGAGGCCGGCGCCGGCGCAGGCCAGATCGCTGCTGGTGGTGGTCCCGCCGCCGCCATAGCCGTCGCCGTCGATGTCCTGGTAGCACAGCTCCAGGCCGTCGCAGTCCTGGTCCACGCCGTCGGCCTCGAGCTCCGTCGCTCCCGGATGGCTCCCCGCCTCGCCATCGTCACAGTCGCTGCTGGACCAGGCCTCTCCGGCACCGCTGCAGTCCAGGTCGGCGCTGGCCACGGCGCCGCTGCCGCCGAAGCCGTCGCCGTCGAGATCCTCGTAGCACAGCTCCTGACCGTCGCAGTCCTGGTCCACGCCGTCGGCCAGGACCTCTGTAGCCTCTGGTGAGATGCTGGCGTCGCCGTCGTCGCAGTCGCCGGTGGCGACGACCTGGCCGACCGCGGAGCAGTCCAGGGTGCTGGTGGAGATGGTGGTGTCCGAACCCCAGCCGTCGGTGTCCGCGTCGTAGTAGCACAGCTCACGGCCGTCGCAGTCGCTGTCGACACCGTCGGCCACGGTCTCGGTGGCTCCAGGATAGGTCGCGGCCAGGGTGTCGTCGCAGTCGCTTCCGAGCAAAGACTCGCCCGCGCCGCTGCAGTCCGCGCTGGACGAGGAGACGGTGGTCGTGCCGCCGAAGCCATCGCCATCGCTGTCCTGGTAGCAGGACTCGAGGCCGTCGCAGTCGCTGTCGACACCGTCGGCCACCGCGTCGGGCGCGCCGGGGTAGACGCCAGCGTCGGAGTCGTCACAGTCGATGCTGGAGGTCGACACGCCGCTGCCGCTGCAGCTCAGATCGCTCGAGCTCATGGTGCCGCTGCTGCCGAAGCCGTCACCGTCACCGTCTTGGTAGCAGAGCTCCAGGCCGTCGCAGTCGCTGTCCACGCCGTCGGCGAGCGCCTCACTGGCCCCGGGGTGCACGGTGGAGTCGGCGTCGTCGCAGTCGGTGGCCAGCTCGGCGGCCACGTGGCCCAGCGGTGCGCTGCAGTCGAGCTCGGGCGCCGCTGGATCCCCATAGCCGTCGGCATCTGCGTCGGCGTACCAGGTGAGCACGTCCAGGGCGTCGTCCTCGTCCACCGTACCGTCGCAGTCATCGTCCTCGCCGTTGCACAGCTCGCTGGCGCCGGGGAACTGGGCCGCGTCGGCGTCGTCGCAGTCGCTGGCGTCGACGGTCCACCCCGCCGGCTCGGAGCCCATGCAGTACGGTGCGCCCGGATCGGCGAGGTCGCCGTAGCTGTCTGCGTCCACATCCGGGTACCAGGTCACCGCGTCGGTGACGTCGGGGTCCAGGTGGTCCAGCAGGCCGTCACAGTCATCCTCGATGCCGTTGCAGATCTCGGTCGCCGCCGGATTGACGGTCGCGTCGCCATCGTCGCAGTCAGTGCCATCGCTGACGTGGCCCGCAGGCTGCAAGCAGGCGATGCGCGCGGCGGCGGTGTCTCCCCAGCCGTCGCCGTCCACGTCGGCGTACCAGGTTGAGGTGTCCAGGGCGTCGTCGTCCTCGAGCTCGCCGTCACAGTCGCTGTCGACCACGTCGCAGTACTCTGGAGCCCCAGGCCAGGTGGAGGAGTCCAGATCGTCGCAGTCGCCCTCGTAGCCCGAGGGAATGGACAGCGGCGTCCCACCCGAGGCCGTCACCCGGCTGTCGTAGTCCTGGTCCCAGTAGCCATCCCGGTCCTGATCGCCGTCGTTTCCATCGCAGGTCTGGTCCACGCCGTCGTACCAGGCTTCGAGCGCCCCCGGGCTGACGGCCGAGTTGGTGTCGTCGCAGTCGGTGCCGATGATCCCGTCCCGGTTGGCCAAGGTGTCGGTGGCGGAGCCGTCACGATCCTGGTCGAAGTCGTCATCGCCCGCACAGTCCTGGTCCACGCCGTCGTACCAGCCGTCCAGCGCGCCCGGGGAGACCTGGTCGGCGTCCACCTGCTCGAAGCCGTTGAGGGCCTCGAAGTCCGAGGGCAGACCGCCCGTGACGATGGGCACATCCCAGCAGTCGCCCTCGGCGCCCACGGGTACCGCCAGGGGCGTGCCCCCAGCCGCGGTGACCAGCGCGTCGTACTCGGCCACCCAGTAGCCGTCGCCGTCCTGGTCGCCGTCGTTGCCGTCACAGTCCTGATCCACCCCGTCGTACCAGACCTCGGCGGACCCGGTGCCCCCCACGTCGGGGTCCGTGTCGTCGCAGTCGACCTGATCGCAGAAACCCAGGCCGTCCGGGTCGGCGTCGAGCCCGTCGCCATCCGCGTCGCAGTCGTTGGTGTCGCAGTCCTGGTCGACGCCGTCGTACCAGACCTCGGCGGCACCGGGGTTGATCGCGGGTTGGTCGTCGTCGCAGTCACCGCCAGCGTAGTCGCTGTGGTCGAAGCCATCGGCGTCGGCGTCGAAGTCGCTGGCCCCGTCGCAGTCCTGATCGACGCCGTCGTACCAGATCTCGTCCGCGGCAGGGTTGATCTCTGCACCCGTGAGCTCGGCGCCGTCCGGCCCCGCGACCTCGTCCCAGCAGTCACCCCCGGGGAGGCTACCGCTGGTGGGGATCTCCTGGGTGACCTGGCCCTGGTACTCGTCCG
Source organism: uncultured Pseudomonadota bacterium (assembly GCA_937912125.1). Classification (GTDB taxonomy): domain Bacteria; phylum Myxococcota_A; class UBA796; order UBA796; family JAFGLY01; genus CALDOK01. The sequence goes on from CALDOK010000120.1 coordinate 27,980, forward strand.
GCACGTAGCCGTCGCCGTCCTGGTCGAAGTCGTCGTCGCCCCCGCAGTCCTGGTCGATGCCGTCGTACCAGATCTCTTCGGCCCCCGGATGGATCTCGGCGCTGCCGCTGTCGCAGTCCTCAGGCCAAGGGACGCCGTCGCCGTCCGGGTCGTAGGCCGACTCGGCCAGGTCAGGGGGGATGAGGTTGCAGCCCGAGAGGGCCAGCAGGGTCAGGACGATGACTGCGCGCACGCTGGCCCCTTCATTCCGCCTTGCAGCGTGTGAAGCCCGCACTGCAGCGGACGACGGTCGTGCCGCCACGATGGACGGTGGCGCGACCGGCCACCAAGGGCTCCCGCCCGGGGAAGGTGGCGCTGATGGTATAGGAACCCTCGGGGACCGAAGCCGGCAGCACGAAGGTGCCCCCTGCCCCGGACAGCACGACCTTCTCGGCATCGCCCTCCACCTCGACGCGCCCCTTGGGGACCTCGGCCTCGGGCTCGACCTCGACGGCGTCACCGCCCTGGGTCGCCGCGGCGACCTCAGCGCCAGCCCCAGCGGCCTGGGATGGGCTCGGCGGAGGAGCGCCAGACCCTGGAGAGGGCTGGAGCTGAGTGCTGGCAGGCTCCACGGGTGCAGGAGCGGCTGCCGCCGGAGCAGGCTGCACCGCCTCGGGCTGCGCCGGAGCGCTGGGCTCGGGCGAGACGGGCTGGACGGGCGAGACAGGCTGTGAAGGAGCCGGCGCAGGGTTCGCTGGAGCAGGCGCCAGGAAAGCCGGCGCGGGCTCCGAGATGCCCTGGGAGGACCCCAGGCGGTCCATGAGCACCAGCCCGATGGCGACACCGCCCACCAGCACCAGCAGCAGCACCAGCACCACGCCCAGCACCATCAGAACCTTGGACCGGCCGCCCTGGGCCTGGACCGGGGCGGGTGTCGGGGTGGGCGCAGGCGCAGGCGCAGGCGCAGGGGCAGGGGCAGGGGTGGAGGCAGGCGCCGCTGGGACCACCTGCTCACCGGGCACGGTGACGGCAGGCCCCAGCTCGCCAGAGCGGTCCAGGGGCCTGAGATAGGCGCCAGAGGCGGAGGGTGGAGGCGGCGGAGGGGGCGGGATGAGCCCGCTTCCCGTCCCCTGGGACCCCGTGGACGCCAGGGCCACAGGCCTGCGGAACTCACCGGAGCTCTGGCCTGCCGAGCTGGTGGGCACCACGTTCACGGGCCGGTTGAAGGCCCCTGAGCCTGTGCCGCTTGTGTCTCCGTGCGCACCGGCGGCAGGGCGCCGGAAGGACCCCGAGCCCGTGCTGCCCGCGCCTCTGGGAAGTTCGGCGAAGGTGCCCTCGGTCTGCTCGACCAGGGCCGAGCCGGTGAGGGTGTCGGCGGGGAGCTTGGCGATGCTCGTGAGGATCCCCGGCACCACATGCTCGGCCCAGTAGCGCAGGGGCTCGTCGTCGAAGCGCCGGCGCAGGTTGACGCACATTCGCTCCAGCTGACCCGCAGAGGGTCGATCGTCTGGATCGTAGGCCAGCAGGCTCCCCAGGAAGAGCAGCAGATCCCGGTTGCCCAGCCCCTGCTCCACCAGGAAGCGCAGGGCGGCGTCCACATGCTTGGTGTGGCGCTCGGGTACAGCGGAGGCTCTGCCGAAGGCCCGCCCCGTGACCAGCTCGAAGAAGACCACGCCGAGGGCGTAGACGTCGGCGGCTGCGGTGTCGCGGAAGTCCAGCCGCTCCGGCGCCATGTAGGGGAGCGAGCCCATGCCGTAGGCCTTGGTCTCGGCTTCGCGGGCGCCGAAGTCGGCGCGGGCGATGCCGAAGTCCAGCACCTTCAGCTCCCCGTTGGCGGTGAGCACGATGTTGGAGGGCTTGATGTCGCGGTGGATCAGCCGCAGGGGCTTGCCGTCCGGCCCCGCGGTGTTCCAGGCCGAGTGCAGGGCACCCGCGACCTCGCCGATGATCTCCACCGCGGGCCCCATGGGGACGGTGGACTCGGCCAGGATGCGCTTGAGGTCCGCGCCCTCGACGTACTCCATGACCACAGCCCAGCGGTTGGCGAGCCGAACGAGCCGATCGGCGCGCACGATGGCGCGATGCCTCAGCATGCCCAGCAGCCGGGCTTCATCGCGCAGCCGGGCCAGGACCTCGTCCAGCCCCGCCATGTTCTCGTTGAGCACCTTGAGCGCCACGACCTTGGAGAAGCCCCCCTCACCGATGAAGCGCGCCCGGTACACGGTGCCGAAGCCACCTTTGCCCAGGGGAATCTCGATCTCGTAGCGGCGTCCTGCGTTCACCATACCAGCGTCACCCCCCCGACTACGCCCAGGCCCAGCGCGAGGCCGGCGGTCCCTTGGGCGGCGTAGCCGAGCGTGCGAGCGCGCTGGGCCAGCTTTGCGTGGTCCTGGAGCGCGGCGTCGGGGGCAGCGCCACAGCCGCCCCAGGTGACACACTCATCCACCGCATCCTGCCATTGTCCACGGCTGACCAGGGCAGCCACGAGCAAGCCGCCAGAGGCCACGGCCATGCCCCCGGCGCCAGCCAGCAGGACCACGCCGCCGGTACCTCCCGCGGCATCCTCGGAGGGAGGCGGTACGATGTCGTCCTGCACGGGCGGCGGCGCCTGCCGGAAGACATCCATAGGATCGTCCTCGTGCATGGCGGCCAACACGCTGATGGGCAGGTGGGCCCCGGCCGGCAGCCAGCCGGACCAGCGCACGTTCCCGTCGTCGTCGATCCACTGCAACACGAAGGGTCGATCTGAGGGCCGCGTGGTGGCGGGCAGTCCGTCGACATAGAAGCTGCCGAGGGTAGGCTCGGCCAGATCCGCCGAAGGCGCTTGTCCGTCCCGCAGGGCCGCGTCGAAGATCTGCCGCAGGGGATTGCCCCGGGGGGCCAGGCTCGAGGGCGGCCGCCAGGTCGGATCCGCAGCCAACACCGCCCGGAACGCCTCCTGGGCTCGCTGGGCGTCCTGGTCCGTGTAGGCGTCCAGCGCCATCAGCAGGTGCAGGCGCAGCACGATGGAGCTGTCCACCGCCGCGGCGGGGCACCCCACCTGCTCGCGGACCTGACGGATCGCGACCTCGAAGCCCTCTGCGTCCATGTCCTCGAAGGCCGCGACGCCCGTGTCCGCCTGCTGGCCGATCACGTCCAGGGGCACGGGGCAGTCAGCCACGGCCACGGCGCTGGCGAGCAGGAGGGTGAGGAGCATGCGCTGACCGTTCTAGTTGACGGTGAAGGTTCCGAACTGCCCGAGATCGAGCACCTCGCCAGGCTGGTAGCCGCTGGGGCCCTGAGTGTCGGTGAAGGGGTAGTCGCCGCGGAGCTCGCCGTAGACCCAGGCGCCACCGTCGTAGCGGAAGCGGAAGGTGAAGTCGTAGGTGCCCGCGCTCAGGGACGAGAAGGCGCCCTGGTACTCACTGTGCCACGAGGTGCAGTCCATGGGAGAGCTGTTGAAGGTGGCCGCGGTCCAGGTCCAGCCCGCGTCGTAGCGCGGGTCGGCGCCCGTGGGGCCGTAGCCTAGCTCGGCGTCGATGTCGGTGGGCTCCACCGTGCAGCTGCCGACACCCACCACATAGACCCGCCCGTAGATCTGCTCGGTGGTCTCACCCGCCTCCAGCGTCGTGCCACCGACCGAGTCCTCGACGTAGTCGCGACCGTAGGTGGCGTGGCTGCTGGGGATGGGCCACCACAGGTAGGCCGTGTCGACCTCGACCCAGTTGAGCCCGTTCTCGAGGTAGGCCAAGTTGATGCCGTTGTAGACGATCACGTCCGCGCTGTCCTGCGCGCCCGAGGACGGCGCCGTGAAGTCCACCGCGGTGCCGGAGACGGAGGTGGGGGTGAGCTCGGCGTCCACGCCCCAGGTACCCACGGTGACCACCACATCGGCGGTGCTGTACTCGAGCTCCACGCCGCTGACGGTGATGGTGTCACCGCCGCCCAGCGCGATCTCGGAGGGATCCACCTGGTCGATCTCGGGACAGGCCAGGTCGTTGTCGCCGCCCGGGGTGCCCTGATCGTAGGTGATGCTGGTGGTGGAGTTGTCGAGAGTACAGATGCAGTCGGCGGCAGCCCAGCTGCCCACCAAGTCGTTGTTGACCGCGTCCTGCAGGGCCACGTCCAGGGCCATGCCGTTGCCGCTCGAGCGAGGCCAGCCTGTGGTGTAGTACACGTCGTCAATCACGGTGCCGTCGGTACCATCGGTGCCGTAGGTGGCGATGATGATCTCGTCGGTGGTGTTGGCCAGGGTGTAGCCGCTGTACTCGTAGTCGTAGCTGGGCAGGGCGGCGGCGCTGACCACCAACACCGCGTAGCCGCCGGCCGGGACCACCACGGAGCTGGCGATCTGGTGGCTGTCGCTGTCGGCGTCGAGCAGCATCATGCCCTCGAGGTCGATGTCGGACCCCGTGGCATTGTAGATCTCGATCCACTCGCCAGAGGTGTCCGCCAAGACCGCGGGGTCCACCATGGCCTCGTTGATGACCAGGTCGCCCACAGCCGGGCAGGCGTTGCCAGCGGCGCCGCCGCCGGCCTCGTTGCAGTCGTTGACCAGCCCGTCGTCGCAGATCTCGAGGGCGTCGGGGTAGACGCCCGCGTCGGAGTCGAGGCAGTCGGTGGCGTCCGAGACGTGGTCGGTGGGGGCGCTGCAGGCGTCCTCGCTGTCCCCCGCGTCGCCGAAGCCGTCGGCGTCGAAGTCGTGGTACCAGGTGGTGGCATCCAAGGCGTCGGCGTCGAGGTTGCCGATCACGCCGTCGCAGTCGTAGTCCACGGTGCCGCAGTACTCGTCGGCGCCCAGGTAGATGCTGGCGTCGCTGTCGTCGCAGTCGCTGCTGTCGTCCTCGTAGCCGGAGGGCTGATCACAGGCGAGCGTGGGGCTGGCGCTGTCACCCTGGCTGTCGCCGTCGGTGTCGGCGTACCAGGTGGTTGCGGTGCCGGTGTCGAGGCTGGAGTCGGCGTCGTCGATGTCGCCGTCGCAGTCGTTGTCCACGCCGTCGCACACCTCGGTGGCGCCCGGGTGGATCAGGACGGCGCCGCTGCCCGTGTCGTCGCAGTCGGTGCTGACCGTGGACTCCTGGCTGTCGGCGCAGTCGAAGTCGGCGCTGGCCTTGGTGGAGGTGGTGCCGTAGCCGTCGCCGTCCAGGTCCTTGTAGCAGGTCTCGCCGCCGGAGCAGTCCCCGTCGATCTCGTCGCCGACGATCTCGGTGAGGCCCGGGTTTCGGGCGCTGGTGGAGTCGTCGCAGTCGGTGTTGTCCGCGACGTAGCCAGTGGGCTGCTCACAGTCGATGTCGGTCATCGCGGGGTCGCCGTAGAGGTCCCCGTCGTAGTCCAGGTACCAGGTGACCACGTCCACCGCGGAGTCCTCGTCGGTGCTGCCGTCGCAGTCATCGTCCTCGCCGTTGCACAGCTCGTCGGCGCCTGGGTACTGGGCTGCGTCGTTGTCGTCGCAGTCGGTGCTGACGCTGGCCTCTCCGGTGTCGGAGCAGTCGAGATCGACGCTGACCTGCAGGCCGGTGCTGCCGAAGTCGTCGTGGTCATTGTCCTCGTAGCAGGTGTCGCCGCCGGAGCAGTCCTGGTCGATGCCGTCGGCCACAACCTCGGTCTCGCCGGGGTTGCGAGCGCTGTCGGCGTCATCGCAGTCGGTGCTGAGGGTGGACTCACCCGCGTCGCTGCAGTCGGTGTCAGCGCTGACGATGGTGCCGGTGCCACCGTAGCCGTCCGCGTCGCCGTCGCTGTAGCAGGTGTCGCCGCCGGAGCAGTCCTGATCGACACCGTCTGCTACCACCTCTGTGGCGCCGGGGTAGACCGTGATCGCGCTATCGTCGCAGTCCGTGCTGTAGGCCGACTCGCCCGAGTCGGTGCAGTCGAGATCGACGCTGACCTGCAGGCCAGTGCTGCCGTAGCCGTCCAGGTCGTTGTCCTCGTAGCAGGTGTCGCCGTTGGCGCAGTCCTGGTCGATGCCGTCGGCCACAACCTCGGTGGCCCCGGGGTAGACCGTGGCCGCCGCGTCATCGCAGTCGGTGGTGGGGTCGGCGTCGGTGCCCTCGTAGGCATCGGAGCAGTCGGTGTCGGTGGAGACGATGGTGTCGCCCGAGGCGTCGAGGAAGCCGTCGTTGTCGTCGTCGTGGTAGCAGATCTCGCCGCCGTCGCAGTCCTCGTCGTCACCGTTGCCCACGATCTCGGTGGCTCCAGGGTAGTCGCCGTCGTCCGTGTCGTCGCAGTCGGTGGTGAGGTCGGTGGACGTGCCCTCGTAGGCATCGGCGCAGTCGGCGTCGACTGAGACGCGGGTGTCGCCCGAGCTGTCGAGGTAGCCGTCGTTGTCGTCGTCGTCGTAGCAGATCTCGCCGCCGTCGCAGTCCTCGTCGTCGCCGTTGCCCACGATCTCGGTGGCGCCGGGGTAGTCACCGGAGTCCGAGTCGTCGCAGTCGGTGTTGTCGGCGACGTAGCCAGTGGGCTGGTAGCAGTCGATGTCGGTGACGCTGGCGTCTCCGTAGGTGTCAGAGTCGGTGTCGGCGTACCAGGTCGACACGTCGGCCGAGGCGTCCTCGTCCACGTCACCGTCGCAGTCGTCGTCGTGGCCGTCGCAGTACTCCGTGGCACCGGGGTAGGCCGTGGCGTTGTTGTCGTCGCAGTCGGTGGTGGGGGTGCTGCTGCTGCCTTCGTAGCTGTCGGTGCAGTCGGCGTCGGCCGAGACGCGGGTGTCGCCGGAGGTGTCGAGGTAGCCGTCGTCGTCGTCGTCGTCGTAGCAGATCTCGCCGCCGTCGCAGTCCTCATCGTCCTGGTTGCCCACGATCTCGGTGGCGCCCGGGTAGTCGCCGGCGTCGGAGTCGTCGCAGTCGGTGGTGGGATCGGTGTTGGTGCCCTCGTAGGCATCGGTGCAGTCGGTGTCGGTGGAGGTGCGGGTGTGGCCCGAGGTGTCGAGGTAGCCGTCGTTGTCAGCGTCGTCGTAGCAGATCTCGCCGCCGTTGCAGTCCTCGTCGTCCTGGTTGCCCACGATCTCGGTGGCGCCCGGGTAGTCGCCGGCGTCGGAGTCGTCGCAGTCGGTGGTGGGATCGGTGTCGGTGCCCTCGTAGGCGTCGACACAGTCGGTGTCGGTAGAGGCGCGGGTGTCGCCCGTGGCGTCGAGGTAGCCGTCGTTGTCGTCGTCCTCGTAGCAGATCTCGGTGCCGTCGCAGTCCTCGTCGTCCTGGTTGCCCACGATCTCGGTGGCGCCCGGGTAGTCACCGGAGTCCGAGTCGTCGCAGTCGGTGTTGTCGGCGACGAAGCCCGTGGGCTGGTAGCAGTCGATGTCGGTGGAGGACGGGTCGCCGAAGGAGTCGGAGTCGGTGTCGGCGTACCAGGTCAGCACGTCCACCGAGGCGTCCTCGTCGATCTCGCCATCGCAGTCGTCATCGTGGCCGTCGCAGTACTCCGGGGCCGCCGGGTAGGTGGTGGCCTCGCCGTCGTCGCAGTCGTTCGAGCTGTAGGACTCGCCGCTGTCGGCGCAGTCGGTGTCGGAGGACAGGACGGTGGCGCTGCTGCCGAAGCTGTCGAGGTCGAGATCCTCGTAGCAGGTGTCGCCGCCGTCGCAGTTCTCGTCGTCGCCGTTGGCGATGATCTCCGGCGCGCCGGGGTAGTCGCCAGCGTCGGTGTCGTCGCAGTCGGTGTTGTCGGCGATGTAGCCGGCCGGCTGGTAGATCTCGCAGGCGATGATGGTGTCCAGCGGGTCGCCGTAGGCGTCGCCGTCGTCGTCGGCGTACCAGGTGGGGGCGTCGGCCGCGTCGGCCTCGTCGATGGTGCCGTCGCAGTCGTCGTCGTGGATCTCGTTGCAGTACTCGATGGCGGCGGGGTTGGTCAGGGCGCGGGTGTCGTCGCAGTCGGTGTTGTCCAGCTCGTAGCCGCTGGGCTGGTAGCACTCGACATCGGTGACCGCCGGGTTGCCGAAGCTGTCGCCGTCGGCGTCCTGGTACCAGGTGAGCGCGTCGACCGCGGAGTCTTCGTCGACGGTGCCGTCGCAGTCGCGGTCATGGCCGTCGCAGTACTCGTCGGCGCCCGGGTAGGAGGTGGGCTCCGTGTCGTCGCAGTCGGTGTTGTCCAGCACGTCGTAGTAGTCCTGGGGCTCGCAGTAGCACAGGGACGTGGTGGAGCCGTAGGAGTCCCGGTCGTCGTCCAGGTAGTAGACCGTGCAGTCGATGGCGTCGCCGGGGTCCTCGTCGTAGTTGGTGTCGCCGTCGCAGTCGTCGTCCTGGGTGGTGCGGCAGTCCTCGAGGCGGTCGGGGTGGACGTCGGCGCTGCCGTCGTCGCAGTCGCCGTCACAGGGCAGCAGACCGCTGTCGCCGCAGTCGGAGGGGACGGCCAGGGGGGTGCCGCCGCTGGCGGAGACCAGAGCCTCGTAGTTGGCGTCCCAGTAGCCGTCGCCGTCGGCGTCGCCGTCGTTGCCGTCGCAGTTGTCGTCGGTGCCGTCGTAGAAGGTCTCGAACTGGCCTGGGAACACGGTGCCGTCGACATCGTCGCAGTCGGTGCCCACGGCCCCGGAGCCGTCCGCGTAGGCCATAGTGGTGTAGCTGTCGCCGTCCTGGTCGAAGTCATCGTTGGCCGCGCAGTCCTGGTCCACCGCGTCGTACCAGGTGTCCGTGGCGGTGGGGTAGACCTCGCCCGCGTCGGGCTGGTCGAAGCCGTTGATGGCCTCGAACGCTCCGGGGTCGGCATCCACGGCCAGGGGCACGTCCCAGCAGTCGCCTTCCCAGCCCGTGGGGACCGTGAGGGGCTCGCCGCCAGCCGCCAGGACCCGGGCGTCGTAGTCGTCGACCCAGTAGCCGTCACCGTCCTGGTCGCCGTCGTCGCCGTCGCAGTTCTCGTCGATGCCGTTGTACCAGACCTCGGGAATGGTCTCGTCGGGGTAGATGTCGGAGTTGTGGTCCTCGCACTCCTCGGGGACGCAGTAGTCGGTGGCGCTGCCGTCGGTGGGACCGTTCCAGCCATCCCCATCCTGGTCGCAGTCGTTGTCGTCGCAGTCCTGGTCGGTGCCGTCGTACCACAGCTCGGTGGCCGAGGGGTTGATGTCGACGGCCGCGTTGCCGGCGAAGTTGTCGTCGTCCAGATCGTTGCCGTCGACGCAGTCGTCGCCGTAGGCGCCGGACTGATCGGGGAAGGACTCGGTGGCGAAGCCGTCGCCGTCCTTGTCGAAGTCGTCGTCGCCCGCGCAGTCCTGATCCACGCCGTCGTACCAGGTGTCGTCCGCCGCCGGGTTGACCTCGGCCGCGACGGGCTGGGCCCAGTCCAGCAGGCTGCCCTGCTTGTCGGTGTAGCTGGAGGCCACCACGGTGTACTCAGCGGGGCTGGTGGCGGGATCGTCCCAGCAGTCGCCGCCGGGCAGGCCGCCGGAGTCGGCCACCAGCAGGGTGGTGGCGCCGTAGTACTCGTCCGGCACATAGCCGTCGGCGTCGGCGTCGAAGTCGTCGTCGCCAGCGCAGTCCTGGTCGATGCCGTCGTAGAAGGACTCCACCGCCCCGGGCAGGATGTCGGCGCCCGTGAGGCCGCTGCCCTCGGGGCCGTCGATGGCGTCCCAGCAGTCGCCATCGAGGGCGGAGTAGCCATCACCATCGTGATCGACTGGGTCCCAGGAGCTGCTGCAGCCAGCGACGAGCAGCGCGGTGAGAGAGAGCAGGACCATTCGGGACATAGCGCGCACCTCTAGTAGGCGGTCGACGGAACTGACAGCATACCGGCCAGCGCCCTCCCCCCGCAATGCGTTGGGCGGCCTCTGTTGACGCGGGAACCCGCGGGGTTACCATCGCGCGACCGAAGGGCCCGGTCCGCACCGTGGAAAGGGCCCTCACAAGGAGCGGTGGCACACCATGATCGAGGTCCAGGACCTGTCACGTCGCTACGGAGAACACCATGCCGTGCGCGGCGTCAACTTCGAGGTGGCGCGCGGGGAGGTCGTGGGCTTCCTGGGACCCAACGGCGCGGGCAAGACCACGACCATGAGAATCCTCGCTGGCAGCCTCGGCGCTACCGGCGGCCGGGCCCTGATCGGCGGGGTCGACGTGGCGGAGCACCCCCGTCAGGTCAAGCGGCGCCTGGGCTACCTCCCGGAGCACCCACCGGTCTACGGCAACATGACCGTGGGCGCCTACTTGCGCTTCGCCGCGCGCATCAAGGGCGTGGCGGATCCGAAGGCGGCCGCGCTGGCCACCCTGCAGCGGGTCGGCCTCGAGGGCATGCAGGGGCGCGTGGTGTCCCACCTGTCCAAGGGCTACCAGCAGCGGGTGGGGCTGGCCCAGGCCCTGGTCCACGACCCCGAGGTGCTGGTGCTGGACGAGCCCACCAGCGGCCTGGACCCCGCCCAGCGCAAGGAGATCCGCGAGCTGATCCGAGCCCTCGCGGCCGGGGATCGCACTGTGATCCTCTCCACCCACGTCCTGCCCGAGGTGGAGCAGATCTGCGAGCGGGTCATCATCATCGAGCGGGGCCGCATCGTGGCCGAGGACACCCTCGAGGCCCTGGCCAGCCTGAAGCGCCGCGTGCGCCTGCAGGTCGCCCGGCCCGACGAGGCTCTGGGGATCGCGCTCGAGGCGCTCGAGGGCGTGGCCCGGGTCGAGGTGCTGGGCGAGGGCCGCTACGAGCTGGACGCCAGCGAAGACGTGCGGGCGGCCGTGGCCCGGGCTGCGGCCCCCTTCGATCTGCTCGAGCTGCAAGGCCGCGAGCGCCTCGAGGACACCTACCTGCGCCTGACGGGGGACGGGGCGAGCACCGGCGTCTGGAGCCCGACTCAGGAGGAGCAGCCATGAGGAACATCCTGGCCATCGCCCAGCGTGAGGTCCGCCACTACTTCACCACGCCCACGGGCTGGCTGGCCCTGTGCGCGTTCCTGGTGATCACCGGCTTCTTCTTCGTGCTCGAGGTGCGCTGGTTCGCCATGGAGTCCATGGAGACCGCCTACAACCCCTACCGGGAGCCGCTGGACCTGGGCGCCCACCTGATCGCTCCGTTCTACGGCGAGATCAGCCTGATCCTCCTGATGATGTGCCCCGCGCTGTCCATGCGGCTCTTCGCCGAGGACCGGCGGCAGCGGTCCTTCGAGCTGCTGCTCACGTCGCCGGTGAGCACCCTCGAGATCGTGCTGGGCAAGTACCTGGGCGGCATGGCCTTCGCGAGCCTGATGGTCCTGAGCACCCTGCACTACGCGCTGCTGCTGCTGTGGGTCGGCGAGCCCGACATCGGCGTGCTGTTCAGCGCCTACCTCAGCGTCCTGCTCCTGGTGGGTGCCTTCATGGCCGTGGGCCTGCTCACCAGCGCCATGACCGAGAGCCAGGTGGTGGCGCTGGTGCTGGCGCTGGCTGCCCTGCTGCTGTTCTGGGCCCTGGCCGCTGTGGGCATGATCGGCGGCGGGCCCTGGTCCGAGGCCCTGAGCGAGGCCAGCCTGTTCACCCACGCCGAGCCCATGGGCCGCGGGGTGCTCCGGCTGCGTGATCTCGTCTACTACGGCACCTTCATCGGCGTCTTCCTGTTCGCGACCCACCAGCGGGTCGAGGGCATTCGGTGGGGTTGAGCATGTCCAAGCACGCCTGGTTGCTGGCCGTCCTCGGCCTCCTCTGCATGGTGTTCCATCTGGTGGCCCGGGTGGCCTGGGGGCACTGGGGCGGCTGGCCCGCCGGGGTGGGCGCAGCGGGGCTGGTGCTCTGGCTGGTCTGGCTGTGGATCGATCAGGCCCCCCTGCGCCGCGCCGCCCACTCCCGGGCGGTCCGCTTCAACGTCGTGGCGGCCCTGCTGGTGGCCCTCTCTGTGGCGCTGGCCATCGGCCTCAATGTCCTGGCAAACCGCTACGATCACCGCTGGGACCTCACCTCCACCGGCCGCCACACCCTGGCCCCCCAGACCATCCAGCTGCTCGAGGCCCTCGAGGACGAGATCACCGTCCTGGCCTTCTTCCCCGTCGGAGGCACCGACGAGCGCAGCTTCCTGGACCTGCTCGAGGCCTACCAGCAGCACACCGACAAGCTGACCGCGCAGCTGTACGACCCCATGCACGACCCCGTGACGACCCGCCAGTATGGGGTGACCTCCGTCTTCGGTACGGTCATCCTGGCCACGGCCGAGCACCAGCAGCGGCTCGAGACCGCCTTCGACGAGGAAGCCCTGAGCAACGCCCTGCTGCGCCTGGCGTCGGGGGCAGAGCACACCGTGTGCTTCCTGAGCGACCACGGCGAGGCCGACACCGACGACGACGAGCCCACCGGCATGAGCGGCGCCGTGATGAAGCTCGAGGGCCAGAACTACCGGGTGGAGCGCACCAGCATCCTGCAGCACGGCGGCGTGCCCTCCCACTGCGAGGTGCTGGTGGTGGCCGGGCCGCAGATCGACCCGCTGCCCGAGGAGCGCGAGGCCCTGGCCGCCTACCTGGTGCAGGGCGGCAGCGCGCTGATCCTGCTCGAGCCCCTCTCCACCCCCTCCCTGAGCGACGACCTCGCGCGCTACGGGCTCTCCCTGGCGCCCGACGTGGTGCTGGTGGACGACGCCGAGATGCGGCAGCTGGGCTTCGACCCCTCCCACCTGCGCCTGCTGCCCGATCAGCTCGACTTCCACCCCATCACCAGCAAGCTCGACTCCGTGCTGTACCTGCAGCTGGCCCGGTCGGTGGAGCTGGCGGAGGACGTGCCCGCGGGGCTGAACGTCCAGATCCTGGCCCGCTCGAGCGCCGACGCCTGGGGCGAGACCAGCTTCGAAGAGGGCGGCACCATCGAGCCCACCCCCGAGCTGGATCGCATGGGCGCCCTGGGACTGGCCGCCGCCGTCGAGATCGCAGACCCCTCAGCGGTGGTCCTGCGCGGCCATGATCTCGCAGGCAGCGAGGGTGGCGCCGAGCCAGACGCCCCGGTCGCGGAGGAACCCGAGGCAGCGGCCGGCGGCAAGCTGGTGGTGTTCGGTGACGCCGGCTTCGCCAGCAACCAGCACCTGCTCGAGGGGCTCAACCAGGACCTGTTCCTCAACAGCGTGGCCTGGCTGGCGGACGAGGAAGACCAGATCTCCATCCGGCCCAACGAGCTGGCCGCCGGGCTGCTGGACTACAGCCTGCTCCAGGCCTTGATCATGTGGTTCGCGGCCCTGTTCGGCGTGCCAGGGCTGGCCATCGTGGCCGCCCTGTGGACCTGGATGCGCCGGCGCAGGATGTAGCGCTCGACGGGCGGCCGCTACTCCACCTCGATCACGTCCCAGCCGCCACCGTCGAAGTCCTCGATCTGCTCCCGGACCAGCCCGAGATCGCCGACCACCAGCACCAGCCAGCCGTCGGCGCCCAGGTGTTGGGCCACGGCGGCCTCGGCCTGCGCGCGCTGGATGGACTGGATGGTGGCGGCGCGGGTGGCCATGTCGTCGGCCTGCAGCCCGTAGTAGGACATCATGGCCAGGGTCCAGGCCCGTGACATCCGGGTCTCGAGGGCCTGCGGCAGCATTCCCAGGGTGTAGTTGAGCGCTCGCTGGTATTCCTCGTCAGGCCACGCGCCAGCCGTCCAGCCCTGGAGGACCTCCCACGCCACGTCCAGCGCCTCGCGGGCGGTCTCGTTGGCGGTGAAGGTGCGGGCCTGGAAGACCGCGTCGCGGTCGAAGCTCCACAGGCTGGAGCTGGCGCCGTAGGACAGCGATCGCTCCACCCGGATCTCCTGCATCAGGCGGCTGGTGAAGCCGCCGCCCACCAGGGCGTTGGCCTGGCGCAGGGCGAGGTGCTGCGGGTGGCTGCGGGGGATGGTGCGACGGGCGATGCGGATCTGGATCTGGGTCTGCTCCGGCATGTCCACCAGCACCTTGCGCACGCCGGTCCAGGCAGCAGGCAGAGGCGGAAGCTCGACCGCATCGGCGCGACCGCGCCAGCGCCGGAACGCGAACTCGGCCTGCCGGGAGCTCTCCCGGGGCTTGATGTCGCCCACGATGCAGAGCACCGAGCCCCGCGGACGGTAGCGGGCCTGGTGGAAGGCCTGCAGCTGCTCGGCGGTGATGGCGGCCAGGGACTCCACCGTGCCGCTCTCGGGCCAGCCGAAGGGGTGGTCCGGGTAGAGCTGGGCGTAGGCGACCCGGGAGGCCACGAAGGGCGCGTAGGCCATGTTCTCGGACAGATCGCCCAGGGCCCGATCCCGCTCCCGATCCAGATCCTCGGCGGCCAGCAGCGGCCGCTCCACCACCTCGGCCATCAGCGCGAGCCCGTCGGGAAGATCCCGGGCCAAGAAGCTGCCCGACACCGTGGTGAAGCTGGTGCCCGCCTCGACCGAGAGATCGCCGCCCAGGTCCTCGATGGCCTGGGCCAGCTCGAGGGCCGTGTGGTCAGCGGTGCCCTCGGTGAGCAGGCGCGCGGTCATGGTGGCGGCGCCTTGCAGGCCGTCGGGGTCGTGCATCGCCCCGGCCGGGATCATCAGCACCACCGACACCAGGGGCAGGTTGTGATCCTGGATGATCCGCACCTGCAGGCCGTTGGCGATGGTGGTGTCCTGGGGGAGCAGTGAGTCGGACGCAGCGGCCAGCCCGGGCAGGGCGAATAGCGCGCAGACCATGGCGATGAGCAGGCGGTTCATTCCTCACCTCCTTCTTCGCTGGGTTCTTCTTCG
>CALDOK010000121.1 GCA_937912125.1 uncultured Pseudomonadota bacterium
GGTTGATGGCGCTGTCGGCGTCGTTGCAGTCGTCGGCCAGGACGTAGCCGTCACCATCCAGGTCGTCGTCCAGGGTGCCCGCGTCGCAGTCGTTGTCGATGCCGTCGTAGACGGTCTCGCCCGCGCCGGGGTTGATGGCGCTGTCGGTGTCGTCGCAGTCGTCGGCCAGCAGGTAGCCGTCGCTGTCCAGGTCATCCTCGAGGGTGCCCGCGTCACAGTCGTTGTCGATGCCATCGTAGGGCAGCTCGGTGGCGTCAGGGCTCACGGCGCTGTCGGTGTCGTCGCAGTCGCTGCCATCATCCACGGTGCCGTCTTCGGGGCACTCGTAGGTGATCACGGTGGCGTCGCCGAAGCCGTCGCCATCGGCGTCCACGTAGTAGGTGCCCGGGTAGGCGTCACCATGGGCCAGGTGAGCGCTGACGGCGCTCTCGGAGACCTCGATGATGTTCCACTCGTTCTTGCCTTCGGTGTGATGGCAGATCTCCACCTTGGTGGCCTTCTTGGCATCGCTCAGGGAGGCCTGGTCGGGGGTGAGCTGGAGGTCGCCGGTGCCGACCGCACAGCCACCAAGGAGGATGAGAGTAGGAATCAGAATGGAGCGCATGTTTGCCTCGGAAGGTGGTGATGTTCCCGCGCTGTTCTCGGCGTGCTCGCCGCGTGGGCACCCTCCTGACAGCAGGTTCTGTGCCAAGCGTGGGCGACGGAGCGTCTCGCGCTATTTTTCGGCTTCTATGGTGCGCTTTGGGACATCCCGCAAACCGCCGAGGGTCAGCGACGCGCCATCACCACCCATGGGTGATCCGATCACGATCCGATCACGATCCGATCACGATCCGATAGATGCCATCGCCAGCGCCCACCCCGTCAGCCCCCCTCGATCTCCGCCACCAGCCGCTCCCGCAGGGCGTTGGATTCGTAGCCCGCCAGCTGAGGCCAGTAGCGCAACATCCGCAAGCCCAGCTCCGGTTCCAGGGCCACCTCCACCGCTGCGCCCATGTGCTCGAGGGCCTGGGATTCCTCGCCCCGGGCCAGGTGGACATCAGCCAGGGAGGCCTGGGCCCGGAAGGCCGAGAGCCACGCCGGCGACCCGCAGTCCGCGGCGACGTCCACCGCTGCCTGCAGGGTGACCACGGCTTCGTCCAAGGACCCCGCGGCCGCCAGCGCCCGGCCGCGGCCCACCAGGATGGTGGCCCAGCGTTCATCGTCACCCCATGGCTCGCGAAGGCCGACGAGCGCTGCCGCCACACGGGGCTCGAGGGGGCTCATGTGGGCGTTGGCCTCCCATAGTCGCGCCGTGAGCTCCCTGACCACCCGGGGGCCCAGCTCGGCTTCCACCCGACCCATGAGCTGGGGCTCGAGGCGCACCAGCCCCGCCAACTCCGGCTCGTCGGCCGCCGCCAAGCCCCGCTTCGGTGCTGGACCCTCACCCTCGGCCCAGCGACGCCAGGGGGATGGGGCGGCGGCTTCGCCCGTGGAGTCCACCTCGAAGCCCCCCAGCTGAATGCTCTGCAGGACCAGCTCGGAGATACGCCCCGCGTTGTCCCCATTCGCACCCCCAGCCTCCACCACGAGCTCCCAGTTCTCGGCTTCCGGCCAGGGGATGGCCCGGACGCTGGAGCTGCTCTGGGCTGGCGCGGACAGCTGCATGGTGCAGCGCCGATCACCATCCGGCAGCATCAGCACGCTCTCCACAAAGGCCAGGGATGCACCGATCTCCACCGCGCCCGCGTCTCGCCACTCGCAGCCAAACCCGAACAGGTGCCGGAAATGGTACCCGCCGCCTCCGCTCGTGCGCAGCTCGCGTGCCCAGCCTCGCTCAGCTTCGGGGGCATCGCCCACGGGCCGCAGGGACACCCGCAGGCTCGAGTCGTACTCGGCGCGGTCCCAGGTACCCTCGAGCCGCAGCCAAGCAGCGCCTTCCACGCGACTCAGGGGGATGCGCAAGAGGGTGCCCATGCCCCGCGGTGCGCGCACGCGCAGGGTCCCGGTGCGCAGGTCGTGCATGACCGCCTGGGGCCAGGTCTGCTGCCAGGCGGCGTGCAGGGGGGTGTCGAAGCGCAGATCGACGCCGGGTGTCGCCATGGCCTCGAGCCACACCGCCTCGCGAGGCTCCAGGGAGGCCACCAGCGCGGGGTTGCCGGCCAGGGCTGCCAAGCTGGGCTGCGGATCCTCTTGGGCGAGCGCCAGCTCGAGGATCAGCTCCGCGGCCAGGGGAGCGTCATCGGGAAACTCCCGCAGCGCCCTGTTGGCCTCGTCCAAGGCTCGGGAACGCAGCCCAGCCTGCTGATGCAAGCGCGCCGCGGCCAACAGGGTGTCAGCGCTCCTGGCGGCATCGGTCTCCAGCTCGAGGCTGTGGGCCGCCTCCACAAATAGGCCCAAGCTACGCAGTCTCTGAGCTGCGGAGTCAGCGCCTCCCTGGTGGAGCTGGGCCCCTATGGCCAGCGGCTGGTCTCCCAGACCCAACACGGTCTGTGACGCTCGCCCATTCGACGCGGAGTGGTGCAGCAGCAGCTCGCCGCCGGGGTCACCGTCCAGCTCGAGGCACTGCTTGGGCTCCCACTGACCGATGAAGAGAGGATCACCCAGGCTGCCGTCTTCCTGCCATCCCAGCAGCACGGTGCGGCGCTCGTCCGACGAATCCGACGAGGGCATGACCAGTGCCACCAGCTCGTCCAAGCCGTCACCGTCCAGGTCGCAGGCGGTGACGTTCATCCAGTTCTGCTCGGGGGAGTCCTGGGACGATGGGAGCTGGAGGCTCTGTTCCACGCGCAGCTCGGAGCCTTCCAGGGCCATCACCTCGAGCCTGCCCACCGCAGCTAGGTTGTCTTCCTCCGAGAACACCCTCAGGGATCGAATCTGCTGCGTGGTGCTCATGACCAGGCGCGGCCCCCTGGGGCTGCGGACGACGATCAACCCACTGGCCCTCAGCCAGCGTCGCTGAGCGATGAGATCGAGGGTGCCGTCCTCTGCAGGCCGGTAGACCCTGACGCCGAAGTCGTACGGCGAGCCGAAACACGCCGCCAGCTCTGGCCGGCCATCACCGTCCAGATCCCCAGCCATCAGGTCGTTCGCGTAGGACTCCAGCCGGTGGGTCCATGGGTGCGCGGGGACGGGACCATCGGGTCCCAGGACGAACAGCCCCCGCTCTCGCCCGGTGACCGCGGCGTAGAGCCGGCCGCCAACCTCCTCGAGGGCGAAGGCGAACTTCCCCGGCCAGAACTCCAGATCCGTGATGGTCTCTTCATCCAGCCGCTTCAGCCGGCTCCCCCCCTGGTGGTCGTCCACGGCGTATCCCTGCTCTCCGGCCGGGAAGACCCAGAAACCCTTGGGCAGGACGGCGTCACAGCGCGCGTCCGGGGTCGAGGTCGGCGCGCAGAACAGCTCGTCGATGCCATCGCCGTCGCGATCCCAGCCGCCGACACGGATCACATCCTGCGGCTCGGCGTGCCCGATCATGTCCAGCAGCTTGGCCTGGTAGTCGGAGGCGGTGGCGCGGGCTGCGGCGAGATCACCACGCACCATGGCCCTGGTGGTCCAGTCCTCGGGGGGCAAACGTTCCGCGGCTTCGGGCGCCAACTGGGGCAGGAGATCCAACAGGGTGGCCAGGCGCGCGCGATCCCCACTGGCACGAAACACGTCGGCGAGCCCCAGCACGGCACTGGTCCTGGTGTCCTCGTCCAGGGCGACGGCGAGGGCCATGCCGTAGGCGTGGGTCGCGGCGCCGACGTCTTCGAGCTGCAGCGCCCGCTTGCCCTGGGCGAGCCAGGCGCGCTCGAGCACCCGGGTGCGGGTGGCGGCTGGATTGGCCGCGAAGGCCTCGAAGATCGCCGCCGCCTCGTCGCCCTGGTCGGCGGTGAGCAGCTGAGCCATCTCGACCCGCGCCGAATCCAGGAGCTGCTGGGCTCTCGCTTCCCTGGCCTGTTGGCTTCGCCCGGCACTGAACGAGCGCGCGCTCTGCAGGCCCGCCAGGCCCAGCAACACCCCCGCCACCAGCAGCGAGCGGCCAGAGCCGACCCAGCCGGGCAGGCGCTGCCGCAGGGCGTAGGAGATGGGCACCACCCGGCCCCCCTCGAGCCAGGTGTCCAGGTCCCTGGCCATGGCCGAAGCGCTGGCGTAGCGTCGCTCCGGCAGGGGATCCGCTGCGCGCTTGGCGACCCACAGCAGGTCCGGAGGCTCCCCCGCGGTGGACGATGACAGGACGGATCTTCGGCCATCGGGGCCCCGGGGCAACCGCCCCGTCAGCGCCTCGTGCAGGATCAGCCCCAGGCCGTGGATGTCCAGCCGGCGCCAGTCGTCGACCTCGCCCAGGAGCTGCTCGGGTGCCAGGTAGCGGGGGGTTCCCAGCACCTGGGTGCTGCGGGTGAGGCGCTCGGTGTCGCGGTCGTCCAGCACCAAGCCGAAGTCTGTGAGGAAGGGGTGGCCCTGGGCATCCAGCAGCACGTTGCTGGGCTTGATGTCCCGATGGACCAGGTCCTGGTCGTGCACCGCCTGGACCACCAGGGCCAGCTCGCGCAGGACGCGGGCCACCTCCCGGGGAGGCCAGGGCCCACGGGCCTGGATCAGATCGGCCAGGGAGGGCCCGAGCACGTAGCCCATGGCATACCAGGGGGTGCCGTCCACGGTGGTGCCCACATCCAGGATGGGGACCACGCCCGGGATGTCCAGCGCAGCGACGGTGGCCACCTCCCGCTGGAAGCGCAGCCGCTGGCGGGGGCTGGCCCACTGCCCAGCGGCCAGCACCTTGAGGGCTACCAGCCGCTCGCTGTCCTGGCTCCAAGCCAGGTAGACGATGCCGCTCCCCCCCTGGCCCAGCACCTCCTGCACCTCGTAGCCAGGGAAGCGGGCCAGCATGGGCGCGTGGTCTTCGTCCACGGTCTGCTCGGAAAGGACAGCCGGTCGCTTGCAGCAGTAGTGGAACGCGGTCTCCCCCGATCCCTCGCGCAAGACCATGCCGCAGGGCAGGCAGCGGACGGGGTGTTCGCCGTCGTCCAGTTCGACCTGGGAACCACTGCGGGGACAGGCAACGATCACAGGAACACCCTCTGGCTCCTAATCATCCCCGAGCCCCAGCTCCTTCATCCGGAGCTTGAGGCCGTGGGCGGACACCCGCAGGTGGACGGCAGCGCTGTTGGAGTCCGGGTGTTTGTCCAGGGCTGCTCGGATCTGGTCCGGGCCGAGCTCCTGGGCCCGGGGAAGGTCCAGGGCGGCCATGCGCCGGCGCAGGGTGGCCACGCCGATGCCCAGCGCCCGCGCGCTGGGGCCCAGCTGGTAGCCATGGGCTCGCAGAACGCCCTCGACCGGCGACGACTCACAGGGGGCGGGGCGTTGGGCGAGGGTGGACTCCGGGCGAGGCCCTGGAACCCGCGGGCCGATCCGGATGAAGTGCGGAAGGCCGCAGACCGGCTCGCTCCCAAAGCGCTCGGCCAGCTCACCCGCGACACTGATGAGCTCGCGGGTGTTGCCGGGCCAACCGTGGGCCAGCACCGCCTCCATCACATCGCGACTCAGCCAAGGCGCCGCGTGGGGTGGGGCCGGCCGCAGCCGCTCGCCCGCGCCAAAGCCGTGCAGGGCGATGCGCAAGAAGTGCACCAGCTGGACCGCGATGTCAGCGGGGCGGCGCCGCAGGGGCGGGATGTGCAGCTTGCTGCGGGCCAGCCGGAAGTACAGGGGGGCGCGAAAGTCATCCTCGCAGAGCCGATCCTCGATCACGCTGTCGGTGGCGGCGAGCACGCGCACATCCACCTTCCGCACGGCCCCGCCCACGGGCTGGATCTCGCTGCTCTCGAGGGCCCGCAGCAGCTGGGACTGGACCTCGGGAGGACAAGCCCCCACCTCGTCCAGCAGCAGCGTGCCGCCGTCCGCCTCGACGAAGAACCCCTGATGGGCACGGCCTGCCCCGGTGAACGCGCCACGCTCATGGCCGAACAGCTGGCTGGGGGCGGTGCCGGGTGCCAAGGCCGCCAGGTTCACCGCCACGAACGGCTTGTCGGCCCTGGGCCCGGCCCGGTGCACAGCGCGGGCCACCAATTCCTTGCCCGTACCGCTGGGGCCGGTGATCAGCAGGGGTTCCGGCCGCTGGGCCAGCGTGTCGATGCGCTGGGCGATCCGGCTCAGGGCCACGCTGGCACCCACCAAGCCGAAGTTGCGACTGGCAGTGGCCGCCTCGCCCAGCTGCAGCAGGAGCAAGGCGCCGCGCCCCAGCCCCAACACGACCCCGCGCTGGAGATCCTCGAGGGCGACCTGCTCACCGCCCTGCCCGGCCTCACCATCGATGGTGAAGCGCACCGATGGACCGCTGGGCCACAGCTGGAGGCCACCACCAGGCTGGGGCACCAGCTGCAGAGGGCTGCGGCTGATGCGGGGATCGTCCAAGGGACGTTCGTCCGGAAACAGGGGCTCGCTGCGGCTGATATGCAGCGGCGTGCGTCCGAGCAGCACCTGGGCTCGATAGCCGATGCGCTTGGGGTCCGGATGCCACAGCAGGGTGACAGCGAGGGGCACCGAGCCATCGCCGGAAAGGGAGCGGTCGTCGATCGTGTGATCGAGGGTGGTGAGGTCGGGTGTGCCCATGGTGACGATGCGGAGCATATCGGTACCCGTATGATGGCCTCCACCCCCGCCCTCGAAAGTGCGACCACCCGAGGCCCCCGACGAGCCGGAAGCGGGCCTTCGAGACGGGAGACGGTCTCCCGAGCGCAAGATGTTCGCAGCGTGCCAAGGGCTGGGCAGCCACCTGCGCAGCGGCGCAAGCCAGGGGGGAACGGCACCATCAGCACATCTGGCTCGCCACCAGTGCCGGTCCCCGGATGATGCCCATGCACACTCGGCGGGGTAGCCCTGACCTCGAGCTACACTCGGGACGTGCCCAGCGCTCACTGCGGAGGACCCATGCTCAGCACAGCCATCCTCACTCTCGCGGCCACCACGGCCCACGCCAGCCTGATCCACCCCGAGGCGGTCGACCAGGCCGAGGTGCTGCACGCGGCGACGGTGATCCTGGTGGTCGAGCCCGCCGACCCGCCTCAGCGCGCGGTCGATGACGGCAGGGTCCACGACGAGCCCTGCGCCTATGGCGTGAGCCGCTTCGTGGTGCGCGAGCGGGTGAAGGCCCCCGACGGCATCGCCACGGTGGGCGAGATCATGGAGGTCGCCCCCGCAGACTTCGAGCTGTACTGCGCCATGCAGCAGGCGTACAAGCACGGCGATCCGGTGCCCTCCCCCATCATCCCCGAGTACCACAGCGACTTGCAGCCCCCGGCCGCAGGCCTACGCATCGTCTACCTGAGCCCCAGCGGCTCGGGCCCCTGGCGCTTCGCCATCAGCAACGCATGGGACCCTATCGGTGAGCTCGAGGCCCTGAAGGCGCGGCTGGCCACGCCGCGCCCTGCTCAGAATCCGTAGTCCTCCGCCCGCTGCCGCACCTGGTGCAGCTTGCTGCGGAACGCGAACTCTCTCACCCTCATCCTGAAGTTGAGGTGGCAGCCGAACGCCAGCTGTAGCCACACCGCCGTCATCAACCCCACCTGGATCTGGAAGGGGATGCTCTCGATGGGGTCGGCAAACAGCAGGGTGGGGGCGGCGTAGCCCAGGATGACGGTGCCGCCGGTGATCAGGGCCTGCCACCAGTTCAGGGGCAGGAACGCGAGAACGCCGCAGAGGATCAAGACGTGGCCGCCGAAGTACAGGGCCTGGATGTCGTCCACCACCAGGGCCGTGGTGAAGGCCTTGGTCACGGACACGGCGGCGACGACCAGGATCACGAAGACGAAGGTGTGCTTGCGACCCAGCTTGGTGTGGTTCAGGGCCGCGGCCAGGATGCAGGTCAGCGAGCAGAGGAGGCGCAGCAGAAAGACCCGCTGCCAGCCGTCGGGGCAGAGCCAGTGATCCTCGAAGACGTACCAGGGGAAGATGAAGGCTCCCACCCAACAGGCCACGCCGATGCGCTCCTTCATCAACACCCGCATTTCGTGCTGGAAGCGGTCGACAGAGGGCGAGCTCATGCCTCACCTCGCGGGTAGTTTGTGACCACCGGCTGGGGCTGGCCCCAGGGGATGCTGCCCTGCCCTGCGCGGGCCTCGGCGTCCCGGCGGTGCAGCAGCCAGTGGGACAGGCCGCGGGAGCGGGGGTCCTGCAGCACGGCGTTGGCCACCAGCGCCTCGCGCAGCAGCAGCCGCAGGCCCGGGGCGCCCATCAAGGTGTAGATGAGGCCCTCGTCGGCCACCAGTTGACCCTTCAGGGTCTGCCGGATGACCTCGGAGCTCCGGAAGGCGCCCTGGACCTCGCGGCGAAGGTCGCCGAACAGAGCCCGCACCTGAGGTGTCGGGCCGAGCCGCTCACCGAGCACCAGCACGGGGAAGCCCCGCAGCAGGTCCCGGCGGAAGACCTCGGTGCGGGCGCGCACGTAGGGGTTGGCGCTGGCGTGGTGGCGCTGCCAGCCCCGCCAGCGGGTGTGCAGGTGGCGGTAGACCATGGGGCCGCCCGCGGCATGCTCCCGCTCGTAGAACTCCTGGATCAGGCCCAGCACGGTGGCCTCATCCAGGCTGTCGTGCAGCAGGTTGTAGTGGCTCATGCCATACCAGCGGTGGTCGACGTCGCGGATGCGGCCAGCGGCTCGCAGCCGCTCATACAGAGCGGTGCCCGGGATGGGGTTGACCGGCATGTACTGCACAGCGGTGGTGGGCAGACCCAGGGCGAAGTCCATGTCCCGGCGGATGGCGGCCTCGTCCTGGGTGTCGAGCCCCGCCACCAGGGAGCCGATGACCCGGATGCCAGAGCTGGCCATGTCCTCGATGAGCGCCGGTAGATCCACGTTGCCGTGCTTGCCCCAGCCGGTGCCCGTGGGGGACTCGAGCCCCACCCAGATGGTGTCGATGCCCAGCTCGAGCAGGTCCTCGGCGCTGTGCTCGCTGAGGATGTCGGCGTCGCCGAAGGTGAAGATGACGAACTGGGGCTCCTTCAGAGCCTGCTCGCGGTTGAGCTTCTTGAAGGCCTGCACGAACTCCCGCTGCAGCAGAAAGTTCTCGTCGTAGACCATGAAGCTCAGGTAGCTCAGGGCACCCCGGCCCTGACGGCTCTGGCGCTCCACCTTCTGCATGAAGGCGAACAGCTGCTCACCGCGATCGAACAGGGGCTGGTAGCTGCCGCCGAACTGAGCCGACGTGGCGCAAAACTCGCAGCGGCGAGGGCAACCCAGGCCCACCAGCACAGGGAAGTTGTGGTCCTTGATGGGCAGGCCCAGCAGGCCGTCATTGCCGTGGTGCA
>CALDOK010000122.1 GCA_937912125.1 uncultured Pseudomonadota bacterium
GAAGCACGGTTGGCGGGCGTATTCGGCTCCGAGCCGAGCCGTGCAACAACGCCCTCCGTCGGTGTCGAACCCGTAGATGCAGCCGCGACAGGGCTCTGGCTACAGGATCAACCGTACACCGCCCAACGACCCAATCTTGTGGGGAAACCTGTCTCCAGGCGTTCCGATGAACATGTAGTTGTGTGGGATGTCCAAGCGCTCCCCGAGGGAGGCGATGAGCTCGGGCCCGAAGCTGCCGTGTACGGCCAGGAAGTCGATGCGCAGCTCCGGATAGAGGTGGTCGATGGCGGCCAGGTGCTCCGCCAGCTCGGGCGGGACGTCCCCCTCGTCTTGGTAAGCGTGGACGACCACCATGCGGCTGGTCTGCTCGTTCTCGAGCACGTACAGCGCAGCGCGATTGAGCTCCGCAGGATCGTCGCCGCTGGCAAAATAGATGACCGTGCGGCTGTTGATCTCCGTGATGCTGCTCGAGATGCGGCCGTACACCCACGCGTTGGCCTGCTGAACCCGCTCGACGACCGCTCGAGAGACAAACAGTACCAGCCGTAGCAGGTACAGCCGCAAGAACATCACCCCGACCACGGCCACCGCTCCCGCGAAGTAGATGCCGAACACCCGGACGAAGTCCGGGTCGAGCAAGACGTTGCCCGCCAGCCCCACGAGCACGGCCACCAGAGCCACCACCACAGTAGGCCAGGACGCGCGGACGGCCCTGGGTAGGCGCGCTCGCTTGACCTTCAGGAGCATGTTGCCCACGGCGAACAACGCCATGACGCAGAGGAACGAGAGGGTGTAGACACCCGCGAGCATCGTCACCTCGCCACCCGTGACAGCCATGATGGAGGCGCAGGCCGCGAAGAACGCCAGGACGATCCAGTGGTTGGTTCCACGCAGGGCGTTCTTGTTCAGGAGCAGCTGGGGTAGGCAGCGATCCAGAGCCATGCGCCTGATAAGGCCCGTGACACCGACATACGAGGTCAGCACCGCACCGGAGAGGACGAGCACGGCGTCAATGGAGACCCAGCTGCGCAGAAATGTTCCCAGGGACCGCTCACCCATGCTCGCGAGCAGGTCGGGGGGGACCTGCTGGATGTCCGCCAGAGGCAGCAGGCCGAGGGCGAGCAAGGCGATCAGGGGGTTGAAGATAGCCACGGCGAGCCACATGTTGCGCAGGGTCTTCGGGAAGACTCCCTCTCGCTGTTCCTCGATGAAGTTGGCGGAGCTCTCGAAGCCGCTGATGCCCAGCATGGCGGCGGCGAAGCCGAAGAACAAGGCGTGGCCCAGCCCGTGGGTGCTCGGCGCGGCCCAGTTGGCCACGAGGAGCGACGGATCCTGGATCACCAGGGTGAGGGAGGCCAGAGACAGCACCGTGAGGGTCAGCATGTGGAAGAGGAAGATGACAAGCGCGACCACCGCCGACTCGGTGATCCCCACCAGGTTGAGGAAGGCGAACAGCCCCAGCAGGCCGAGGGTGGCCCAGAACACGTCCAGGCCGTGCCACAGGTTGTGGGCGTAGTGCATGGCCTCGCCCGCGCTGATGACCGCGGTGGCCACGTAGGAGAGCAGGGTGAGGCACGCTGCGCCCGCGGCGAGCTTCTTGTTGGTGGTATTCAGCAGCACGGTGTAGGTGCCGCCGTTCAACGGCAGCGCGCTCCCCACCTCGGCGTAGACCTTCCTGAAGAGGTAGAGCACACCCACCACGATGGCCAACACGATGGGTGCGTAGCGGCCCGCCTGTGCTGCGCAGAGGGCGGAGACGTAGAGACAGCTCGAGGTGATGTCGTTGCCGCAGATGGCTGTGGAGAACCACGCGCCGAGCTTTGACGCTTTGCGAGGCAGCGCGCCCTCGCCGGCTCCGGCCTCCAGCCCCAGATCGCTGATCCGTTCGGCTCGTCCCCAGCCGGCGAATTCCCAAGGTTCACTGGAAACCACTTTCGTTGTCGTGTCTCCGCCGATCACTGAGCTGCTCCAGTCCGCTGCTGGGCTGCGTCGGACTCTGGCAGACCACTGGACATCTACGCTGCCGGTGGCTCGTGCCTGTCCGCACGGGTGGCGGCAGCCCAGAGGCGCTCCTGTAGGCGAGTGTCGAGCTCCAGCAGGCCTTCGTTGCCCGGCCACAGTTCCAGGGCTCGCTTCATCCGTGCGGCGGCCATCTCGAAGAGCTCCTCCTCGATGAGGCCCCGGATCGCGATCACCTCTCTCTCGAGCCTGGGGCGGTTCTTG
This sequence comes from uncultured Pseudomonadota bacterium, assembly GCA_937912125.1. GTDB lineage: Bacteria > Myxococcota_A > UBA796 > UBA796 > JAFGLY01 > CALDOK01. The sequence goes on from CALDOK010000122.1 coordinate 2,224, forward strand.
CCGTAGAGTTCGTCTTCGAGCTTCCTGATGTCATCGGGACGCTTCCCGATCTCCATGAGCCTGGCCAGCGCACGCGTAGCCAAGTCCCGCCGATCCCGCTGGATCGCCTCCTGCCCCACGCTCAGGAGCCCCACAGGGTGATCCCAGACGATCGCCAGCGCCTCCCTCTCCATCTCGGTGCGCTGCGCTGGGGAGACGTGTACCGAGCGCTTCACCAGGCCACGGGCTCGTCCCAGAGGTGCATTCTTGAGAATGTACGACAGGAACGCGATGACCGTCCCGAAGAACACGAACCCTACGATCCAGTGGGGCAGGCCCATAGACTCCAAACCTTGCAACGCTCTACCGATGCCACGCATGGGGACTCCTCCTCAACCAGCCTGCGCAGCGCGGGCCGACGCATGGCACAGCTGCTCGGGTACAGGCTCCTGCAAAAGTTCCCGAGAGAGATGCTCGCCCAGGCGCCGCATCAGCCGCTGCTCGATCTGGCACGCGCGCTGCTTGCTCACTCCCCACCTGCGGCCGAGCGCAGCGAGGCTCACGGGGTCCACCGACAGCACCTTCTCTCGGAGGATCTGCAGGTCCCGTTCGGACTCCAGACCTCTGGCGAAGTCCTCCACGGCTTGGCGGACCTGATGGATGGTCTGTGCGTGAGACAGAAGCGCCTCGGGGCTCGGCTCCGCCGAATCCAAGATCGATCCCAAGGCCAGGTTGCTGTGTGTGCGGGACGCGGGCTCATGGATGGGGAGCTGGTCAGCCTGATACACCAGAAGAAACTCGGTCACCGCCTCGCGGGAGACCGCGAGTGTCTCCGCCACCGCCCAAATGGGCGGTGAGGCAGCGATGGGGTCGAGCTGGCGCATCACCTTCGGCAGCTCGCAGCTCAGTCGGCGCCCGACCCTTCCGTGCCGCAGGCTCCCAATCCGCCCGTTGACAGCTACGAAGTCGACGATCCTGGCCCTCACCCACCAACGCGCATAGCACTCGAAGGGGACGCCCCGAGACGGATCGAAGCGTCTCCACGCCAGGATGAGACCGAGCATACCCTCGGCCACCAAGTCCTCATCATCCAGCCAGCTTCGACGATGGACGCGAGCGAGCTTTCGCGCGATCCACCCATGGCGTTGGAGGATGAGCTCCAGCTCTCGCTCGTCCCGGCCAACGTCCGCGCCTCCAAGCCGCGACACTGGGCGCCGCTTGGTCGGCAGCTCCAGGTCCGCGAGTTCTTCGCGAACCGGAAAGGGCGATGAGACGTGGGCGCAGTCGAACATCGGGGTCAAGGGTCAGGATGGAGGGTGAAGGTGCGCAGACAGACATAGAGTGCAAGGCCCGTGCCAGCGGCCAGGGGGCGGCACCATGCAGCGCATCCCGGCCGCAGTTCTCGCCAGAATGCGCTCCCCAAGCCACGCGATGCACCACTGCACGACCTGGACCAACTCGACACGGCTGTGTCGAAGTGACACGGTCATTCGCGGGCCACCGTTCGAGTGAAACCCTGAGTTGGCTCTTGGGACGTTCAGCTCAGCGGAACTGCCATAAACAGAGTGGCTCCTTGCCTGGTGACCAGCAACAGCATGTGGCTGGCCCCGTCTTCCTCCACCTTGCGCAGATCCCCTGGCACGGTGAGGGGCTCGCGGTTGGCTTCGAGCAGCACGTCCCCCTGGCGGAGGCCCTCGCGCCAGGCCGGACTCCCCTCGTCTACTCCGGTGACCAGGAGCCCCGTCGACACGCTGTCTGGGACACCATGCTCGCGGCGATTGGCAGGAGTGAGCGTCTGCAGCGAGAGCCCGGCCAGGGGCCCCTCCTGTCGTTCCGCCACTTCGGAGCTCTCTGCGCGCTGGTCCAGATCGCCGAGCTCGACCTCGAACGTGACCAGCCTCCCGCCGCGGACCAGGCCCAGCTCTACCTCGCTCCCCGGTGGTCGCATGGCCACGGCCACCCGCAGCTCAGCCGATCCATCGATGGACTCTCCGTCGAACGAGACCACCAGGTCACCGGGCAGGATGCCTTCCCGATCCGCGGGAGAGCCCTCTGGGACCTGGGCCACGAGTGCGCCATGTTGGCCCTCGAGCTTCATGGCGACGGCAAGATCGGGCTCGAGATCCTGGATGTAGACTCCGAGCCAGCCGCGCGAGACCTCTCCGTGCTCAACCAAGTCATCCATGATGGGGCGCGCCATGGCCGAGGGGATGGCGAAGCCGATGCCCTGGCTACCGCCACTGCGCGAGAAGATGGCGGTGTTGATCCCCACGAGCTCGCCGTCCAGGCTGACGAGAGCGCCGCCGGAGTTGCCAGGGTTGATGGCGGCGTCGGTCTGGACGAAGTCCTCGTAGTCCGCGATGCCCATCCCGGATCTGCCCTTGGCGGACACGATGCCCATCGTGACGGAGCCCGAGAGGCCGAAGGGGTTGCCAACAGCGAGGACGATCTGGCCCAGCCGGAGCCCCTCGGAGTCCCCCAACGGCAGGGGGGTCAAAGGGGGGAGAACATCCGCACTCAAGCGCAGCACGGCGAGATCCGTGTGGCTGTCGCTGCCCACGACAGAGGCCTCCAGCTCGCTCCCATCCTGCAGCGTGACCCTGATCTCGTCGGCCTGCTCGATCACGTGGTGGTTGGTCAGGACCAGGCCCTCGGCCGACACGATGACGCCTGACCCGAGGCTGCGCTCCAGCCTCTCCCGTGGCAGTTCGTGTGGCGTCAACCCCTGGCCGAAGAACCGTTGCAGGAGCGGATCGCTGGAGTAGGGCATCAAATGGCCGCCGCTCGATGTCCGAACGATCCTGCTGGTGGAGATGTTGACCACAGATGGGAGCACCCGCTCAGCGACATCGGCCACCAGCTCAGGCTGGGAGATCAGGGCTTGGAGAGGCGGGCTGGGCGATGAATCGAGCATCTCTGGCCTTGTCTTGGATGGGTCCTGGCCAGGCTCGCGATGCCACACCGAAGGCCACTCCAGCTGGTGCCCCAAGCGCCGCCAAAGCTTCAGGGGTGGAGGTAGGATCCAGGCGACGACATCCGCTTCGGTGAGCCCAAGATGGAGCCTCCCCACGGACGCAGCCCCGATGGCAGTCGCGGCGACCGCAAAGGTCAGCAGACCCATGGCGGAGAGCACTACGAGCCAGGTCAGAGAGCTCCTGGGTGATGTCTTCCTCGGGGGATTCTCGTTCATGTCGCCTCCGATGCCATCACTCGGTGGCCGAGGATGCTGTGGGTCTTCGTGTGAGGACTCGACGGGCCAAGGCCGTGAGGACGAATCCCAGTGGGATGCCTCCAAGCGCCGATACCAGCGCCGCTCCCAGCACGGTCACCCAGGGGCTGCCGGGGGTGATCTGGTGAGTGAGGCAGAGGGAGAACAACGCCAGGACCGCGAGGCAGGTCACGCGCAGGCGGCCACCTGTGTGGTGGGCCTCGAGGCCTGCTCCCAAGAGCAGGATCAGCGAGCCTACCAAGGAAACGAAAATGGGAGACCACGGGGCGGGAACCAGCCCCACTCTCACCGGACCATCCAGCTCGCCGTCAAGCATGGACAAGGTCAGCGTCAGTCCCCGTCCCGTGGTCTCCACAGGAAGATCGATGCGCTCTTCCTCCACAACGCTGTTCGAGGCCATGCGGCCGTGCCGCCCCCTTCCGACTTGACTCCAGCGCTCATCGAAGGTGCCCTGGTAGCGGACAAGCGTGTGCCGGTCGTCCGCGACGGCCAGCGTGTAGTGCGCAGATTTGGGGCTGGAGCTGTCGCTCTGGGCGATCGTCCCACCCACGAGCAGGGAGACAGGCCGCCCGATGGCTGGCAGGGTCACCGAGTCTCCTTCGGACGCGAGGCTCTCCTGAGCCAGAGGCGTTCCGACCAACTCGATCCGACCGGCATGGAGCAACACCAACGTGCAAGCCAGCAGCAGCAGGCCATCGCTCCATGCACCGCGAGGCGCGCCGCCCTCTCGGCCAACCCCGCGGCCCACCGCGAGAAGCAGCACCACCGCCACAACCGCCGCGGTGACGAGGAAGCTCATCCAACCTGCCTCGCAGCGGAGCCGTGTCGCCGGACAGGATGTGATGGTTCCGCCGTGGCATTGACCAGCTCCACCAGTTCCTCCAGCTCGAAGGGCTTGTCGAGTACAGCCACCGCACCGAGTTGGCGAGCCTGCTCGTGGGTGGCCTCATCACCGAAGGCCGTGATCAGGACCACGGGCTGCACCCTCCCCGCGCGGCGGAGCTCCTCGAGCACCTCAAGGCCGCTGAAGCAGGGCATGCGGATGTCCGAGACCACCACTGCGGGAGGAATCCGGCGCTCCCAATGGCCCGTCCACAGGAACCGATCGAGTTCTCTCCCGTCTGCGATTCGCTCGACCTCGTAGCCCTCCCCCTCCAGCACCGAGGCCAGGAGACTGAGCAGCTCGGGATCGTCCTCGGCCAGCACGACACACGGGGGCGTGGGGAGCTCGTTTTTCGATTTGGGCTTCATGGTCAGTCCTCCCTGTCTTTGCGCTCGGGCTCGGGACAACCAACTCAATAGCAAGCGTCGTGCCACTCCCGTTGGGACGGTCTCTCGCTCGTTTTGCCAGGTCCAACCTGCACCGAACGGCGGTCCTTCGCGGTGGGAACGAGCTGATTCGACACAGCCGTGCCGAATCGATCCACTCCCTACCAACGAGCCACACTCCACGAGTGTGGGAAGAAACGGCCCATGATGCCGACTTCGAGCCTTGGCCCACCAGCCACAGGCGGTCGCGGCACGATGCGTGCAAGAGCTGCAAGACGTGGAAGGCCCGGTGAGCGGCGACGACCTTCGGACGACATGTACGACCGCACGACACCACCTGGTGACGGACACGCTCGCCGGGCCCTCCCCATCCTTTCATCGACCCCAAGATCAGCTCGGGTCGGTGCCCTGTGGTTCAGGCGGGTCGAGGCCGACCGCAGCCGGATCGAGCACCCCCAGCTCCACCCAGCGCTCCAGCTTGCGGTACAGGGTGCGTCGGCCGATGCCCAGCACCGCCGCGGCCTGGGTCTTGTTCCCGTCCACTGCGGCGAGCACGCGGAGGACGTGGCGACGTTCCATCTGCTCCAGGGGCTCGAGTCGGACGGGTAGGTCCCGGCCGTCCCTCACGACGCACCCCGGAATCTGCCCGATCTCGGGAGGCAGATCATCCAGCACCAAGTGGTCGTGTTCGGTGAGGGCAACGGCTCGCTCGATGGCGTTCTCCAGCTCCCGGACATTGCCGGGCCAGTGGTAGGCGAGCAGGGACTGGGCCACGGGCGTGGTCATCCCCTGGATAGGCCTGTTGGACCGCTCTGCAGCGCGCGCCAAGAAGTGTTGAGCCAGCAGCAGGATGTCTCCTGCGCGTGCTCGGATTGGGGGCAGGGCCAGCTCGATCACCGCCAGCCGGTAGTAGAGGTCGATCCGAAATCCGCCCTGCTGCGCCTCTGTGCGAAGACCTCGATTCGTGGCCGCCAACACCCGGCAGTCCACGGCGATTTCCTTGTCCGAGCCCACAGGGCGGACCCTGCGCTCTTGCAGCACCCGCAGCAGCTTGGGCTGCAGCGTCAACGGCAGCTCTCCGACCTCGTCGAGGAAGAGGGTCCCGCCCGTGGCCGCCAGGAACAAGCCTCTGCGGGCAGTGCGGGCATCGGTGAAGGCGCCGCGCTCGTGGCCGAAGAGCTCGGACTCCAACAGCGCCTCTGGCAACGCGGCGCAGTTGACGGCCAGGAATGGCCCATCCACGCGGGAGCCCAGGTCATGCAGACCCCGTGCGACCAGCTCCTTGCCCGTGCCCGTCTCCCCTGTGATGAGCACCGGGACGTCCGAGCGCGCCGCTCGGGGGAGCAGATCGAGCAGCCCCCGCATGGCCGCCGAGCTTCCGATCATGCCTTCCACTACGGGTTCTTTCACCCCAGCACCGTCGAGGCGGCGCAGCTGCCTGCTCATCTCGCGGTGATGGGCAGCGCGCCGGATGACCAGCTCGAGGGCGTCCAGATCCACGGGCTTGGTGAGGAAGTCCCAAGCGCCAGCGCGGATGGCCTGCACCGCGGTCTCCATGCTGCCGAAGGCTGTGAGTACGACGACGGGCACGTCAGGCCGCAGCGCCTGTGCGTGCCGGCAGAGCTCGATGCCGTCCATCCCGGGCATCCTCACATCTGTCACGACGACGTCGTAGTCACTGCTCTGGAGCTGCTCGAGCCCCTCTGCGCCGGAGTGAGCCGGCTGGACGAAGTAGCCTGCCGAGCCGAGGCTCTGCTCGAGCAGCTCGATCATGCTGCGTTCGTCGTCGATGACCAACAATCGGTGGTTCATACCTGCGCGCTAGCCTCCAGGCGGATCGTGCAGCAGCTGCCCGGGCCGGCCTCGCTGCGCACCGTGACCCGGCCACCGTGCTCGACCACGACCGCGTGGACCAC
>CALDOK010000123.1 GCA_937912125.1 uncultured Pseudomonadota bacterium
GGCCTGCCCGGAGGCGGCCGGCTCCGCAGGGCCCGACGCGCGGGGGGCGGGACGGGTGGTCTTGGGCGCAGGGCGGGCACTGGGCTCGGCCGGCGCCGAGACTGCGGGCGGCTCGGGGTCGCCGATGCCACTGAGGATGGACTCGAGGGTGAGATCGGCCGTGACGGACGGAGCGATGGGCGCCCGCGAAGGACGGCGACCATCCAGCACCCGGGAGCCGGCAAAGAAGAGCACCGCCACCGTGAGCAGCGTGGCGAGCAGGCCCAGGAAGACCCTGCTGCGACGGCGGGGGGCTTCTTCGGGCTCGGGCTCGCCCAGGTCGATGTCCAGGTCGCGGGGGGATCTGCCCACCGCCACCTGCAGGCCGCCGCTGGAGGCCTGGGGCTGGCTTGGCGCCTGCGACCCTCCCGAGAGGCTGGCCGCGTAGGAACCGGAGCCCATGGAGGCAGCCGACGCATGACTGGAGCCGCGGGAGGACTGGTCGAGCAGGCTGGACCGGCTGCGGAAGGCGCCGCCGACGGGGCTCTCGCCCTGCAGCTCCATCAGCGTGGCCCAGAAGTGGACCAGCTGTTCGCGGGCGGTGACCGGGTTGGCCAGCAGCGCCCCCAGAGCCCGCTGGAAGGCCTGCGCGCTGGGGAAGCGGGCCTGGGGATCCCGCTGGAGTGCGCGAACCAGGGCCGGCGCGAGCGCGCCCGCGGGCCCGCCCAGGCCGATGGCCCGCCTGGCGCCGAGATCGGCGGCCAGGGCCTCGCGCAGATCCTTGGGCTCCTTCTCGGGGAAGATCGGCTGCAGGGTGGCGAGCTCGTAGAGCACCGAGGCCAGGCCGAACACATCCGTGCTCGGCCCGATCTCCCGGCCCGAAGCCTGCTCGGGGGACATGTAGCCCCAGGTGCCCTTGACGGTCCCCTGCCGCTCCCGGCTGAACAGCGCGCGGCTGATGCCGAAGTCCAGCACCTTGACCACGCCCTGCGCGTTGATCATCAGGTTCGAGGGCTTGATGTCCCGGTGGATGAGGTGCAGCGCGTTGCCGTCCTCGCCGCTGGCCGTGTGGGCATAGTGCAGACCTTCACAGACTTGCCGCCCGATCTCGGCGATCACCGGCACGGGGATCAGCATGCCGTGCTTGCGGCACAGCCCGATAGCCCGGCGCAGGGTGACGCCATCCACGAACTCCATGACCAGGTAGAAGTGCTCCCCCTGGCGATCGAAGTCCTGGATCTGCACGAGGTTCTGGTGCTGAAGCTGCGAGCCGATCCGCGCCTCGTTGACGAAGAGCCGCTGAAACCCCTCGTCGGTGGCGAAGTCCGGAAGGATGACCTTGACCGCCACCCTGGGGCTCACCCCCGCCAAGCTCTCCCGACGCCCCTCGAACACACGCGCCATGCCGCCAGTGCTGATGGGCCGCACCAGGCGATAGCGCCCAAGCCGCTCTGGTGGCGACTCGAGGGGACGCACAGGAGGAGGAGCCGTCTTGGTCATCGCCTGGGTTCCACGGGCGTCGGATCGCGCCCCAGTGGAGTATATATGTGTGTCAGGGTCCGGCCAACTGCACTGGAGCGCCACCATCTCGAGCAGCACCGCCCAGGGAACCGACAAGATCATCGCCCTGCGGGCCGACGACCCGCTGTTCTGGCTCGAGCGAGGCCGGTATCTGCTGCTCGCGGAGCGCCCGACAGACGCCGGGCGATGCTTCGACCAGGCGCTGGATGCGGCCCCCAGGGATCCCGTAGCGCTCAACGCTCGTGCCCGCACCCACCTGTCCCTGGGAGAGCTCGACCGGGCGCTGGTCCTGCTCGAGCACGCCTGCTCTTTGGACGACGGCGTCGCCGAGCTGTGGAACAATCGCGGGGTCGCCCAGGCCCGCGCGGGGGATCTCGAGGGCGCGATGGCCAGCTTCGAGCGCGCCCTGGTGCTCGATCCCCACGACGCCAGCGTGTTGTGCAACCGGGCCATGGCCCTGGTGGGCGACGGACGCCATCACCAGGCCCTGGACGATCTGGCCAGCTCTGTGCAGTGCGATCCAGACTGCATCACGGCCTGGTCGGTCAAGGGCGCCACCCACCTGCGCCTCGGGCAGCTGCGCATGGCGCGCCATGCCTTCCTGCAGGCCTCGAGCCTGGCCTGGAGCCATGGGGCGCCCAAGCGCCACGGCGCAGCCATGACCGCCCTGGCGGGTGCCATCGGGCTGGTCAACCGCGCTCGGGGCGAGGACTGATCCGAGCCTACATGCGCTCGAGGGTGTGGATGCCCACCAGGCGCATCCCGTGCCCCAGCACCCGGGCCGTAGCCTCCACCAAGGCCAGGCGGGCAGCGCGCTGATCGGCCTCGGCTCGCAGCACGGGCACCTGGTACCAGAAGCGGTTGAAGCTCCCCGCCAGGCCGAACAAGGCCTCGCACAACATGTTGGGCCGGCGAGCGGCCAGCGCCGTGATGAGGGCCTCGGGGTAGCGCAGCAGCGCCAGGGCCAGCTCTCGCTCGGCGGGCTCGCCCAGGTGAAGCCCCGACACCTCGCGCTGCACCAGCCCAGCCTTGCGCTGGACGCTGCAACAGCGGGCGTAGGAGTACATCAGGAAGGGCGCGGTGTTGCCCTCGAGGGCCAGCATGCGATCCCAGTCGAAGGTGACGTTGGACTGCGGGTTCTGAGACAAGTCTGCGTAGCGCACCGCGCTGACGCCGACGGCCTCGGCGATGGCCGCCCGCTCCGCCTCGGGGAGCTCGGGGGACTTTGTGTCCACCACCGCCCTGGAACGCGTGGCGGCCTCGTCCAGCAGCTTGCCCAGGCGGATGACATTGCCCTTCCGGGTGGCCATTGCGCCCTCGGGCAGGCTGAGCATGCCGAACCAGACGTGCTCCAGCTCCGCGTCGGTGAGCGCAGCCTTGCGGGCGCCCGCGAAGACCTGGCGGAAGTGCAACTGCTGCCGCATGTCGGTGACGTAGACGACGTGATCCGGGTCCCACTGCTGCTCGCGGTAGCGCAGCGCGGCCAGGTCGGTGGTGGCGTACAAGGCCGCCCCGTCGCGCTTGCGGATGAGCATCGGCGCATCGCCCAGGCCCTTACCGTCGGCCTTGTCGAAGCGCACAACCACGGCGCCGTCGTCCACCTCGGCGATGCCTCGGTCCAGCAGCTCCGCCACGATGGGAGCCAGCATGGGCTGGAAGAAGGACTCCCCCAGGGTGAGATCGAAGCGCACGCCCATGCGCTCGTAGACCGCATCGAACTCCTCCAAGGACGCGCGCACGAAGCGCTCCCAGAGCGCGGTGAGCTCGGGGTCACCCGCCTGCAGGCGGGCCGTGTTCTCGCGGGCCAGGTCCTCGAGCTCCGGACCGGTCTCCTGGGCGAACTTGACGTAGATGCGCTCCAGCTCTCCGATGGCGTCGGCCTCGAAGGCGGCCTCGTCCCGCCAGCGATCCCAGGCCACGATGAGCTTGCCGAACTGGGTGCCCCAGTCGCCGATGTGATTGTCGCCCAGGACGGTGTAGCCCAGGGCGCGCCACATCTTGACCAGGGCGTCGCCGATGTTGGTGGAGCGCAGGTGGCCCACGTGCATCCGCTTGGCCACGTTGGGTGAGCCGTAGTCCACCACCACCGTCCGACCCTGACCCGGCGAGGGCAGATCCAGCTCGTCCCCGCCGGTGAGGGCCAGCAGCGCGTCGGCCAGCCACGCGTCGTGGAGGCGCAGGTTCAGAAAGCCCTTGCCCGCCACCTCCACCGAGCGCACCGCGGGGTGATCCGGCAGGGCCTGGGCCAGGGCCTCCGCGCAGGCGGTCGGGGGCAAGCGCAGGGCCTTGGTGAGCCTGAAGGCCAGGTTGGTCTGGTAGTCGCCGTGGGCCGCGTCGGCCGTGGCCTGGACCACAGGACCGCGCACCTCGAGGCCTGGGACCAGGCTGTGGGCGGCTTCGAGCACGATGGCGCCGAGGATCTCGGGCAGGGTCTGCATGGCTACCTCCGGGGGGCGGAGACTAACCGGCACACCGCCGCCCACCCACGCGAGCAGCCGCGTGAGTGATCAGCAGGACCAGGCCGTCGCTACCAGTCCCCGGGCCGGATCACCTTCTTGACCCGGTCACCCAGGGCCAGATCCACGGCGATAGGCTCCGCGGGCGTGCTGCCGTCGGCTTCGCGTACGACCCGGCACAGGGGCCTGGAGAAGGTCTTGCGGCTGCGCGCGCCCGACACCGACACCGCGAGCCTCCCAGAGGCCAGGCGCAGGATGGACCCAGGCGGGAACAGCCCCATCTTGTTGACGAAGGCCTGGAAGAGCTGGGGATCGTAGATCGCACCGGCCTGAGCGGCCATGCGCGCCAGCGCGTCGGGCTGGGCCAGGACGGGCCCCTGGCCGGGCCGGAAGCGCGTGAGGATGTCGTAGTCGTCGGCGATGTGGATCACCCGAGCGAAGAGCGAGGGCTTGCCCAGGGGGCCCTCGTTGGGCCTGTGGTGCTCCACCACCGCCAGCAGGCGCCGCACCTTGGCCTCGTGGAACCCGCGCTGGCGCATCAGGGTGCGCAGTCCGGCGGTGTTGTGACGCGGATAGGGAACGAAGAAGCCCTCTTCCTTCACCGACATGCCCACGTCGTGGAACATGGCCGCCACGCCGAGGTCGCCCAGGGTGGTCTCGGGCAAGCCGGCGGACCTTCCGATCATCAGCGAGAGGTTGGTGACCATCAGCACGTGCCGCGCGAAAGGCGACAGGCGCTCGTCGTGCTCCTGGGCCAGGTCCGACGCGCCCACCATGCGGGTGTTGTCGATCAGCTCGTTGACCAAGCGCCGTACGGGAAGCGGGTTGGGCATGCGGTTGGCGCTGAGGTTCTGGTAGGCCTCGGAGATGACAGACGCGCTCTGCTGGTAGACCTCGGTGAAGGCGCGGTCCGCCTTGCGGGTGCGCTCACCCTTGAGCCTGAACCGGAAGGGACCGTGCAGCTCGATGGAGCTCATGCCAGCTTCGCTGAGTTTGTGCTGCAGCGCGTGGCGCGCGCCGCGCATGTCGGGCTTGGCGGCGATGGCCTGGATGACGAAGCGAAGCTGATCTTCGGTCAGCTGTTCGTTGAAGGTCATCCCGCCCACGTTGTGGCGCCGCAGGTCCGACCCCAGGGCCTCGATGTGATCGTGGGCCATGTCGAACCGGATGCGGACGTCGTTGACGTAGACTTGGTCTTCGACGCAGATGAGGTGGATTGTTCCCAGCACATCCACGAGCTTGGCCTGGGCCCGCACCCACTCGGAGATGGGCTGGGCGAAGGCCGCGTTGTCGAGCTGGTGCAGCCGGGTGAGGCGCAGCAGGCCGTAGAGAAGCCGGGCGAACTGCTCGCCCACCTCGCGTACCTGGCGGGAGAGCTCCCGGTCCTCGGCCGAGCGTGCGCGCTCGAGCTGGCGACCCAGGCGATCCTGCGCGTTCTTGACTTCGTCTTTATCAGCGGACATCGCCAACCTTCACTCCGAGCCGGCGGTGGCGCACGAGGCACTGCATGCAGTGGGCATGGAGATCGTCGCTCGCCGTCTTCGCCACGAGGCGGATGTACTCTTCGGCCTGCTCGCCGGGGATAAAAGACAGCCCCGTCACCGACGCGCGCTTGAGGGTGGCCTGGCCCAGCAGCACGCGCTTGAGCAGCCCGCGAGGCTTGATCCAGCCAAGGAATGTGTGAAACGCGCGCTCGTCCCAGATGCGCACCATGGCCGTGGCCAGCGCATCGATCTCCCGGGGCTGCAGATCCCGGTTGGCGTTGCGCTGCAGGCGGCTGGCCACCGCGTGAAAGGCCCAGCGTTCCTTGTGGGACTCGAGCATGCGCAGGGCCCGCAGGCGCACCTCGATGCTGCCGGCATCCAGCAGCTGAGCCAGCCGCTGGCCCACCTGCTGATCGTAGGTTCCGTGCTCGATGATGGCCAGAGCCTGGAGCTGGACCTCGACGTCGGCCTCGACCACCAGCTCGAGGGCCACCTTGGGCCCCTGTTCGGGATCGACGGAGGCCACCACCTGGAGGAGGTCAGCAGCCACGGGGGGCTCCGAGTCGTGGATGGCCTGGCTGAGAAGCTCCACATGGGGTGCGCCGGTCTCGACCAGCAGCGAGCGGGTGACCCAGCGGGCGGTGTTGCTCCGCTCCTTGCGCAGGATCCCCAGCAGCAGCGGCACCGGGTTGCCTGGGATGGCCCTCACCAGCTCCTCCAGCTCGGAGGGGACCTCGCGGGAGCCTGCTGGCACCGACCGGATGATGCGGGAGAGGGCGCGCTCGTCGGTGAAGGCCTCGAGCAGATCTTGCTTGCGCTCGATGTCCCTCTCGCGGAAGGGCAGCGCCTGAATGATCTGCATGACGTCGATCAGGGACGAGAGCAGGCCTTCGGAGAGCAGGAAGTCACGGATCTCCCGCAGGATGGGGGTGGCCTCCTCGAGCTCGAGGGGCTCGACAGGGTTGCAGGCCACCTCGAGGATCTCCCGGAGCAGCCGCACACACTGCTGAGGCAGCGCCACGTTCGAGTCCTCGCGGGCAGCCTCTTGCAGCGCCTCGGTGTCCAGCTCCACATAGGCCAGGGGCACCCGGGCGGTGTACTCGGGCCATGGAATGTCGAAGCCCTCGGGGGCGGCCCCAGCCAGAGCGCCCATACCCGCTGCCCCCATCTCGTCCAGATCGGACAGATCCCCCAGCTCGCTCAGGAGCGCCTCGTCCACGAACTCGGTCTCATCGTCCTCGGGCACGAAGCCTTCCACCGAGTCCACCTCGATGTGCTTGAAGCCTGCCTTCCACAGCAGGGTGACGATGTCGTCCTCCTGCTGCTGCACGCCGACGTAGCGGATGGAGAGGATGCCAAGGAACTGGGTGATCTCGTCCCATGCCACGTCCGGAGCGATGGCGATGCGGCGCACTCCGTCGCGGAACAGGCGGAAGGCCAGGGAGCGCTCGCGGTCGCGGTTCAGGTAGACGACCTCGCTGCCCAGCACCATCTCCCACGGCCGGATGTGGAGCTTGAGGTGCCCGTAGTTCTTCAGGAAGTGGTCGAAGCGGGTGCGCATGTCGTCGAGGAAGTTGCGGATGGCCTCGTTGTCGGGCTCGTAGAGCAGGTAGGAGCGGGCAGCCCGCCCCAGGGACACCAGCGCGTCACTGGCGGCACGCCCGGCCTCCGATGTGCCGACGGCCTCCTCGTCATCGTCTTCGTCATCGAACGCCCCACGATCGCGGGGCGAGGGCGCCTCACCTTCGCCGGGCGTCGCAGCGGGCGCACCGGGCTCACCGTCCAGCGCCGCGAAGGGGTCCGGCGAGGGCGTGGCCGGGCCCTGGCCGGGGGGAGTGGATTCCTCGGAGACAGCCTCGAACGGGCTGTCCTCTTCCTCGAGATCCCAGAGCGACTCGTCGCCTGTGGTCATGCGCTTCACCTACCTGTCCTCAGCATACCGAAGAAACGAAGCGATTTCGCCCCCGTTGCGCTAAGCTCCACCCCCGGAAGCCCTGGTCATGACAAATCCACGCCCCCGCATCCTCTCCGTCGCCACCGCGAACCCCGATACCTGGTATCGGCAGAGAGAGGTCATCGAGCGCTATCACGTCGCGGATCCGCGTATCCGTTCTCTGTTCGGCTCCGGGCACATTCGCGGGCGGCACCTCATCCTGCCGCCGCCCGATCCCGACGGCCAGCCCAACGAGACCCAGGGCGAGCTCCTGGCCAAGCACCTGCGCGGCGCCAAGGACTTCGGTGCGCGCGCCGTGCGGCGCTGCCTCGAGGCCGAGGGGCTCGAGCCCAGCCAGGTGGACTTCTTGGCGTGCATCACCACCACAGGCTTCATGGCTCCAGGCCTCAGCGCACACCTGGTCGGCGAGCTCGGCATGCGCGCCAACTGCGCCCGCCTCGACGTGGTGGGCATGGGCTGCAACGCGGGCCTCAACGGGCTCAACCCGGTGGCCAACTGGGCGCTGGCCAACCCCGGCGGCAACGCGGTGCTGGCCTGCATCGAGGTCTGCTCGGCGGCCTATGTCTTCGACAACACCCTGCGCACCGCGGTGGTCAACAGCCTCTTTGGCGACGGCGCCGCCGCCGCCTTGGTGCGCTCGGCCGACGGGGACGACCCCCGCTTCGCCCCCCAGGTGCTGGGCTTCGAGTCCCACATCATCACCCCCGCCATCGGCGCTATGCGCTACGACTGGGACGACGAAGCCCACAAGTTCTCGTTCTTCCTCGACCGGGACATCCCCTACTTCATCGGCGAGCACGCCGAGCAGCCGGTGGAGCGCCTGCTGCGGCGCTTCGGCCTGAAGCGCCGCAACATCTCCCACTGGGTCATCCACTCGGGGGGCAAGAAGGTCATCGACGCCATCAAGTACAACCTGGGCCTCACCGCCTGGGACGTGCGCCACACCGTCAGCGTGCTGCGGGACTTCGGGAACCTGAGCTCCGGCTCCTTCCTGTTCTCTCTCTCCCGGCTGCTGGAAGAAGGCGTGGTCGAGCGCGGCGACTACGGAGTCATGATCACCATGGGCCCCGGCACCTCCATCGAGACCGCCCTGGTGCGCTGGTAGCGCATTCCATCCACGAGGTTCGGCATGAAGCCCCTGAAGAGCATTCGCTACGACGAGGTCAGCACCCACGACAAGCTGGTGGCCTTCGTCACCCTCGCCAGGCCCCAGGCCGGCAACCGCATCGACGTGGCCATGATCCAGGACCTCGCGGCGGTCTGCGACCACCTCGAGGATCATTCCTCCGCCGACGTGGTGGTGTTCCGGGCCCAAGGCCCGGACTTCTGCACGGGCATCGACTTCAAGGCCTTCGCGCCCGACAAGCCCATCGACATCCACGGCTTCAACAAGTGGGAAAAGATCGCGGTGCGCCTGGAGCGCCTGCCCAAGGTCACGGTGGCCCTGGTGGACGGCCTCGCCGCCGGGGGCGGCTTCCAGCTCGCCTTGGTGGCCGATCAGCGCATCGCCACCCCACAGGCGCGCTTCCAGCTCCCTGAGGTCCACATGGGCTTCCTGCCTGGGATGGCCACCTTCCGGCTGGCCAAGTACGTCGGCCTGGGCCACGCCAAGCGCATCATGCTCTGCGCCGAGGCGGTCACCGCCCCCCGGGCCCTCGAGCTGGGCCTGATCGACCGCGTCGCCGAGGATCTGGACGAGGCGCTGGGCGAGACCATCCGCAGCTTTGGGCCCATCCACAATGTCGCGGTCCAGCTCTGCCGCAGACTGCTGGACGAGTCCTTCTCCGTGGACTTCGAGAACGCCATCGGGCACTTCCTGGCCGCCCAGCACCGGGCCGTCACCCAGACCGCCTTCCTGGAGACCTTGAAGCGGGAGCACCAGGGTTGAGCTCGCGCCACCCGGGGCCCTTCGTCGTCGATCCCGCCGTCATGGCGCGCATCCGTCCTATGCAACATCGGGACGCGCCCGCCGTGGCCCGCCAACACCACGCGGCCATGGGGTCCAGCCTCTGGGCCCGGCTGGGCCTGCCCTTCCTCGAGGCGCTGTACAGCGCCCTGGTGGACTCCCCGCACTTTCTCGGCTTCGTCTACCAGGACGATGACGGCCTGGGTGGCTTCATCGCGGGCTCCACCGACACCAGCCGCATGTTTGGCGAGACCTTGCGCGCCCACTACCCCACCATCGCTGTGGCAGCGGCGCGTGGCCTGGCGCTTAGACCCACCGTGGCCTGGCAGCTGCTGCGCACAGGCGCCTACTTCGACGCCTCGGGCAGCGACATCCCCGGTGAGAGCCTCTTCTGCTCCTTCCAGCCCCAGCTACGGGGCACCGGCGCGAGCGGACACGTCAACAAGGTGTTGTTCGACGAGCTGCTCGCGCGCGGTCATCGCGAGGTCAAGATCACCACCGAGGCCGACAACCCAGGTGCCAACCGGCAGCTGTTGTCATGGGGCTTCGAGCTGGATCGACGCTTCGAGTTCTACGGCAAGCCCATGGTGCGCTACGTGCTCGACCTGGAGCACTCCGAGCGGGTCCAGGCCAGCTCCCGCCATCCCGCCGTATAGCTCGCCCCCAGCGGCGATCATGGTCAGAAAACGCACCGTGGCCTGCGCTGAAGGCTCGATATCCTGCTGCGACGCACCGGGGTGCCGTGGTACGATTCCGTCGGCCCCCTCCAGGCACGATTTCCCCCGCCGGCCGACACCGCTCCGCTTCCCGATCCCACCAGGAAGAACCCATGCGTCCTAGCGCCATCCCCCCCCTGTTCCTGCTGCTCCTCTCCGCCTGCGGTGAGGACCCCAAGCCCGACGACACCGACACCACCGTGCCCCAGGAGACTGGGCCGGACAGCTGGGCCGAGTTTGTCGATGCGGATGGTGACGGCATCACGGAGGCTGACGGTGACTGTGACGATCAGGATCCACTGGTCTTTCCGGGCAACACCGAAGACTGCAACGGCGCGGACGACAACTGCAACGACATGATCGACGAAGGCTGGCCCGACACCGACGGCGACGCCACCGCCGACTGCCTGGACACCGAAGAGTGCGATGGCGTGGACAACGACGGCGACGGCCGCGTGGACGAGGACTTCGCCGACACGGACGGCGACGGCATCGCGGACTGCATCCAGGACGAAGTCTGCGATGGCCTGGACAACAACGGCGATGGCTCCATCGACGAAGGCTTCGACACCGACGGCGACGGCTACACCACCTGCGGCAGCGACGAGCTGCTCGCCGACTGTGACGACTCCGACGCCGCCATCCATCCTGACGCCACCGAGGTCGAGGGCGACGCCATCGACAACGACTGCGACGGCATGGCCGACGAGGGCGTCTGGGCCCCCGGCGATCTCTTGATCAACGAGATCATGGCCAACCCCCAGGCGGTGGCCGATCCCAGGGGCGAGTGGTTCGAGGTCCTGAACCTGGCCGACGAGGCACGTCACCTCAACGGCCTGATCCTGGTGGCTGGCTCCGGCGCCCAGGAGCACGTGGTGCAGAGCGAGGAGCCGCTGATCCTCGAGCCTGGGGGCTACTTCGTCTTCGGCAACAACGGGGACTTCGACACCAACGGCGGCGTGTTCGTAGACTACGCCTACAGCGGCCTCACCCTGGGCAACGAGAGCGACGAGCTCTCCCTGCACACCCCCGAGATCACCATCGAGTCCCGCAGCTGGGACGACGGCGACACCATGCCCGACACCGCCGGGGCGAGCATGAGCCTGGACTCCCTGGCCCTCGAGCGGGGCGAGTACGACGCCGCCAACTGGTGCGAAGCCCAGCATGTCTGGGAGCTGCGCAGCGACTACGGCTCTCCCGGGGAGCCCAACGCGTTCTGCCCCAACTTCGACCACGACGGTGACGGCTACGCCAGCGGCGACGGCGACTGCGACGACGAGGACGCGTCCATCTTCCCCAGCGCCGAGGACTTCTGGTACGACGGCATCGACCAGAACTGCGACGGGGCCAGCGACTACGACGCCGACGCCGACGGCTTCGACTCCGACCTGTTCGGTGGCACCGACTGCGATGACGAGGACGACGAGATCAACCCCGACGCCACCGAGATCTGCGACGAGCTCGACATCGACGAGGACTGCACCGGCACGGCCGACAACGACGACGCTGGCGCCACCGGCACCACCACCTGGTACATGGACCTCGACGCCGACGGCTACGGCGCCGGCACGGGCACCGACTACTGCGATCCTCCCCCGCCCACCTCGTTGATCGATGGCGACTGCGACGACGCCGACGCCACGGCCTACCCCGGCGCCACCGAGATCTGGTACGACGGCGTGGACCAGAACTGCGACGGCGCCAACGACTACGACGCCGACGCCGACGGCTTCGACTCCGACCTGTACGGCGGAGACGACTGCGACGACGCCGACGCGTCGCTCTACCCCACCGACTGGTACCCCGACGCCGACGGCGACGGCTACGGCGACGACACCGCGTCACCCACCACCGCCTGCGGCCAGCCCAG
Organism: uncultured Pseudomonadota bacterium; assembly: GCA_937912125.1. Taxonomy (GTDB): domain Bacteria; phylum Myxococcota_A; class UBA796; order UBA796; family JAFGLY01; genus CALDOK01. Next base: position 11,887 of record CALDOK010000123.1, read on the forward strand.
CGGCTACCTGGCGGACAACACCGACTGTGACGACGCCAACGCCGCCATTCACCTCTGCCAGAGCTCTTGGGAGATCGCCTCGGCCGCCACGTCCAACTGGTCCAACAGCGGCTACTACCGCGGCAACAGCTACCAGGCGGTCGCCGACAACACCCTGGTGAGCTTCGAGCAGTACATGTACCTGGCCTCGGCCTGCACCATCGACTTCTACGTACACGAGCAGGGCTCTTCGGGAATCTGGACCATCGTGTGGTACGACAGCATCAGCGCGTCGGCCGGCACCGGGTACATCTCGTCCGGGACCATCGATCTCGCCGTCACAAACGGCAACAAGTACATGCTCGGGGTGGGCTACACCTGCACCGCCACCACCTACGGCGCGTCGGGCAGCTGGAGCGGCTACGACACGGGGATCGGCACCTTCCGCAACCCCCACTTCAGCTCTGGCTACACGGGCTACAGCGCCAGCTTCGTTCCCGGTAGCACCGGCGGCTCCACCACCGCCTACACCCAGATCGTCACCCTCGACACGATGATCTAGCGCCGGCGTACACCCCGTCGCCGGTAACGGCGGGGCTGGCCCGCGGCGCCCTGTGGCGAGTAGCCCAGGGCGCGGATCATGCTGTCCATCGGTTCCGGCTCGACGCCCAGCTGGGCCCGCAGGACCTCGGGAGCCTCGAAGCTCCCCTGCCGGGCCAGGCGTCGCAGCTGGAAGGCGAGCTCCTCGAGCAGGTCCACCCGCACCAGCTGCTGACCCAGCAGTCCGTAGCCCAACACCCGTGCCAGATCCGTTGGGAAGCCCGTTGGGGAAGCCAGGGTGGGCGCCCCCACCCACGAGAAGGCCGGCGTGGGCAGCGCCCCGGAGAATACACACCACAGGGCGCCGCGCAGGCGCAGCCAGTGGGGTTCCAGCAAGGTCCCCACGAACAGGTGCTCGGTGCCGATGCGCACGTCCAGGCGTGCCAACAGGCGGCGTTCACCCCGGCTCAGGGCCGCGATGGGCAGGCCCCCCGCGGCGCTCACCCCGAGGTCCTGCTCGAGGCTGTAGACCACGGCGCGACCAGCATCTCCCAGCCCGCGGGCCGGATCGCGGCGGAGAGGCGCCAGCAAGGCCTGGACCAGCTCCCGGCTCCAGCGCTCCAGGCGCCTTCGCACCCGCACCCGCTGTTCTCCCGTGATCAGCTCCTGTTGAAGCGCGCTCACCCGTGGCTCCAGCACCGAGCGCCCCGGCGTGAGCCGCCCGATCCTGGCGCCCTCCCAACAGAGCATGCCCAGGGCGTCCACCTCGAAGTCCGCCAGCGAGGCCTGCTCGAGGGCCTGGACACGCTGCGCCATCACGCCCTCGAGGCTCCGCCGTACAGCCTTCCACGCGGTCTGGCCGTGCAAGCCCACCAGGTCTCCAACGGGCACGAAGCGCAGGCCTTCGAGGTGGCCCAGGCTGTGCTCGCCCGCGCGCAGCTCACCGTCCTCGTCCAGCTTCACGTCGGGCAGCCCCCCCTGGGGCTCGCTGCGCAGCAACAGGACAGTGCGACGGTCCACGAAGCGACGGGCCAAGCGCTCGTGCAGGGCGTCACTCAGGCGATCCTCGATGGCCCTGGCCCGGCCCTGCCAGTGCTCGGGGTCCCGCAGCCACGCCCCATGGTAGGCCACGTAGGTCCAGGTCCGCACGAAGGCGATGCGCGCCATGAGCGCCTCGATCTCCCCTTGCACCCGGTCGAGCCGACGGAGTCGGTCGGCCACCCAGTCCTCCGCCAAGACCTCACCGCCCCCAGTCAGCTGTGTGTAGATCTCCTCGAGCAGCTGGTAGTGGTCCTGGAAGAGCAGCTTTCGGAAGTCGGGGATGCGGCAGACGTCCCACAGCAGGCGCACCGCATGCTCGCCCCGAGCCTGCGCCAGCACCCCATCCCGGCGCAGCAGAGCCTCGAGGGATCGCTCGTCCTCGGCGTGACGCACACGCCGCAGGAAGCGCACCGGGGGTTCCTGGGCCAGGCTCTCCCTCAAGCCCTGCACGCTGCGGAAGTCCAGGTCGGTGTTGCGATACCAGAGGGCGCGCAGTGGAGGAAAACGATGCTGGACCACCGCCTCTACCAGCTCGTCGGGGATCTCGACGAGATCGGCGGTGCTGCCGAAGCTCCCGTCTCGGCGGTACCGTCCGGCCCGACCGGCCACCTGGGCCAGCTCCGAGGCGGCCAACGGCCGCACCTCCCGGCCGTCGAACTTGTGCAGTGCGGACAGCGCGACGTGCTCGAGATCCAGGTTCAGGCCCATGCCGATGGCGTCGGTGGCCACCATGTACTGAACCTCGCCCGACTGGTACATCTCCACCTGGGCGTTGCGCGTGCGAGGAGACAGCGCTCCGAGCACCACGGCGGTCCCCCCGTGGCGAGCCTTCAGGCGCTCGGCCAGGGCGTAGACATCTGCAGCGGTGAAGGCCACCACGGCGCTGCGTGGCGGCAAGGCGGTGAGCTTGCGACGGCCCGTGTGACGCAAGCTGGAGAAGCGCGGGAAGCTCTCGAACTGTGCGGTGGGCACCAACACCTCGATCAGCGGGGCGATGGTGTCGGCCCCGAGAAACCAGGTCTCACGCACCCCTCGCGCCTCGAGCAGGCGGCTGGTGAAGATGTGGCCCCGCTCCGGGTGTGCGGCCAGCTGCACCTCGTCCACGGCCAGGAAGGCCACCGGACGGTCCACCGGCATGGACTCGACCGTACACACCCAGTAGCGGGCGCCGGGGGGGATGCGCTTCTCCTCGCCGGTGACCAGCGCCACCCGGTCCACCCCCGCGCGGGCCACCACCCGGTCGTAGACTTCCCTGGCCAGCAGCCGCAGCGGCAGCCCGATCATGCCACTGCCGAACTGGAGCATGCGCTCCACGGCACGGTGGGTCTTGCCGGTGTTGGTGGGTCCGAGGAGGGCGGTGATGCCGCCGGGGCCGGTCAGGTCCACCGCTACTCTTCGTCTTCCATGGCCTCGCGCATGGCCGCCTCTTCGGCTTCCTTCAGGGCGGCCTCGTCTTGGTCGATCTTGGCCTGGAGCGCGTCGATCACGATGATGCGGTCGCGGTCGGTGGCGTGCAGCAGGCCATCGCGCACGCAGAAGCGGGGGTGCTCGAGGGAGTACTCGCTGATGTCCACCATGAACTCGAGCTTGCCCGGGCGCTTGAACTTGAAGGCGCGGCCCGTGTCGGTGACGGCCCAGATCTTGCCCTCCTCGTCCAGGGCGAGATCTACGTCTTCGTAGCCAGCGTCGAAGTCGTCCATGTCCATCATCTGGCGGTCCCGGAAGCCATCGGCCTCATAGCGGACCACCGCGTCGCGGTAGACCAGCAGGAACTTGCCCTTGTAGACCAGCACGTCGTTGGGGGTGCCGTCTTCGATGTCGAAGCGCAGCAGCTCCTGGCCGTGGACGTCGAAGGCGATGGCCTCGGACCCGAAGAAGGCGTACAGCAGGCCCTTGCTGTCGAGCCAGGCCAGGTGACCTTCGCCGCCCAGCGCAGGCTCGACCTCGCGGTCGGTGTTGAGGTGCCAGCCGATGAGCTGGTTGCCGTCGGGGTCGAAGATCTGCACGCGGCGCTCGGCGTCGAGGATGGCGATGAGGTCCATCTCCTTCTGGGGGATCAGCTCGACGGCGATGGGGTTGTGGAACTGGCCCGGGCCGTCGCCGGGGGCCGAACCGGAGACGTACCAGTCCCGACCACGGCCGAACCATGTGTCGGCGATGTCGGGGGGGCCGCCCCAGACACGGTCGGGGCGACCGTTCTCGGCGAAGCGCTGGACCCGGTTGTTGCCCACGTCTGCGACGTAGACCGACCCGAAGCGGTCCACCACCACGGGGATGGGCTCGCCAAAGGACTGGAGGGCGCCTTCGACCCAGCCGGTCTCGCCCCAGTAGGGCACGTTCAGGTTGCCGCCGCCGATGAGCTCCTGGTAGGCGTAGAAGATCTCCACCAGCTCCTCGAGCCAGGCCTTGTCCTGGCCCGTGGCGCGCAGCTGGGCCATCTCGAGGGCCGGGATGCTGTTGGCGTCCTTGAGCTTGCGCAGGGCGTCGATGGCCTCCTTGTCCGAGTGCAGAGCCTGGGCCCGGCTGCCCATGGGGACCCGCTTCTGCACCGGCTGGCGCAGGTAGTGGGCGCCGTCGCCCGCGGCGTCCATGATCCAGGCCAGGGCCTCGGGGGCGCCGAACTCGGCCCGCTTGTGGGCCTGGTAGTTGCCCTCGAGCTCGTCGAGGTAGTCCTGGTAGGCGGCCTGGCCTTCTTCGCTCTGCTCCCACTCCTCGAGCACGGCCTGAGCGGCGCCCTTGGACTCGAGGTAGTTGACCGCCAGCTCGGAGATGGTGCAGTCGGTGAAGACGAAGCCCTCGTAGACCTCGTCGATCTCGATGCGCACGACCTTGCCTTGCTGCCCCACAGGGATGTCCAGGCGCTGCACCTCGTCGAGGATGCGCAGGGGGGTGCCGAACACCTTGCCGTCGATCTTGACGGTGATGGTGTGGGGGCGGCTGTACTCGCGGTAGCTCTTCTTGCCCTCGCTCAGGTTGCCGGGCCACAAGGAGAGGCTCTGGATGTCGGTGGAGGCACGCAGGTCGAGCTCGATCCAGGCGCCCTTGCCCGCGCCGTCTTCGCCTTCGATCCAGCCGGTGCCCAGCAGACCGTCGAAGGCCAGCTCGGCGATCTGCTTGCCGGCGTCGTTCTGGAGCTGAGAGCTGGCCTTGACCCGGGGAACGGGACCGGCGGCCACGGCCAGGCTGGGCAGCCCCGTGGCGAGGATGAGAGCAAGGGCGGCGGGCGCGAAGAGTGCAGGGCTGCGCATGGGACCTCCAGGGAAGGAGACTCGTACCGTGACGGGGAGGACCGGGTCAAGCGCGGGAGGTGAGGATCCCGTCAGGGTAGACCCTCGAGGCTTGCGGGTCGTTCCCCCTGGATGTATCGCTGAACTCCGTTCCCGTTCCCTGGAGCCCGCATGCGTGTCCTGTCCATCCTGGCCATCGCCCTCGTCCTGCCCGCCACCACCCTCGCCTCGGTCCTAGAGGCAGGCTCCTCCGCGGAAGGCGGCGGCGATGCCCCCCTCGACCTGGGCGAACCCGAGCAGAGCGACGACGCGCTCACCCCCATCATCAACGGCGAAGCCGCCACCGAGGACGAGTGGCCACAGGCCGGCGCCATGATGATGGACGCCACCATGAGCTTCGGCGGCCACGTGATGGACTTCCGGATGTTGGTGTGCTCCTCCACCCTCATCGCCCCCGACGTGGTGATGCTCGCAGCCCACTGCGTCGACCCCGACTCCTTCACCTACGGCTACGGCACGCTGACCGACGTCGACATCCGCTGGTCTCGCCAGGCGGACCTAGGTGCCCACGACGGCTCGACCATCAACGACTGGCCCGCCGATGCCGTGGTCGCCTGGGACTGGGTCCACCACCCGGAGTGGGACCTGTTCGCCCTGGACACCGGCATCGGCGACAGCAAGGACATCGCGCTGCTGTTCCTGGACACCCCCGTGCTGGACGTGCCCTTCGCCTACCTGCCCACCGTCGAAGAGGCCACCCAGGTGGTGGAAGGCGCCGAGGTGGTGGTCGTGGGCTGGGGCCAGCAGACCTCGGACCGCCAGCCTCCCGCCGGCACCTACGGCTACAAGCAGCAGGGCGTCTCCTTCATCGCCGAGCTCGGCCTGGCCGAGCTCCAGGTCGGCCTCGAGCCCGACGACGTGCGCAAGTGCCACGGCGACTCCGGTGGCCCCACCTTCCTCACCATCGCCACCGAGACCGTCGACCCGCTGCGGGTGGTAGGGGTGACCTCTCACGCCTACGACACCACCGACTGCCGCATCACCGGCGGCGTGGACACCAGGGTCGACGCCTACCTCACCTGGATCGACCAGGAGCTGCGCGCTCGGTGCGCCGATGGCACCCGCGCCTGGTGCGAGGAGGAGGGCATCCCGGTCGCCCCCCTGCCCGAGCCCATCGACACCGGCGACACCGGCGACACCGACGACGACGGCGACGAAGAAGAGGGCGGCTGCGGCTGCGCCAGCGGCCAGGCCATGCCAGGCACCGCCCTGGGCCTGCTCGGGCTGCTGGGCGTGGCGGTGGCCAGGCGCCGCAGGAGCTGAGGATCCTGGCTGTACCCAGGGCCCCGCGAGGTTAACGAGGGACCATGCACCCCCACCTCCTCCCTCAGGACGTCGGGTGGCTCGAGGTCATCGCTGGCTGCATGTACAGCGGCAAGACCGAAGAGCTGATCCGGCGCATTCGCCGGGCTCAGTACGCTCGCCAGCCGGTGATCGTCTTCAGCCCCTCCATCGACCGGCGCTACAGCCAGGACTGCGTGGACTCCCACTCGGGCCACAGCATCCGATCGGTCAAGGTCAAGCGCTCGGCGGACATCCCCGCGCTGGTGGGCGACGCACTGGTGGTGGGCATCGACGAAGCCCAGTTCTTCGACGACGAGCTGGTCGCCGTGGCCAACGATCTGGCCAAGGCTGGCAAGCGCGTGGTGGTGGCCGGGCTGGACCTCGACTATCGGGGCGTTCCGTTCAATCCCATGCCGTCGCTGCTGGCCACCGCCGAGTACATCGACAAGATGCTGGCCATCTGTGTAGTCTGCGGCAACCCGGCCGACCGCTCCCAGCGCATCGTCAACCGCGACGCGCGGGTGCTGGTGGGCGAGAAGGACGCCTACGAGGCCCGCTGCCGCAAGTGCTGGGATCCGGACAACTTCACGCCCTCCCAGGAACACCTACCCTTCTCCATGGGCCGCAACCTGGCTGAAGAAGAAGGGGGCTGAGCGCCCCGCCTAGCAGCCCTCGGGAAAGCCCATGCCTACTGCGGCCCAGCAGTCGCTGCTGCGACAGGCGTCACTCTCGCCACCGACCTCGACGTACGCAAAGTACGCCTTCAACCGGCGTCGCTTCGTGCCACCTGTCTCGCTAAGCGCCTGCAGGCCCTCGCTACGGCTGGGTTCCTCCGCCTTACGGCGGAGCTTTCCCGAAGTCTGCTAGAGCAGCGCCACCCGCTGCTTGGAGCGCGAACCGAACCAGCGCAGCACGGCCTGGTTGTCCTGCCAGCGGTGCAGGCCCAGCACGGGACAGGTGGGCAGCACGTCGTGCTCGAGGGTGTGCCGCGACCACGGGTTGAGGTAGCCCTGCAGCTGGACCGCGGCAGGGTCCTCGCTGCGGCGCCCGAGCCAGAGGATGCCGCAGAGGTCGGAGTAGACCGGGTCGTGGAACAGCGTGGGGGCGCGCTGGTCGCCGTACCACAGCTCGATGTCGCTGCTGTCCCCGTCGCGGTAGCTCTCCATGCTGCGCGGTGGGCCATACATGAAGTCGCGCATGTAGCCGGGAGAGACGGCCCACGGCTGATCGCTGGCGCAGACCAGCAGCAGCGGCATGCCCGCGTTGGGGCCCAGGGCGTAGCGATCCAGCTCACCCAGGATGCGCGCCTCGGCTGCGGCCAGGCTGGCGGGCCCAGGGAACGGGCCCATGCTCATGCACACCCGCGATCCGCTCAGGCTGGTGCGCCCGGTGAGGCCGAACTCGAGGTGAATGCCACGGTTTTCGTCGATGAAGGTGGCGTAGCGTCCCTGCCACTGACCGCGCTCCACCTCGCCGAGCCAGGTATCCACGGCGCGACGAATCTCCTCGAGATCGAAGTCGTGGGGGAGCCGGCCGTGAACCACCACCACCAGGCGCTGGCGGCTGCCGACACGGTTGAGTGCGGAGACGAGGCGCTGGACGCTGGCGCGATCCGCGTCAGGACGAGCCTTGTGGATGTAGGAGAGCACCGCCACGTTGACGGTCTGCCCTGCGACGGTCTGCGCGCTCAGGAAGGCCCCCGGCAGCGCCACGTCGTGCACCCTCAGCCGGCCCCGGGCCAACGCGGCGGCGGTGGCCAGCTCGGCCCAGCCCTGGAAGAAGCGCCGGTTGTCGAGGGAGGTGAGCAGCGGGCGCGCCCGCTCCGCCAGGGGCCCAGCGGCGGTGTCGAGCAGGCTCTCGAGCGCGCTGCGATGGCGTCCCGCGCGGGGCCCGCAGAGCTGGTGCAGGAAGCTATGCTGACCGCCAGGAAGGCGACGCATGTCCTCCACGAGGCGATCGGAAAAAAGGCTCATCTGCATCCTGGATCGCGCGCCAGCTAACCCGCGGACGCCAATGAGCAAGCCGCTTGTCAGAATCGCAGAGGGTGAACGCTATGGCTAGAACAGCTCGATGTCGTGCTCGTCTTCGGCGCCGATCAGCTCTGCATAGCGGTACACGATGTCGGCGTCCGAGTCCCACTCCGCTACGGTCCAGAGGTTGCCCTCGAGCCCTGGCGTGACCTCGAAGAAGCGAGGCTCCCGGGTGCCGATCCACAGCTGCACCATGGCCGAAGACCAGCCCAGGCTCTCCCCGCTGGGGTCGCTGGCGTTGCTGTGGTCGAAGACCGTGAAGCGGTAGGCGCCCGCCGAGCGCATGTCGTGGACCGACAGGCTCTCAGGCCCCAAGCCATCGTCTGCCAGCAGGTCCATGGTGACCACGCGATCGTGGACATCCGAGGCGTTGGCTGGGTGGTAGGGCGCCTCGTCCCAGACGTGGAAGCGCTCGTACTGGGACTCACCAGGCGCCACGGAGCCACGGGGGCCGGTGACGTGGAGGTTGAGGTCAGCTGGGGAGTCGCCCCACACCAGCGCGGCCCGGATCTCGTCGGTAGCCAGCGCGCGGGTGACCGTGGCCAGCAGCTCGCGCTGGGTCTCGGCCCGCACCAGCACAGGGAAACGCGCCGCGGTGAAGCCGCCGTCGCCGCGCACCCGCGCAGTGTAGGAGCCCGGGGCGATGCCGCTGACGAGCCATCGCCCCTGCAGCGCGGCCAGCCCGGTGGTGATCGTGGTAACCACCAGCTCGCTGTCCGGCGCATTCCAGCCCTCGCGCAGCTCGATCTCGAGCACGAGGGGAAGCTCTTGGCCGCCCACATCTTCGACGGCGGGCAGGCCGGTTGCGGTGTCGAGGATCAGCCCCTCTGCCTGGCCGGAGGCGGCATCCAGGGCCACCTGGAGCGGCGGGAGCTGACGGGCCCACAGCGACCAGATCTGCGGGGGGTGGGACGGCATGGACATCAGCTCGCCCTGGTCGAGGGTGAGGTCGATCCAGGCCAGGGTGGGCGCATAGCCGTCGCCGTCGATCTGCACCTGCAGCGCGTGGCCCTCGAGCTCGGTGGCCAGGACCGCCACGGAGTACCAGCCGTTCTTGTCGGTGGTGGTCTCGAGGATCAGGGCGCCATCCGACGAAGCGATGGAGACATCGAGCCCAGAGCCGAAGTCTCCGTGCTCGGTGGTGACCCGACCGTACAGCTGCACGAACAAGCCCTCGGGGCCGTCGAGGCCGCAGGCAGCGAGCAGGGGCAGGAGGGCGATGGGGGCGACAGCTCGGGTGCGCATGACCGCAGCTTATCCCATCCTCCGCCACTGGAGCAGCGCGGCGGCGCAGGCGAAGAGGGCCAACACCCAGGACGAGCCGCCACGGGACGGCCCCCGCGCGGCGCAGTGGCAGCCGCGCCATGGCACAGCGTCGGGGCTCAGGAAGCCGGCGCCGCTGGCGTTGTCCTTGCCCTCGACGCCGATGTCGATGGTGGAGCCAATGAGCCAGTCTCGGACGTCCAGGGGGTCCATTCCCAGCCGGTCGGCGTGCAGCAGCAGGGCCACGGTTCCCGTGACATGGGGCGTGGCAGCCGAGGTACCCGAGAAGAGGCTGGCGCCGTAGCTGGCGGTGCTAACACCCGCAGGTGCGACCAGATGGGGGCGCTGCTCACCCTCATCGGTGGGACCGCGGCTGGAGTAGGACGCCACTTGATCCCAGACAGGCAGATCCACCGCGCCCACCGAGATGCCCAAGCGGGTGTCGCCGGGCAGGGTGAGGTTGCGCTCGGTGGTGGCGTCCTCGAGCTCGAGGCCGCCGTAGCTGTACAGGAAGCCCTCGAGCCCAGTCACGTCGTCGTCTTCGTCGTTGGTCACCACGAAGGCCTGGACCCACCCCGAGCCCGAGTGGCACTCGGCGTACTCGTAGGGGTCGTCGTCGCCGTCCTGCCAGTCCGCGCCCTGGCCGCACAGCTCCCCGGCCTCGTCCAGCAGCAGCAGGTCGAGGTCCACCGCGGCCTGGCCCATGGGCTCGGACCAGCGCAGGGACACCTGGACCCAGCCGCCGGAGCTCGCCACCCACACAGGGCTCAGCCCGTCGATGGCCACCACGCCCTCGCGCACCTCACTCAGCGGGCCGATGCGGTAGCGCTGGTTCTCGTTCCCAGCCGCCGCGACCCAGGTCTTGCCGAAGTCCGAGACGAGCAAGTCCACGGCCTGGGTGTAGGGCGAGCTGCCGTCGGCGTGCCAGATGTTGTCGAAGCCCACCGAGCCGTTGACGATGTGTACCTTGCTCGTGGCGATGGCCTGGACCGCGTCGAGGAACTCCACGTCGGTGGCGAACTGGTAGAGGGACAGCTCCGCCGCTGGGGCGATGTCGTGCACGATCTCGGCCACGGCCGTGCCGTGGGTGCTGCCGCCGAACTCCGAGACGGACCATGTCTCGACGCTGGAGGGCAGCTCGCGGCCCAGCTGATCCTCGTAGCCGGCGAAGCCGACGTCCAGGATGGCGATCTTCACCCCTCGGCCCGAGACGCCCTGAGCATGCCAGTCCTGGCGGAACATGGCGTCGTAGCCCTCGCTGAACTCGTAGTGCGGACGCGGGCGCCGGGGCTCGCGCAGGCGCAGGATCCCCGGGCAGGCCTCGAGGGTGGGCAGATCGGCGTAGGGCGTCCACAGCTGCACCAAGGCCTGGCCTGCCAGCTCCGCGTCCACCCAGCGCTCGGCCCAGGCCGCCGGAAGCTCGGCGTCCACACAGGCCAGCAGCCGATCGGGGTCGACCCCAGGGGCCAGCTCCGCCACCACCTGCAGGCCATCCTCGTCTCCCGGGTGGAGCCTCTGGGATCGCCAGCCCGCCAGCGCCGTCGGGCCCTGCTCCCACGCTGCATACGCCTGCTGGATAGCCGCAGATGATGCGCCCTCCCGGAGCGGCGGGAGCGCATGGGCGCCGCCGGAGAGCCAGGCGAAGAAGAGCAGGCTGTGGGGCATGGGACACTCCCGGCGGCTTCGCGCCTTCGAGGCTCCCAAGTTACCCTCCCGGACCGCATCCGCCGACCCCTGCGAGGATCGCCATGTACCGCCAGCGCGTGGCCCCAGGCTTTGGCTCCAGCCTCACCCCCTTCGTGCGCAACCTGTTGTTGACGTTGGTGGTGCTGTACGTCATCCAGATCGTGCTCGAGGGGTGGCTCCGCCTGCCCATCACCAACCTGGTGTCCCTCTGGGCGCCCGTGGGTCCCAACGGCGCCACGGGCATGTTCCGCGCCTGGCAGCCCATCACGGCTCTGCTGTTCAACGGACACCCAGAGCAGGCGATCTTCGACTGGGTGATGGTCTTCTTCTTCCTGTCCCCCAGCCTGGACCTGCTGGGGCGGAAGGGCACCGCGAAGCTCCTGGCCACCACCTGGATCATCGGCGTGCTGGTGGGGTTCGCGCTCACTTGGCCGGGGATCGTGCACCCCAACACCCCCTGCATCGGGGTCACTGCCCTGGGTTCGGCCCTGGTCATCGCCTTCGGCATGGCGCGCCCGGATGCCCAGATCCTGGTGATGTTCGTGATCCCCATGAAGGGCAAGTGGTTCGTGGCGTTCGACATCGCCATCGCCGTGCTGTTCTTCCTGTACTACCGAAGCCTCGAGACGGCCGTGGTGCTCACCGCCAGCTTGGCGGCCATCGCCTGGATGTGGGCCGATGGCAGCCCCCGCCAGCTGTTGCTCAAGCTGCGCCTCGGCTGGCTCCAGCGCCAGCGCGGCGCCTCCAAGCCCCAAGGCCGCTTCGACGTCATAGAGGGCGGGCGCAGCGGTGGGCGCAGCAGTGGCGGCAGCGGACGGCCGGGGAATGACGACTGGGTCCACTAGCCCGATCCCAGGGCGCTGGGCCCGCGCCTACGTCGAGCGGCTGTGGCCCGCTGTCGCGGTGGCCCTGGCTATCGTCGCGCTGGCGCTGCTGAGCCTGCCGGGGGTTCGCTTCGAGTTCAGCCTCGAGGACCTCTTCCCCAGAGACACGCCCCAAGCCGCCGCACACCAAGGGGCCATGGCCCGCTACGGGCGAGACGACGGTGGCATCATCGTGGCCCTCGAGGGCGACCCCTTCGATCCCCGCCTGGCCGAGCTGGAGCGAAGGGTGGCCGAGATCCCCGGCGTACGGGCCACCGCCTCTGCGTTCAGCTGGCAGGTGCTCGACGCCCAGGAGCCCGGCCTCGTGGGCAGCCGCGGGCTGCGGACGGGCGACGACGACGTCCTGAGCCGCGATCTGCTCGTGGCCTCCGACGGGCAAGCAGGGGCCGTGCTGGTCCAGATCGACGAAGCCCTGAACCACCACGCGGGCCGGGAGCCCATCGTCTCCAGCATCGAGGCCATCACCGCGTCCATCCCAGGCGGCTGGCACCTCGGAGGCGTGCCGGTGATCCGCGTGGCCTACGTGCGGGCCATGCAGCGAGACCTGATGCGGCTGCTGCCCCTGGCCATGCTGGTGTCGCTGATCTTCCTCGTGGACGCCCTGCGGGACTGGCGGCACGTGCTGGCCTGTGCGGGCGTGCTGGTGCTGGGCACGGCGCTGACCGGCTCCGCGCTGGTGATCAGCGGCAGCCCCTTCACCATCTTCACGCCGGCCCTGCTGGCGGTGGTGCTGGTGGTAGGAACCAGCGATCTGGTGCATCTGGTGCACCGCTTCGCGGATCGCTTCGAGGTCGACGACGCCACCAGCACCGCGGCTGCACTGGCCGACACCCTGCGGGAGGTGGGCCCCGTCTGCCTGGCCACCAGCGCCACCACCGCGGTGGGCTTCCTCTCGCTGCTCAGCACCACCATCCCCCAGATCCGACGCTTCGGGGCCATGACCGCCGCCGGGGTGATGCTGGTGTTTCTGTGCTCCATGCTGCTGCTGCCACCGCTGCTGCTGCGGCTCGGCCCACCCCAGCGGCGCGCCACCCAGCGGGCCCAGCGCGACCGCGCGCGCATGGCTCGCGTGGGCAGAGCCCTGGTGAAGCAGCCTGCCCTGGGCCCGATCCTGGTGCTGGCCACTCTGGCCTTCGGGATCAGCGGCGGCCTCATGGTCCGATCGGACCCCCACATCCTGGGAGACGTGCGCAGCACCGCCATGGCCGCCTCGAACGACTTCCTCGAGGCCCACCTGGGCGCGGTCCTGCCCCTGGACATCCACCTGGAGCTGCCCGACGGCGACCTGCTCGACCCCGACCTGCTCGCCGCCGTGGCAGAGCTGGAGAGCTGGCTGCGCGCCGAGGCCCAGGTGGGCCAGGTGGTGGGCCTGCCCGATCTGGTCCGCCAGGGCTGGGAGGCCCTGGGTGAGGACGGCCTGCCGCCCACCCGCCAGGCGGCTGCCCAGGTGCTGCTGCTCAACGACATGATGGACCCCAGCCTCACCGCGGGCTTGACCGCGGACGGGACCTCCCTGCGCCTGCGCACCCGGGTGCGGGACCACGGCCACCGCGCGACCATGGACCTCGTGCGGCGCCTCGAGCTCCAGGCGGGCCCCCTGCTGGCCCAGCACGAGGCCACCCTGCACATCACCGGCGTGGCCTGGCTGGCTCAGGAGATCAACCGCACCCTCACCCGACAGTTCGCCGGCAGCTTCGTGCTGGCGCTGGCGGTGGTGGGCGCCCTGGGGCTGCTGGTGTACCGGCGCTGGGGCCTGGTGCTCATCGCCCTGATCCCCAACGCGCTCCCCCTGCTGGCGCTGCTGGGCCTGATGGGGTGGACCGGGCTGGGCCTGCAGCCCTCTACCGCTATGGTGTTCTCGGTCGCGCTGGGCATCGCCGTGGACGACACCATCCACTTCCTGGCCGCCTACGGCCGCCTCCGTCGCTGCGGCCTGAGCGCCGAGCAGGCCGTGGTGGAGACCATCGCCACCGTCGGGCGGACCCTGGTGGACACCTCGCTGCTGCTGGCCGGAGGCTTCGCGGTGTTCGCGGTCAGCCAGTACGGCGCCATGGCGCTGTTCGGTCAGCTCACAGCGTTCTGCGTGCTGGTGGCCGCGGCGGCGGATCTACTGGTCTTGGGCCCACTTCTGGTCCTCTTCGACAAAAAGGCACCGAATCGTAAAAAAAGATCACTCCAGCCCTAAACTCCCTCACATTGCGATCCGAGAGGCCATGCGGAGAGACATGCTTTCTTACCTCGCCGGAGTCGTCGCCTACATGGAAGCTGGTGGTCCTGCCGCCAGCCAAAGGCCGACGAGCGAGCAGTCTCAGCGCCAGTCTGCGACCCGCGCCCACTCATCCCGCTCGAGCCAGCCCGAGCCGAGCGTGGTCATCTCCTTCTCGAGCGAAGCGCTGCAAGCCGCCAAGGAACGCAGCCTGGCCGACAACATGGTCGAGGTCGAGCTCCAGGCGGCCCACGGCGACGGCGTGGAGCAGCAGGACTTCGAGTCCGTGGGCGGCGGCCTGCGCGGTGCGGAAGACTTCAGCACCGAGGAGCAGCAGGAGCTGCGCGACCTCGAGCGTCGCGACCTCCAGGTGCGCACAAGGGACATGGCCTTCATCGCTGCCGCTGGCGGCGCCGCGGGCAGCTACAGCCTTCAGTACGAGACAGGGCCAGACGGCCGCAGGTACGCGGTCGGCGCCGACATCAAGCTCGACACCAGCGAGGGAGCCACACCGGAGCAGACCCTGGCCAAGGCCCGGGCCCTGCGCGCTGCGACCATGGGCGCCCGCGCGGACTCCTCCAACGACGCCAGCGCCGCCGCCAAGGCTGTGCGCATGGAGGCCGAGGCCCGGGCCGAGATCGCGCGCGAGCGAGGCGAAGCACAGCAGGCAGCCGTCGAGAGCGCGGGCCTGATGGAGCCAGCGCTCCCCGAGGTCGAGCTCCCCGAGCTCGACCTCAGCCCCGCCACCCCGGTGGAGTAGGCACGACAGCCGGCCGAGCGCGCAGACCATGGCGCCGCCCGGGGCGAAGGGACGCCCGACTCGGGGGGCCGGGGCACGGAATCGCTCGCGTGATGGGTGAACGGGTACGGTGCCCGGGGGCCGGATAGAGGGCGGGCATGTCCGACGCCCCAATCTACATCATCGGGACCGAGCGCTCCGGCTCCAACCTGCTGCGCCTGGTGCTCAACGCCCACAGCCGCATCGCGGTGCCCCACCCGCTCCACATGATGCGCTACTTCGCCCCCACCGAAGCCGCACGCGGCGATCTGGGCGATCCCGTCATCCTGGGCAAGCTGGTGGACGAGGTGCTGCTGCTCAAGCGCGTACACATCCACCCCTGGGCCTACCCCATCGATCGGCAGCGCATCGTGGACGAGGCCCACCCCAAGGACGCCATGGGCGTGATGGGCTCCCTCTACGATCAGGTACGCGAGGCCGAGGGCAAGGCCCGCTGGGGCTGCAAGAGCACCTTCATGGTGCACTATACAGAGCGCGCACTGGCCCGGGACCCCGGCGCACGCTTCGTGCTCCTGGTGCGCGACCCCCGCGATGTCGCGGCTTCCTCTCGCCGCTCTGTCTTCAGCCCCTACCATCCCTGGCTCACCGCGCGGCTGTGGACGCAGCAGCAGCAGCTCGGCCTGGGCCTGCTGGACGATCTGGGCCCCGAGCAGGTCCACCTGCTGCGCTACGAAGATCTCCTGGACCAACCCGAAGCCAGCGTGCGCGCCCTCTGCGCCTTCCTCGATGAGGGCTTCGAGCCTGGCATGCTGCGCTTCCACGAGGGTCGCGAGGCCCAGACCAGCGCGGGCCTGTCCGAGTCCTGGCAGAACACGGCCAAGCCCGTGCTCTCCAACAACGCCGGCAAGTACCGCGCTCACCTCACGCCCAGCGAAGTGGCCATGGTCGAGTCGGTCTGTGGGTCGCTGATGCAGCGCCTGGACTACCCACGAGACCACCCTGATGCCACCTTCGATCCCGGCCTGCGCGAGCGGCTCGAGATCCACCTCCGGGACCTGGGCTGGCGAACGACCGTCGAACTTAGATCCATGCGGCGTGACCGGAACCACTGGCGACGGTGGTCCCGTGATGCCACGATGCGATACCTGGGCGCTCGATACCGTTCCATCCCCACGACCAAGAGCTGCTGATCATGGCCACGAAGCTTTCCCTGGCACCCGAGCTGTACTGCAAGGCCACTGATCCCCTGGATCGGCTGCTCATGGAGCAGATGCGCGAACAAGACGTGGCACCCTCGCCCACCGACGGCGCGCTGCCCCGCTTCACCATGGTGGTGGGTCACTCCCCCTTCACCATGCCCAGGGGCTGGGAGTACTACCTCACCACCCCCTTCGAGGGGCCCAGCTACATCACCACGGTGCTGCACAACGCCGGCTACCCGGTGCGGATCGTGGATGTTCGGTACGCCCTGGACCCCGTGGGCCAGGCCTTCCGCGAGGTCATGGAAGGCACCGACGTGCTGTGCCTGGCCACCTGGGAAGACAACTTCCCCTTCATGCGCGATCTCATCGCGCGGGTCAAGGCGGTCGAGCCCACTATGCCCATCGTGGCGGGCGGCTCCCTGGTCACCTCCCTGCCCCACGTCTTCATGGAGCACACGGGCACCGACATCGCGGTGGTCTCCGAGGGTGAGCTCACCATCCTCGAGCTGATGAACAGCTACAGCAAGGGCGGCTGGACCGACAAGGATCTCGCCGACACCCGCGGCATCTGGTACCGCAACGCCCAAGGCGTGGTGGTCAAGAACCCGCCCCGCGGCCAGATGCCCACCCTGGACTTCCTGCCCCGCATGCGCCTCGAGCTCTGGCCCCAGGCCAAGGGCCCCAAGGGCCTGCAGCCCCAGATCATCACGAGCTTCTCCCGCGGCTGCAAGATGGACTGCTCCTTCTGCTTCCGCACCACCCCCCAGGTTGCCTGCAAGTCGCCGGAGCGCTTCGACCGTGAGATGGACTGGCTGCAGTCCCGCTACGGCATCAACTTCATGTTCTTCGCCGATCTGACCTTCTCGGCCGAGGCCCCTCAGACCCGCGAGATCTGCGAGGTGCTCGAGGGCCGGAACGTGCGCTTCACCTGCATGACCCGCTGCGCCGACGTCGACAAGGAACGCCTCGACGCCATGAAGAGCGCCGGCTGTGACGTCATCCTCTTTGGCGTCGAGTCCTTGGGCGCCTCGGCCCTCAAGGAAGCCCGCAAGCCCACCACAGAGAACATCTCCATCCGGGCCATGCACCGCAGCATGGACGCTGGCATCCGCTTCGGCACCCTGTTCATCGTGGGCCTGCCGGGCGAGACCGCCGAGTCCTTGGACTACATGGCCCGCTTCGCCGAGGAGTACCACCACATCGTCCGGGTCAAGTACCTCAGCGCCATGCCCGGCACCTCGGTCTACCAGAACTGCCTGGCCGACGGCACCATCAGGGACGAGGTCAGCCACCTCGAGTGGCTGAGCACCGAACAGGCCCTGCACGAGGACGAGTTCCTCAACCTCGCCGGCCTGCCCGAGCAAGTCTACCGCGACGCCTACAAGCGCATCTACGACTGCTACCAGCCGGGCCCGGTCATGAAGTTCGACCACTTCCCCGAGCACTTCGAGTACACCCACCCCAACCCCGACGATGGCCACCCCAACAGCGTGGACTACGCCTGGGAAGGCTGGCGCAAGGACTGGTCCTCGGGCGGCGCCTTCCTGGCTCCGGGCTCCGAGGCCTACACCCTCGACAAGGTCGGAGCGCCCGGCATGGCCGAGGTGGGGTCCGTGCTCATGGACTGCGGAGCCAAGAAGCTCGGGCAGAAGGCCTGACGAGGTGATCGCGGGCCGCCGAGCCCTGCTCGGACCGGGCGTGTTCCTCGCGCTGTCGGCCTGCGGCCCCGCCACACCTCAGCCCGGCGGCTCGGCCAACTACTCGGCCTCCCTGGGGGAGGGTCCCGACTTCTCCGAGCCCCACGGGCTCGTCGTGGTGCAGACCTGGTTCGACTACGACGAGAACCAACTCAGCGGCGCCTTCGCCGACGGCCCTGGGCTCCGCCACCACAGCGAGGCCGAGCGCAGCGGCAACTGCCGGCTGATGAGCTACACCGCCTCGACCTGCGAGCCCGGCTGCGACGGCGATGAGCTGTGCATCGACGGGGTGTGCGAGGCCTGGCCCAGCCGCATCGACCGCGGCGAGCTGCTCTGGACCTGGCCCGACGGCGAGCAGACCGTCACTCCGGACGCCACCCTGGGCTACTGGGCCACGGGCTCGACCAGCACCGATGGCGACGTGTCCATCGCCATCGATGGGCTCGAACTCACGGTACCCACCATCGACACCATGGACCCCGACGGCGACTGGGCCCGGGCCATCGACAACCGAGGCGGCGGCGACGCCACCCTGCGCTGGCGCAACCCCATCCTGGACGCTCGCGTGCGGCTGTTCATGACCGACTGCACCGGCACTCATGGCGGTGTCGCGGCAGCGGAGATCGAGTGCGAGGGTCCCGACACCGGAGAGCTGGTCATCCCGGGCAGCTACCTGGACGCCATCGAGGCTGGCGACTGGTCCCACGGCGAGTGCGGAAGCCACGACCTCGAGCGCTACCACGCCGCCACCCCCGCAGACGACACCACCACGCGCCTCGAGAGCGTCGGCGATGGCGGCCTGTTCTGGCGGCCCGACTGGTAGCGAGCTTCAGCGCCGCCCAGGCCCCAGGCAGCGGTGGTAGTGCTCGAGCGCGCGCCGGTGGTGGCCCGGGATCAGCACGATGTGGTTGCCCAGGGGGCGCTCCAGCAGTGCGCGACGGGTCCCCTCGGACAGGGCCACCAGCGCCTGGGTGCGGCACTGGTCGGGGGCGCCTCCGGCCGCGAGGATTTCGGTCTCGACCACCCAGAGCCGCCCCAGATCCGCACCGCCGATCCGGATCAGGGTGACGGGCTGGGGCTCGAAGCGACCAGCCACCCCCACGCCCAGCCCCGACTCGAAGTGAGTGTCGAGCCGATGGGCCGAGACCAGGGACAAGGGCACCGTGCAGTGCGCCAGCCAGAGCCCCTCGGCGATGAAGCGGGCCGGGTTGGCCATCCAGGGCACGATCCCCAGCAGCTGCCTCACCCACATCAGCGCGATAGCCGAGACCAGATCGCCCTCGCAGCCCGCGGGTACGCCGGCCTGGCCCAGACGTGCCATGGCGAGGCATGCGGTGGCGCTGCGCACAGCGAGCAGATCGAAGCACCGCACGGAGACCCCGTCCAGCCGATGCTCGGCGATGATCGCCTCGAGGGCGCCGTGCACTGCGTCGGAGTCGGCGTCGGGACCCAGCCTGTCCAGCAGGGCCTCCATGGGCAGATCCACGACCAGGGGCCCCCAGCGCTCGAGCACGAGCTCGGGCCTGGGCCGGCTGGCGACGAGCCAGGAGGAGGGCCCGCCGATCAGGCCCAGGCGCGCACCCAGGAGGGAGCGGTGGGTGTAGACCGCGTGGAGCCCACGGCGCAGCTCGCCGGCAGGATCATCGGGCCCGTCCAGCAACACCAGTGAGGCGGGGGCGCCGCGCTGCCGCAAGGCGGCCAGGGTCTCCAAGGCTGCCGGCAGGCTGTTGTGGGCTCCGTGGGCCAGCAACACCAGGGCCTGGCTGGGCCGCCGCTCGTGGATCCGCAGGGCCGCTGCCTCGGTGCCGCCGGTGAGCAGCAGCAGGGCGAGCGGATGTTCGGCGCTGTCAGCGGGCAGCTCCCGGGCCCCGCAGGAAGCCAGCATAGACCGCCACGGCTGGGCCAGGGCATGCACCGCCGCCGCCTCGTGCAGTGGCGAGGCCAGGGCCCGCCAGGCGAGCGCGGGCACTACTTGGTTCCCACCGTCAGCTCGAAGAGCATGTGATCGACGATGCGACCATCGGCCAGCTGCACCGAGTGGAGGCTGGCGAAGGCTGGCGACGCGTTGCGGTAGACCTCGCGGATGCCCTCGCGCCGCGACTCGGCGATGGCGCCGTTGTCGGACCAGACATCCACATCCTCGACGGAGACATGATCGTGGGTGGCGACCTGGCTGCAGCCCGCCGCGAGGAAGGCGGCGGCCACGTCTCCACGGGCGAAGAAGTTGCGCCGAGCCGGGTTCCGCAGCCGCAGGATCTCGAAGTACTCCACCCGGTCGTCGTCACCGTAGGCAGCCAGATCGATGCTGACCATGCGGCCCCCGGGCTTCAACACCCGGACCATCTCGGCGAGCACCGCGTCCAGCCCCATGAACTGGATGCCCTGACGGCAGACGATGAGATCGAAGGAGCCATCGTCGAAAGGCATGGTCTCACCTGGGGAGATCACCAGCTCGTCCACCGCGTCCCGAGCCTGATCCACCATGTCCTCATTGATGTCAAGTCCGGTGATGTGGCCTACATGAGGCTTGAGGTGACGGGAGACCAGCCCTGTTCCGACCGCCACATCCAGCAGGCGCTCTGTCCCCGTCGGAGCGAGCAGGCCGCGAATGCGCTCCAGGATGGCCTGATCGGTACACCAAAAGCTGGAACCGTCATAGGTGGCCGCACGGGCGCTGAAATGTTCCTGTACTAAGTCGCGGGGAATGTGGAGGGTCTTCATGGCTACTCCTGTATGTAAGGTGGACGCGGCCCGTGACGGCGTCGTGGCAGTTATAGTGCGCTGCTATGGTCTACGCTCGAGCCAGCCGCAAGTGCTCGCAGGGCTATCAACCGAACCGGAGCTGCGCATGGCGAACCTTGAAGGCCTCGACACCCACAAGCACCTCAAGGATGCCTTCGCGGAAGAGGCGGTGACTGCCTATCGTTACCTCTACTTCGCGAAGATCGCCGACATCGAGGGGCAACCGGACGTCGCACAGCTGTTCCGTGATCTGGCCGAGGGTGGGATCTGCAACGCCCACGGCAGCCTGGACTACCTGCGCACCGAAGGCGATCCCCTCACCGGCGCCCCCATCGGCGAGACCGACCGCAACTTGCATGCTGCGCTGCTGGCCGAGACCGGTGAGTTCAGCGACCTCTACCCCTCCATGGCGGTGGTAGCCCACGCCGAGGGTTTCCCCGACGTCGCCTCTTGGTTCGAGACCCTCGCCAAGCTCAAGCGCGCCCATGTGCAACAGCTTCGAGAGGTCATCGCTCGCCTCGAGAGCAGCCAAGCCTCCAACGAAGGGGTCGAGTGAACCATGAGCTGTCCTGACTGCTCGTCCAAGAACGGTGCCACCGGCCCCTACGATGCCAGCAGCATCACCGTGCTGCCAGGCCTAGAGGCCGTGCGCAAGAACCCCTCCATGTACATCGGCTCCACCGACCAGGAAGGCCTGCACCGGCTGGTCTACGAAGCCGTGGACAACTCCATCGATGAGTCCCTGGCCGGCTACTGCAGCCGCATCCATGTGGTCATCGGTCGGGACGGATCCTGCTCGGTCGAAGACAACGGCCGCGGCATCCCCGTTGACGAACACCCCGAGATGGCCTGCCCCGCCTGCCAGGTGGTGCTCACCACCCTGCACGCCGGCGGCAAGTTCGACCAGGGCTCCTACTTCCGCTCCGCGGGGATCCACGGCGTCGGCATCTCCTGCGTCAACGCCCTGTCCTCCTGGCTGGAGCTGGACGTCTGGCGCGCCAACGGGCACTACGTCCAGAGCTACAAGGTAGGGCAGCCCACCACCGCGCTGGTGCGCAAGCACGCCTCCGAGCGCCGCGGCACCCGCGTCCGCTTCATGCCCGACACCAGCATCTTCGACACCACCCAGTTCGACCACAGCGTGCTGGCTCGTCGCCTCGAAGAGCTCGCGTTCCTGCACCCGGGCATCCACATCCAGTTCGACGATCACCGCCAGAGCACCAGCCAAGTCTACCAGTACGACAGCGGCATCCTGGGCTTCATCGCCCGCCTGAACAGCGACCGCACCCCGCTGCATGCCAAGCCCATCTACATCCAGCTCAAGGGCGAGCAGATCGAGCTGGACCTGGCCTTGCAGTGGACCACCGCCTACGGCGAAGCGATCTCCAGCTACGTCAACAGCATCAACACGGTCTGGGGCGGCACCCACGTCAACGGCCTCAAGCGCGCCCTGAACCGCAGCATCAACGCCTACGCGGCCAAGGCTGGCCTGCTCAACGCCGACAACGGCGAGCGCATCGCCACCTTCGACATCCTCGAGGGGCTCACCTGCGTGCTCTCCGTGCGCATGTTCGACCCACGCTTCGAAGGCCAGACCAAGACCCGCCTCACCAGCCGCTATGTGCGCGAGACCGTCGACGAGGTCGTGTCGTTGCAGCTCGACGCCATCCTCACCGCCGACCCCGCCCTGGCCAGGGTGGTCGTGGGACGAGCCCTCGACGCCTCCCGCGCCCGGCAGGCCGCCCGGCGCGCCAGCGATCGCGCCCGCTACACCGCTCGGGACATCCACGTCAGCGACGAGGTCTACCAGAAGCAGTTCGGCATCCGCTCCAAGACCTGGCACAAGTCCGCCGTCTGGATCGCCAACGAGGAGCTGCTGGCCGAGCATGCCAAGATGCTCAAGATGCCCGAGAGCGCTCGCCTGCTCGACGTCTGCTGCGGCTCGGGCGTGGTGGGCAACAGCTTTGGCGATCGAGTCGCCGAGAAGTATGGGCTCGACATCACCCCCGAGATGGTCGCCCTGGCCAGCCAGCGGCTGGACAAGGTGGTGCAGGGCACGGTCTACGACATCCCCTTTCCCGAGGCGAGCTTCGACGTGGTCTGCACCCGCGAGGTGCTCCACCTGCTGCCAAACCCGGGCAAGCCGGTGTCCGAGATCTTCCGGGTCCTCAAGCCCGGCGGCCAGTTCGTGGTGGGCCAGATCCTGCCCTTCTCCGAGCTGGACGGCCCCTGGATGTACCGGGTCTTCAAGAAGAAGCAGCCCCTCATCTTCAACATGTTCCAGGAAGAAGACTTCCGGCAGATGCTGCTGGGGGCCGGCTTCGTGGACCTCGAGATGACCGAGTACAACCTGTGGGAGTCCATCGATGTGTGGATCGACACCCACGAGACCACCAGCCTGCACCGCCACGAGATCCGCGACCTGTTCCACAACGCACCGGCCGAGGCTCGGGCGGTGCATCCCTTCGAGATCCTGCCGTCTGGCGAGATCCGTGACCTGTGGCGCTGGTGCATCTTCTCGGTGCGCAAGCCCGAATAGGCCATGAACAGCCTCGACGAGGCATCGGCACAGCGCGCGGCCGCCATTCGGCGACTGGTCGCCATGCGTCGCCGGCAGCCCAGCCCGGTCCCTGGCCTGCTGGCTGGGGTCCGAGACGTGGTGGTCCTGGCCTCGAGCAGCCGTGGCGGCTCGAGCGTGATGGCCGAGATCCTCCGCAACAGCCACCACCTGCTGCACCTGCGGGCCGAGGTCAATCCGTTCCTGGTGCTCTCCGGCCATGGCTGGCCCGAGTCGGGCCGTGACAGCGACAGCCTCGGCGCCAAAGACCTGCGGGACCGGGACACCCTCGAGCACCTGCTGGCCCTGGACGTGGGCCGGCCGGCCGGCACCCTGCCCGACCCCCAGTCCGTGCGAGCCTTCGCCCGCGAGGTGCACTGGCGCCTGTCCCTGCAGTGGCCCCTCGAGAGCTTCGATCCCGCATGGATCCACGACCGCGTCCAGCACACCCTGCAGCTGCTGGAGCAGCGCCACGGCTGGGCCCGGGGCACCTTCCCGGACAGCGCCCAGTTCCACACCCTCCTGCTGGCCCAGGTCCGCACCCTTCATCCCAGGGTCAACCCCTGGTACTACGATCTGCCGCCCGGCCTGATCCGCCAGCATCACCCTGGCGTGGAGCCCAGCCTCGCCCCCCCCTCACCTGTCGTCCTCGAAGAGCCGCCCTTCGTCACCGTCAGCCCATGGAAGGCGCCCACGGCCCGAGACCTCGAGCGGCTCCCCTTGGTCATCAAGACCCCCTCCAACGCCTACAGGCTCCCCTTCCTGGCGCAGGCCTTCCCCAACGCCAAGCTGCGCGTGCTGCACCTCACCCGCAATGCGGCCGCCTCGGTCAACGGGCTGGTGGATGGCTGGCGCTTCCGGGGGTTCTTCGCCCACCACGCTGGGCCCCTGGATCTCGCTGGCTACAGCGTCCCGGAGCAGCCCTGGAGCCGGGCGTGGTGGAAGTTCGACCTGCCCCCAGGCTGGCAGGACTGGGTCGGCAGCTCGCTGGTCGAGGTCTGCGGATTCCAGTGGCGTTCCGCCCACGGCGCCGTGCTGGACTGGCTCGCAGAGCACCCCGAGGCACCCTGTCTGCGCCTGGCCTTCGAGCGAGTCGTGGGAAGCCACAGCGAGCGCCTGGACACCTTCACGTCCATGGCGAGCTGGCTGGGCCTGCCCCACGACCCGACCCTGGACCGCCTGGTGGCCTCGGGCTTGCCCCCCATCATGGCCACCAACAGGCCACGGCATCGCCGGTGGTACGACAAGGCCGAGCTGCTCGAGCCCGTGCTGGCCCGGGGCGACACCCGCGCGGTCTTGGAGAGGCTGGGCTACGCTCCCGACCCCTCCACCTGGCTATAGTTCGGGGGCACCTTCCCTTCCGCGAGGTCACCCATGAGCGACCCCACCGTTCCCCGCGACCAGGCCGCGAGCTTCGGCGGTCCTGGCTGGAAGCAGCGCGTCGCCGCCCACGCCCAGGAGATCCTGGCGGGGCAGCTCTGGTCGCCCTACGCGGTCAGCTCAGAGATCGGCCGCCTCGAGGCCGTCCTGCTGGCCTGGCCTGGCGCCGAGCTCGATGTGGGCGATCAGCCCGATGAGCACCTCATGCTGGGCCGGGTGAGCGTGCCCCGCATCCAGCGACAGGCCCGCGCCATCGCCGACTTCTACCGCAGCCAGGACGTGCGGGTGCACCTGCACCGCCCCCCCGTCGCCCCGCCGCCCAACTATGTCTTCATGCGCGACCTGTTCCTGATGACCCCCGAAGGGGCCGTGCTCGGGCGCCCCGCAGGTCAACAACGCGCGGGCGAGGAGCGCTGGGCGGCCGAGGCCCTGGCCCTGGCGGGCGTCCCCATCCTGCGCACCATGCGGGGGACAGCCACCTTCGAGGGCGCCGATGCCTTGTGGATCTCACCCCAGCGCTTGCTGTTGGGCATCGGCCTGCGCACCAACCTCGAGGCCGCCCGCCAGATCAGCGAGCTGCTCGAGGCCATGCATGTCACCGTGGAGCAGGTCTCTCTGCCCCGCACTGGCGTACAGCACCTGCTCGGGGTGGTCAACGTCGTGGACGAGGGGCTGGCGGTCGTCAACGGCGCCCGGGCCGACAGCGCCCTGCTGGCCCGGCTCAGGCAGCTGGGGATCGAGCCCCTGGTGGTCCCGGCGGGCGAGGAGCTGCTGGACCGACGCAGCAACAACTTCGTCACCCTCGCCCCACGCCGGGTGGTGATGCCCGCGGGCTGCCCTGCCACCAAGGCGCTCTTCGAGCAGCGCGGGATACACTGCCACGAGCTGGATGTGGGCGAGTACATCAAGGCCGCGGGGGCCCTGGGCTGCCTCACGGGCATCCTCTCCAGGGCCTGAGCAGAGCACGGTGGTCCTGGCACAGACGACAGCCCCAAGAGGCCTGGCGCCCCAGGCGCGTTCACAGGAGTCCGTGAAAGGGGCCATGGTGATACACGAACCAGGACTCCAGCCCCAGGAGGAGCCCATGACCGGTGGCGACGATCTCGAGGGCCTCACCGAAGAGGCCACCGCCAGCGCGGACCTTGGCGAGCAGCCAGGATCCCCCGAGATCACCCGCTCCACCTACTGGGCGGTGCAGGCCGTCACCAGCCGCGGGGAGACGCGGGTGGGTTCCAAGGCTGACTTGGGCCTGGAGACCGACCCCGAAGAGCCCACGGACCCCTTGCCCCCCCACGCCCCGCCACCCCCGCGCAGGCGCGGGCTGCGCCTGCTCATCGTCGCCGCCCTCATCACCCTGTCCATCCTCGGCTGCTTGGGCCTCGCCACGGTGTGGCTGCTGGTACACCACCTCACGCCCGGCGAACCCGCCAGGGAGCCACAGCCCCTCGCCGCCACCGTCCGCCCGACGCCCGCGCAGGCGCCCACCCCCCAACCGCCAGTCGAGCCCGTCCCCGCCAGGCCTGCCGCGCGCCCCGCCAGCCCCTCTCCGCAGCCGCCAGCCTCTGAGCCTGCCATCGCCGAACCCGTTCCAGTCCAGGAGCAACCCGAACCCACGCTGGACCCCATCGATCTCGAGCCCAGCTCGGGTCCACAGGGACCCCCGGCCGAGCCCGTGGTCGCCCTGGGCGAGAGCGCGCCCGAGCCCGCCAGTCCGCTCCTGCACATCGGCGAGATCAGCCTGAGCGGCCCCGGCAGCGAGGCCCAGCTGCGCAATGTCCTGGTCCTGGCACAGACTGATCTGTTGGCCTGCTATGCCCAGGCCTTGGAGCACGACCCCACCCTGCAGGCCACCTTGAGCCTCAACCTGCGGCTGCTGGCCGACGGCGGGGTCCTGGGTGCGAGGGCCCGGGAGCGACGGGCGGATGTGCCCGTCCTGTCCCAGTGCGTGGAGCGCGTCATGCTCTCCGAGCGCTTCCCGGGCTATCCCGGCGCCGCCAGCATCATCGTGCCCCTGAGCTTCACGCTGACCGACGGGACGAGCGCCGACTAGAAGTCGACCTCACCCTGGTTGGCCTGGCCCGCCTGCCCCTGGCGGTTGTCGCCGGCTTGCCAGTCGACATCGTCCAGCAGCCACTTGTACTCGAAGTCCGAGCCCAGCTCGCTGAAGGCGGCGGTCCAGCCATCGCCGTCTCGACTCGCCGGCCAGCCCTGCTCCCAGCTCAAGGGGGCGGTGTCTCCCCGCAGGGCCAGGTAGCGGCCGTGCGCGGCGTGCTCGGTGCTCACCGTGGTCATGACCACCGGCTGCGGATCCGCGGGCTCTACCACCGCGAGCATGCCGGCGTGATCCGAGACCTCGGGCCAGGGGGCTCCAGTGAAGATGCGCTCGAAGCGGGCCACCGTGAGGGGCACGCCCCGGTGGGCCCATACATAGTCGATGCGGTCGTCGTCGAGCCCCGCCCCCCAGTCGTCGAAGCCCATGGCCTGCATGGCGACGAAGGGATCGGAGCCCGGTGTGTCGTTGAAATCGCCGAGCACCAGGCTGGCCGCGCCAGCCGGCCCCACCAAGGCTTCGACGGCAGCCTGGCGCGCCTGCCCCAGCCTGGCCTGGTCGTGCTGGTGATCCAGGTGGACGGAGCTGATGGAGAGCTGGGCGAAGCCCGCATCCCAGAGCCCCTCCACCCCTACACGGCGCAGGCCGTCCTGTACGTGGAACACCAGCTCCCGGCTCTGGATGAAGCCGCCCTGCACCGCCAGGCCCACGTACTCGTCCGCCTCGTCGGCGGTGCCCTCCCAGCCCGTGTGGGCGAAGGAGGCAGCCAGGGTCCACGCCGAGCCCGTGGCCTGCTCGAGGGCCTGCTCGAGCAGCTCAGGCGCAGACTCGTCGGCAGAGACGCACAGCTCCTGAAGCGCGATGACCCGCACCCGCTCAGCCGCCACCACCTCGGCCACCGCGGCGAAGCGCGCGCGGTTGTCGGCGAACCCGGTGCCGCTGGTCAGCAGACAGTGGAGGTTGAGCGAGAGCAAGCCGAAGCCCCGCTCGTCGTCCGGAGGGCCGGTGTCTTCCACGCCGCTGTCGCCGCTGTCGCCAGGCCCCACGCTGTCGAAGAGGCCGCTGTCGAAGGGGCCAGGCCTACAGCTCGCCAGCAGCATGCCCGCCAGCAGCAGCCTCACACCTGCTCCAGCCAACCCACAAAGCGCTCCAGGCCCTGCTCCAGGGAGGTGGTTGGGCGATAGCCCAGCAGCTGGTTGGCCAGCGAGACGTCGGCCCAGGTCAGGGGAACATCGCCGGGCTGGTTGCCGCTGCGCACCACCTGGGGATCGATGCCCAGCGCATGACCGAGCTTGCGGATCAGGGCGTCGAGCCGGATGGGGTTGGTGTTGCCCAGGTTGAGCACGGCACAGGGCAGTGGGCGATCGACAGAGGCCAGCAGCCCCTTCACGATGTCACCGATGTAGGTGTAGTCCCGCAGGGTGCTGCCATCGCCGAACATGGTGATGGGCTCCCCCGCCTTGATCTTGCGGGCGAAGCCGTGGATGGCCATGTCCGGGCGCTGGCGCGGACCGTAGACCGTGAAGAAGCGCAGCATGGTGAGCTGAAGATCGAAGAGCTGCTGCCAGGTGCGGCAGACGATCTCCATGGCGTGCTTGCTGGCCGCGTAGGGGCTGGCCGGCACGCCCAGGGGATCGCTCTCCCGAAACGGCCCCTGGCTCCGAGCCCCGTAGACCGAGGACGAGGAGGCGGCGACCAGGTGGGTCACACCCGCCTCGCGCATGGCCTCGAGCAGCCCCTGGGTGCCCGCGACGTTGACCTCCATGTAGGACACGGGCAGCTCGAGGGAGGAACGTACGCCCGCCCGAGCCGCCAGGTGGACCACGCTGTCGACGCCCTGCACGGCGCGGGCCAGCAAGCCCAGATCCCGCAGATCGCCCTCGAGGAGCTCGATGTCGTCCAGCGCGCCCTGTAGGTTCCTGCGCTTCACCGCGGGATCGTAGTACGGATCGAAGCTGTCCAGCACCCGCACGCGGTCGCCTCGCTCCAGCAGAGCCTCCACCAGGTGAGAGCCGATGAAGCCTGCTCCACCGGTGACCAGCACATGACGACCACTCATGGGGGACCCTCCTGCCGAAGCCCGTCGACGATCGCGTGGATGCGAGAGGGCCAGGTGTTCCCGCGGTACCGCACGCGGCCCTCGGGATCGAGCACGATCACCATGGGCAGGGCGCTGGCCTCGTAGGCGCGCACGATGGCCCCGTTGGCGTCCAAGACCACCGGATACTCGATCTGCAACGCCCGGATGCCCTCGGCCACGGTGGCCTGGTCCTCACCAGCGTTGACGCCGACGACGTAGGCCGACTCGCCGACGCTCCGGAAGAGCGCGTTGACGTGGGGCACCTCGTAGCGGCACGGGCCGCACCAGGAGGCCCAGAAGACCAGCACCACCGGCTTGCCCTGGAGCTTGGACAGGCTGAGGCTGCCGCCGCTGACCAGCGGCGCCACGAACTGGGGAGCGTTGAGGCCCTCGTAGGGCCCCGCCGGCGCCATCTGCCCGCAGCCGATGGCCAGCAAGCAGCACAAGAATGTCAGGCTCAGCGCGCGCACTCTGGCCTCCTGTGAGCTCGAGCTGCCCCCAAGAGGCTAACGGCTGCAGCGAGCGGGTTCACCCGCCGATAGCTACGACCCCGTGCAGGTGTAGGTGACCGTGACACTGTCGCTGCCCGAGTCGCCCGGGCAGTCCGTGGCCGCGAGCGACAGCTCCACCGTGTAGACGGTGGTGGAACCGTAGGTGCAAGTGAGGCCGCTCATGGTCAGCGTGGGCGTGGCGCTGGTGCTGTCATCCAAGGTGCCGTAGCCCGACCCGCTGGTGATGGTCCAACTGTAGGTGAGGTCGGCGTCGTCGGCATCGACCGTGCCCGAGCCGTCGAGGGCGAAGTCGTAGTCGGGGCAGTCCGAGCAGGTGTAGGAGTAGCCCGTGAGCGCGCAGGTCTGGGTGTAGCTGGTGGACTGGTCGGCCCCGGCGTCCACCACCGGCGCGCCGTTGGCGCCGCGGTCCGAGATGGTGACCAGGGTGGTGGCGGCCACCGAGCTGACGCCGCCGTCGTCGACGGAGAGGCTGAACTCGTAGTCTCCCACCACGTCGGGGTAGAAGATGGGATCGGCGTCGGTGGCGGACTGGATGTCCGAGGTGGACCGCGCCGAGCCCGAGGGAGCCGAGATGAGCTCCCAGGTGTAGGCCAGCGGATCGCCTTCGGGATCGAAGGAGCCGGACCCCACCAGGTAGAGCGGGCTGCAGGTGAGCAGGCTGGACATCATGGCGTTGTAGTCGGCCACTGCTGTGGGGGCCCACTCGGCGACGCCGTCACAGTCGTTGTCGACGGTGGGGTCGGTCTCGGGGGCGCCGGGGTAGACGGTGGGGTCGCCGTCGTCGCAGTCACCGTCGTCGGTGTTGTAGCCGTCGCCGTCGTGGTCCCAGCTGTGGCAGTACTCGTTGAGCGCGCCGGGGCTGCCGTCGTCAGAGCGCAGGCTCCAGCGCTCGATGGAGTAGCACCAGTTCTCGGGGACGTCGTTGTCGACGTGCCCCACGAACATGTCGGTGTCCAGGTAGACCCAGGGGTCGAGGCTCATGGAGGCGCCAGAGGCGTCCGGCATCGTGCTGCCGTCGTCCCAGGTGACCTGATCCAGCAGGATCTCGCCCGCCATGATGAGCAGATCGTCGGTCTCGTTGGACAAGATGACGTCCTGGTACTGGTAGTCGATGACCACGTCGCCATTGGCGGCGGAGTCCTCGTCGATGCCCAGCACCATCAGCTGCCCTGGCGACATGACCAGCAGCTCATCGGACTGGATCACGTGGTAGTCGTCATCGACGGTTGAGGTGATCAGCAGGCCGTTGAGGTACAGCTCGCGATCGGAGGCGTTGTAGATCTCGAGCCACTCGCCGTAGGCATCGGAGACCGCCTGGGGGTTGGACATGATCTCGACGATGACGATGTCACCCTCGGCCCACTCACCCTCGTCGATCAAGCCGTCACAGTCGTTGTCCACCAGGTCAGCGGCCAGCTCGGTGGCGCCAGGGTTGATGGCCGCGTCGTCGTCTTCGCAGTCGGCCGCCTGCAGCTCGCTGCCGCACCAGGTGTAGCCGTCGCCGTCGGCGTCCTGACCTTCGTCGATCTCGCCATCGCCGTCGTTGTCGATGCCGTCGCAGATCTCTTCCTCGACGCAGTCGGCCACGCCGTTGCCGTCGGCATCTGCGAAGCCTTCGTCCACGGACCCGTCGCCGTCGTTGTCGATGCCGTCGCACTCTTCGCTGTCTACGCAGTCGGCGGTGCCGTCGAGATCGATGTCGCTGTAGCCCTCGTCCACTACGTTGTTGCAGTTGTCATCCTGGCCGTTGCACTCTTCTTCGTTGCCGGGAAAGACGTTGGGGTCCGAGTCGTCGCAGTCGCCATCGGACTCGGTGACGCCGTCACCGTCGGCATCGACGAAGTCACCCCAGCTGTCTTCGGGCTCGCTGTCGCCAGGTGTCGTGTCCGGCCCGGTGTCGTTGCCCTTGCAGTTCCCTGCGATCAAGAAGAGGGAGCCCAAGACGAGAGCGGAGGCGGAGGGAAGTGCGTGGCGCATGGTCGTTCCCGTGCGGAGGGATACCGCGGACAAGGATTTGACGTAGAGTAGCAGGATGAGGGTGCGGTTCGCAATGGGCCCGTGCGAGCCGGAGCCAACCCCTCGCTCATGCCGATGACATCGTCAAACCAGCAGGCCACGGTTTTCCGCGGGCACGGCCGATCCAGGGCCCTAGGGGGCCCTGGTTGGGAACCTACTTGGCGCTGACCATCACGCCGTCTTCGCCGTGCAACAGCCGCATCCAGAAGCGAGCGATGCGCGCGGAGGCCGCGTCCACCAAGGTGTACACCACCGGCACCACCACCAGGGTGAAGACGGTCGCGGCGCCGAGGCCACCGATGATGGTGAGCGCAAGGGGCGCCATGGTCTCGCCGCCCTCCTTGGTGCTGATGGCCATGGGGACCATGGCACCAGCGGTGGTCAGGGAGGTGATCATGACCGGACGCAGACGCGTGGCCGACCCCACGATGCAGGCCTGGATGAT
Source organism: uncultured Pseudomonadota bacterium (assembly GCA_937912125.1). GTDB lineage: Bacteria > Myxococcota_A > UBA796 > UBA796 > JAFGLY01 > CALDOK01. The sequence continues at coordinate 43,507 of CALDOK010000123.1, forward strand.
CTCCATCCCGCCACGCCGCAGCTGGTTGACGTAGTCCACGAGCACGATGCCGTTGTTGACCACGATGCCCGCCAGCATGATCACCCCCAGGAAGGTGGGGACGCTCAGGGTGGTGCCGGTGAGCAAGAAGGCCCAGATCACGCCCACAAAGGCCAAGGGCATGGTGAACATGATGCTGAACGGGTGGCTGAAGCTCTCGAACTGAGCGGCCATGACCATGTAGACCATCAGGATGGCCAACACGAGGGCCGCGAGCAGCTGCCCGAAGGCAGACATCATGTCCTCGTACTGCCCCCCGAAGTCCAGGTTGTAGCCCTGGGGGAGCTGCGCCTCGATGGGCTCGAGGGCCGTGGTCACCGCCCCCATCGCGGCGCGCAGGTCCGTGCCCTCGATGTCGGCGAAGATGGACACGGTGCGGGACTGGTCGGCACGCACGATCTGGACCGGCCCGAAGCCGTCCTCGATGGTGGCGATCTGCGCCAAGGGGATGGAGCCACCCATGGGGAGGGGCACCAGGATCTGGCGGAGCGCGCCCTGGCTGCTGCGCGCGCTGCTCTGGTAGCGCACCCGCACGTCCAGCTCGTCGCCCTCGGAGCGGTAGCGCGTGGCCACCGTCCCCAGGGTAGCGGTCTTGATGGTGTTGGCCACCTGGCCCACGGTCAGGCCGTAGCCACCAGCCTTCTCTCGATCGATGATGATGTGGGCCTCGGGCTTGGCCTCGCGCATGGAGGTGTCCACACCCACCAGGCCCTCGATCCCCACGATGGCCTCGGCGATGCGCTCCGACCACAGCTCGAGCTCTTCGAACTCGTCGCCGCTGAGCTTGATGTCGATGGCATGGGCGCTGCCCCCCATGCCGCCGCCCATGTCCATGAACTTGAACTCCATGCCCTCGATCTCGGGCAGCCGGTCGCGGATCATGGCCTTGAGCGCGTCGTTGTCTTTGACGTCGCGGTCATCTCGATCCTTGAGCCGCGCGAAGACGATGGCCTCGTGTACGCCGGACGGGTTGGTCTCGGACATGCCCGCGCCAGCGTCGTTCTCGTCCACGCCAAGGGAAGCGCCGACGGTCTTGACGTCCGGGAACTGGCCGATCACCTCCTCGATCCGCTGGCTGGCAGCCGCGGTCTCTTCGAGGGCCGTGCCGACCGGGAAGCTGATCTTGCCCATGAGCACCGGGTCGTTGCTGGAGGGCATGAACTCAGCGCCCACGAAGTAGGACATGCCGCCTGAGAACACCACGATGACGCCCAGGGCGAAGAGGGTCTTCCAGCGGTGGGCCAGGCACCAGGTGAGCCGACGGGCGTACCACTCGCGGAAGCTGGAGAAGCGCTTGCCGTCGTGCAGCACCGCCCCCTGGACCTTGGAAGAGAAGAAGACCGAGCTGAGCATCGGCACGATGGTGATGGCCACGAACAGCGAGGCCAGCAAGGCCGCCGCCACGGTCACCGCGAGGCCCGAGGCCAGCTGACCGGCCATGCCCTGGGAGAACAGGATGGGCAGGAACACCACCATGGTGGTGAAGGTGGAGGCCGTGATGGCCATGCCCACCTCGCGAGCGCCGACCCTGGCCGCTTCCTTGCGATCCTTGCCCTCCTCGATGTGCCTGAAGATGTTCTCGATGACCACGACGGCGTTGTCCACCAGCATGCCGATGCCCAGCACCAGGCCGCCCATGGTCATCATGTTCAGGGACTCACCGATGGCGTAGATGGGGATGAAAGTCGCCAGCAGGGACAAGGGGATGACCACCGCGATGGTCAGGGTGGGTCGGATGTTCCGCAGGAACAGGAACATGATGATGACGGCGAGCACAGCGCCGATGACGCCGTTGGAGACCACCGTGCCAGCCATCTTCTCGATGATGCGGCCGATGTCGAAGAGGTTGAAGAAGTCGACGCCGGCGGGCAAGGAGGGGACCAGCTCGTCGAGCTTCTCCTGGTAGGCCTTCATGACCCGGTAGGGGTTGGCGCCGGCCTCCTTGGAGATCATCATCATGACCGCCTCGCCGCCGTTCGCCCTGACGAAGCTACGCTTGTCCTTGACCGCCCGCGTGACCTCGGCCACGGTGCCCAGCAGGATGGGCGTGCCGGTCTTGCTGGAAGCGCCGACCACCACGTGGCGGATCTCGTCGAGGCTGTCGAACTGACCCAGGGTGCGGAGCAGGATCTCCTTTCGATCCTTGACCTGTCGGCCCGCCGGCAGGTTGAGGTTCTGGTAGCCCAGGGCCATGGCCACCTGCTCGATGCTGACACCGGAGTCCATCAACGCGGAGGGGTCGATGTTGACCTGGATCTCTTCTTCGCCGCCCCCGAAGAACGGCGCCTGAGCGACGCCCTCGATGCGCTCGAGCCGGGGCTGGACCACGTCGCTCATCAACTCGCGCAGGGCGATGGTGTCGTCCATGCCGTTGACCATGTAGATGGCCTGGGGCATGGCGCTGAGGTTGAACTTGATGACCAGCGGATCTTCCACATCCGGAGGCATGTAGGGCGCGATCATGGCCACCGCTTCGCGGATGTCCGCGGCGGCGGCGTCGAGATCGGTGCCCCACTCGAAGTCCAGCATCAAGAAACAGACGTCTTCCTGGGAGACGGACTTGACCTTCTTGACGCCGCTGATGCCCGCCAGTGCGCCCTCGTAGTTCTTGGCGACGATGGACTCGATCTCTTCTGAGGGGGCACCGGGGTAGCGCACCATGACCGACAGGGTGGGGTAGTCGATCTCCGGCAACATATCGATGCCCAGCCGGGTCAGCGCGATGGCACCCACCACCATCACGATGCCCACCAGCATGGTGATGGCCACCGGCCGGTTGACGGAAAAGTCGGTCACGTTCACGACGACACCTCGACCAAGGTGCCGTCTGCCAGCCCGAAGTTGCCCTTGGTGACCACCAGCTGACCGTCGTTGAGGCCATCGGTGATCTCGATCCCGTCGTCGCCGAGCATGCCCGTGCCGACCTCGACCTTGCGGACACGATCACCCTCGAGCACCATCACGTAGGCGGCGCCTTCGTCCCCGCGCACCGCGGCCTGGGGCACGTACAGCGCCATGGGCTGGGCATCGAGCACCAGCTTGACCCGCGCGTGGGTGCCCGCGAACACCGCGAGCCCTGGGTTCTCGGCCACCACGCGCACCGGGAAGGTCCGGGTGGCGGCGTCAGCGGCGATGCCCACGCTCTGCACCACGCCCACCAGGCCACCCTGGGGCACACGATCTCCCAGGGCGTCCACGAAGATACGCGCGGACATGCCCTGCTGGAGGCTGCCGATGTCGGCGTCGGCCACCTGCAGGTCGATCTTGATGGAGCTGGCGTCCACCAACCCCGCGAGGCCGCCCGGACCCGCCATGGGCGAGACGGTCATAGGGTTGAAGTACTCGTTCTCCTCGGCCGCGAGGTAGGTGACCACCCCGTCGAAGGGGGCGGTGAGCCGGCTTCCCTGGATCTGCTCGCGGGCCAGGCCCTGAGCGGCCTGGGCCTGCATCAGCTGCAGCTCGGCCATGTCCATGCCCGCCTGGGCCTGCTCGAAGGCCTGGGTGGGCAAGGACCCCTTGTCGTGCAGGCCGCTGGCCCGCGCGAACTCTCGGGTGGCGGTGACGAAGCCGAGCTCGCCGAGCTTGACGGCGGCCTCGGCCTGCTGAGCCTGCAGCTGCGCCATGTCGGTGTCCAGCTGAATCAGCAGATCGCCGCGCTTGACCTCCTGGCCCACCTGGACCGCCACACGCTGGACCTTGCCAGGCATGTCGGTGACCAGGTTGACCTGGCGGATGGCCTCGACCGTGCCCGTCAGCTCGAGGCTGTTGATGAGCTCGCCGCGGGTGACGGGATGGACCTGCACATACGCGCGCAGCTCATCCATCTCGACCCCTGCCTGGCCGGACTCGAAGCATCCGAGCAGCCCAGGGAAGGCCGTGAAAGCCAGGATTGCGAAGGACAAGGAGGACGTACGGCTCATCGGGACACCTCGGGTTCGTCACCCACCGCCTTGCGCAGGGCAGCGTGGGCCAGATGGATTCCTGTCTCGGCCTGCAGCACAGCCAGGCGGGCGCCCGAGAGGGCGGTCTGGGCTGCCAGCAGCTCGGTGTTGTTGACCATGCCGTGCTCGAAGCGGTCTTGCTCGAGCCGCAGGGACTCTTCTGCCTGCTCGAGGCCTGTGCGGGCCACGCCGAGCTGGGCGAGGGACTCGTCGAAGCTGGTCAGCGCCATCAGGACCTCGATCTCGAGCATCCGGGCGACCTGCTCACGCTGGGCCCGCAGCTGGGCCCAGCTGGCCTTGGCGGCCTTGTGGCCGAGCAGGCCCACGCCGCGGTCCCACAGGGTCCAGGAGGCCGCCACCGTGAGATCGGCGCTGCGGTACCACTCCTGCTCGAGGGCGTAGTTGGGGTTGCGCCAGCCCATGTTGCCCTGAACCACCACCGCCGGCAGCCAGGATGCCCAGCTCGCAGCGGCCAGGTGGTCCAGGCCGTCCAGGGTGTGATCGAGCTGGCCCAGCTCGGGACGGCGCCGCAGCGCCAGATCCAGCAGCCGATCCCGCTCGGCAGGGAGCGCACTGGGAGCGTCCGACCCCACGAGCAGCTCGAGGGGCTCGTCCATGGGCAGCCGCAGGGTGGCCTTCATGGTGGCCTCGGCCAGGCGCGCGCCGTGGGCGGCCTTCATGGCGTCGAGCTTGGCCTGGCTGCCCCGGGCCTGGGCGGCCAGCAGGTCGGCTCGGGAGGCGACCCCCGCTTCGACCATGTTGCTCAAAGTGACGGTGTAGGCATCCACCAGTTCCTGGGCCTGCTGGGTCACCGCGGCGGCCTGGCGGGCCATCACCACACCGAAGAACAGCTGCTCGGCGGTGTAGGCGGCCTGCTGTTGGGCGAAGCGAAGGCCCTCGTGGCTGGCGCTGTGGAAGTCCTTGGTGGCGCGACGGGCCTGGTGCATGGCGCCGCCAGCGAACAGCACCTGCTCGACCGTGAGCTGGGCGAAGTAGTTGTCGGCAAGACCCATCTGGATGACCACCGGCTCGCTGGGGCCGGTTGGGGTCATCCAGCCCATGATCATCTGGCACATGCCCACCGCCATCTCGAGGGTCCAGCCCACGGGCAGGTCGGCCTCGCTGATGTCGTCGCAGGTGCTGGTGCCGGTCGTGTCGCCCCCGCCGTACATGGCGCTGGTGTCGAACTCCACGTAGGGCACAGAGCCCAGCCGGGTCCAGCCACCGGCGGCCTTCAAGCTGGGGAACATGGACCACAGCGCCTTCTGGGCTTCGGCCTGGGCCTGCAGCTCGGCGGCCTCGGCGGCCTCGATGCCCAGATCCTGCTCGAGGGCAACGGACACCGCCTGCTCCACCGTGAGGCTGCGAGCGTGGGCTGGCCCCGCGAGGGCCAGGCCCAGGGTGAGCAATGGCATCGTACGGCTCATGCCTTGTCTCCTTGGTCGCACAGCGCCTTCCAGCGCTCGAGCATCAGGGGCATCTGATCCTCCATGAAGGCATGCATGGCGCGCATGTCTTCGAGCCTGCGGTTGGACTCGGGGCTTCGCCAGGCCAGGGCTTGGAGCCCCGCCTCGCTCAGCTCGCGCATGACGCGGAGGTTGTTCACCATGTTCTCGAAGAGCAGCTCACCGCCGTCGCTGTTGATGCGGTAGTAGGTGGTCCGCTCGCCGGGGACGGCCACGGGCTCGAACATTCCGAACTCCACCATGCGGTTGACGATGGCGTTGATGGCGCTGCGGCTGGACTGCAGCGCCAGGGCGATCTCGGCCACGGACTGCCAAGCTGGTTCGCACACCAGCAGCCAGCCCATCACCCTGCCCGCCATGCGTGGCTGGCCCTGAGCCTCACTCACGAAGCCGAGCTTCTCCACGAAGGGCATGGCGTCTTCTCGCCAGCGCTCGTCGAGCTTCTTGTGGGGCGCAGCTCCACCTTGTTCTCTCTCTTCGGGATCGGACACAGGGACCTCCGTTGGCCCAACGGCTATCACGACGCATTGTTCAGTCAATGCTGAACTTTCCGTCATTGCAGCAATCCGCTCAGAGAGTGGACTTTCGCCGAGCGCCGGTGAAGATGGCCGCTAAAGATCCATCCTGGCTCGAGCAGGGTTGCCCTCGATGTCACCGTCGTCAGCGCGCACCCGGCACTCCCAGCGCTGCCGGCGGGCGCTGGCCGAGGCCGGGATGGTGTCCCCCTCGAGCTCCGTGTCGGTGGCGTCCTCGAAGGGTTCGCCGTCGAGGAACCACTCCACGTGGTACTCGAGATCGTCCCCATCGGGGTCAGACGCCGGGTCGAGCACGACACACTGGAAGTCATCTCGCCCAGCCCGTGGCGCCTCTGGGGAGAAGCTTAGGGTGGGGACGCCGGGAGCGGAGTTCTCGATCACGGTCTCGGCGGCGCTCTCCTGGCCCCAGGTGTCGCCGTCGTATGGAGTCGCCTGGACCGCCCAGCGCTGGTCCCTGGCTGTGTCCGCGGCAGGGACCCTGGAGCCCGTGTGCTCTGTGGCGACCCCGTCCACGCTCCAGCTGAACTCGAACTCCACCTCGTGGCCATCCAGATCGCTGGACTCGGTGCGGGCGACCAGGTTGTCGCTGGTGGTGGGCGCAGCGGGACCGAGCCGCACGATGCCCTCGGGGGCTGTGTTGAACACATAGGCCGTGGCCTCTGCCACCGGGCTGTCCAGGAACCCATCGCTGGCCCACAGCTCGGCGATCCAGTATTCGCCCTCCTGGGTGCGCGAAGCGGGCACCACGTCGCCGTGCACACGATCGCGGATCTCGCCATCCTGGAACCAGCGGGTGTGGTACACGAGCGCGTCGCCGTCGGGATCGATGGAGGGCTCGGTGATGACGAGCCGCAGATTGTCCAGGGTGTGGGGGATCGCCGGCTCGATGTCGATCTCGGCCACCGAAGGAGCCTGGTTCACGCCTGCACAGCCCGATATCAGCCAGCAGGCGAACCAGGCGACACCGGGTGATGCGACGGGGCGACAAAACGTAGCAGATCCCATACAGGCTCCTTGCCAGGACCCTAACCCGGGCATGAAGAGTTCGACCTGACCCCATCCCGGAGATCGCTCGATGCCGAAGAATCCCGTACAGGACGCCGAAGCCGTCCTGATGTTCTCGGGTGGGATGGACTCCTCCCTCACGGCGGCGCACCTGGCCGAGCGCTTCCGCAAGGTGCACCTGATCACCTACCGCTCCCGCCGGCTCGCACGGGTCGAGAGCTCCCGCATCAACGCTCGAAAGCTCGCGGCCATCTACGGCAGCGACCGGGTGGTGCACACCATCATCGACCTGCACGACGAGCAGCGCGAGCTCCTCGAGCAGGTGCCCGCGGACTACGTCGAGTACTGCTCCACCAGCGCCCCGGGGGTGCTGTGCCTGGGGTGCAAGCTCACCATGTACACCCGCACCCTGGTGTACTGCCTGGAGCACGGGGTCACCCACGCAGCCGACGGTGCCCTGCGGGTGCAGGCCGATCACCCCGAGTGTATGCCCGGCACCCTCAACGCCATCAAGGTGCTCTTCGCCGAGTACGGCGTCGCCTTCGACAGCCCATTCTACGAGGTCGGCTCCAAGCGTGAGGTCAGGCAGCTGCTGGCCGACAAGGGCATCGAGCTGGGGCCCATGTTCGGCGCCACCTCCCGCAAGGAGCAGCCGTTCTGCCTGCTGGGGCCCTTCACCACGATCTGGCACTTCGACGCTCCCTACGACGAAGACCAGATGGAGCGCTACGTACACGACAAGCTGCCCCTGCTGCGCCGACGCATTCGTCGGGAGCTCGAGCAGCGGGGGCTGTCCGAACACGAGGCCCTGGCGACCCCTCTCCCCGTTCCCCCTGAGGCCCTGTACGAACGCCGCCCCATCGTGATGCAGGTGGAGTTCGGCCCACGGCGCGACCGCTGGCTCAGCCGCAGCCTCGGCCCTGTGTGGTGGACCTTGGACCGGGCCATGCGCTGGTCCAGCCAGCGGGGATAGGCTCGTTCCAGGAGGCCCCCGAATGAGCTCGGTCCTCACGCCCAGGTTCCGGGCCCTGCGCTGGCCCGCCATCTACCTGGCGGCAGCCTGTGTGATCTTGCTGGGTGTGTACCACCTGGGGGGGCCGGGGCTCGACCTGGGCGACTTCTCCGAGGTCTTCGGCCGCCATCGCCGCTTCCTCCGGGCCACCCTCCTCCACGACGGCGTCGTCCCGCTCTGGAACCCCTACAACTTCTCCGGCCACCCCTTCGTGGGCGACCTGCTGGTGGCGCCGTTCTACCCCACCTTGGCCTTGTACCTGGTGCTGCCCGAGCGGCTGGCCCTGTTCCTGGACGTGGCCCTGCACATGGCCGCGGGGGGCGTGGGGATGCGCGCCCTGGCCCGTCGACTTGGCGTCGCAGAGGTGGGCGCCGCGGCCGCGGGGCTGTTCTATCTCACGCTACCCTCCTGGTTCGGCCACACCTGGGCGGGGCACCTTCCCCACGTGCAGTCCCTGGCTTGGATCCCCTGGCTCTACTGGACCGCCGAGGCCGCCATGGCAGGCTCCCTGCGCCGCGCGTGGCTGCCGGGGATTCTCAGCACCGCGGCCCTCACCGGCTGTGGCGGCGTGCCCATCGCCTGGATGAGCGTGCTCTTCCTGCCTGGCTGGATCGGACTGCGCCTGCTCGGCGAGCTCCCCGGCGGCCCCTCCCCCATGGCCGTGCTCGGCGCTGCCCTGCGGCGTGCCCTGCCCCGAGCGCTGGGCCTGGCCACCGCCCTGGCCCTGGGCCTGGCGCTCTCTGCGGCCAACTGGCTGCCCGCGATGCTCTACACCCGCGAGTGCGGACGCTCCAGCTCCACCCTCGAGTGGGTGGCTCAGGACGCCCTCAGCCCCCTGGGGCTGCTGGCCGCCGCCATCCCCGAGCTGCTGCCGCGCGCCGCGACCATGCGGTACGTGATCTTCGAGTGGTATGGCTACCCTGGCGCCCTGGTACTGGTGGCCGCGGTCCTGGCGCTGATCCTGGCCCGGCCCCCGCGGGGTCGCGGCGCCGCCTTGGCGCTCGCGCTGGTGGCCGCGGTGCTCGCGTCTGGCCCCACCCTGGGCCTCACCGCGCTGCTGTCCGCCACGGTGCCCGGCTACGGGCTGCTCCGCTGCCACTGCCGCGAGCTGACCCTCACCCTCTTCTTCCTGCTGCCCCTGGCGGGCTCGGGAATCCAGGCCCTGTGGGAGCGCGCCGCTGGGCAGGGGGGGCCCCGGGGGCGCACCGCGCTCCTGGTGAGCGCCGGTGTGCTCTGCGTCCTCGCCGTCTCGCGCATCGTCACCGGGGCCACCACGGACAGCGGCGCCGAGCTGACGCCCTGGCTCGGCATCGCCCTGGGCATGGGGCTGGCCATGCTGGCGCTGCGGCCTCACCCCAGCATGCTCTCGCTCCTGCTGGCCCTGCACGTCTTGGACATCGTGGCGCCCGCGCGGGGCCTGCGCCGCTTCGCGGAGCTGGACCTGTGGCGCTTCACCACCCTCGCCGGCGCCGACGCCACCCTGCGCGACGACCCGCAGTGGTACCGCTACTGGGCACACGAAGAGGTCATCAACGCCAACCACGGCATCGACCTCCAGCGGCGCTCCATCACCGGCTACGAGAACCAGTTCCCCGTCCGCTACGGCCGCTACATCTCGAGGTTCGCCGGGCTCGAGCCTGACAAGGCCACCACCCACCTGTCCCCGGGCCTGGTGGAGCTGGTGGACGATCCGTTCCGCCTCGAGCTGCTGGGCCTGCGCTATGCGATCCTCCCTGCCCGGGAGCCTGGGGAGCGCCCTCCTCGCCTGTTGGGCCACGCCGACGGACAAGACCGACCGCCAGGTCCTCCCCCCCCAGGCCTGGATGCTCCTGGCGACGGCCAACAGCGGGCCACCTGGCTCGACCCAGGCGCCATCTCGGAGTCCGCGGCCAGCTCCCCTACCCGCCCCGTCGGGTGGACGGTCCTCACCAACGAGCACCCGCTTCCCCGGGCGGTGCTGGTCCAGGCCTGGGATCTCCAGCCGACTCCCGAGCAGGCGCTCGAGGCCGTCTTCGAGCCGGGCTTCGCCCCCCGCTCCCGGGTGGTTCTGGAGCGAGAACCCCGCTGGCCCGCGCTGCCCCCACAGGCCGAGTCCGACCAAGGCAGCCGCGTGATCTCCACCGTCGATCGAGGTCCCAACAGGATCGAGATTCAGGTCGCCGCCGCCGAGCCCAGCCTGCTGGTGCTCTCCGAGCTGTACCACCCCGGCTGGTACGCCGAGGTGGATGGCCTGGAGGTCCCGGTGCTGCGTGCTGACTACCTGCTCCGCGCAGTGGCGGTTCCTGCAGGCCAGCACAGCGTGACCATGCACTACATGCCCCCCGGCCTGGTCCCCGGCCTGCTGCTCAGCCTGATGGCGCTGCTGAGCGCCGGCCTCGTTCCGCGCCTGCGCTTCCTCCCTGGGCTCACGCCCCCCCCAGGCGCCACCACCTGAGCGTTCAGGCCGCCCCGAAGGGCGGCCCGGTGAGGCAGGCTGCGCGGGACCTAGATGGCGGCCTCGAGGGCGTACATCCACGCGGTGAAGGTGGTGTAGTCGGCGGTCACCAGGGCCTCCTCGGCCAAGGCGATCAGGTCGGCGATGCTCTCGCACTCGCCGTCGCCGTCGTAGTCCAGCCCGTCGCACTCCTCGACGTCCTTGCCGTCGCAGACACCGTCGATGTGCCAGGTGCCGTGGCCGGTGACCGAGCTGTCGTCGTCCACCAGGGCGTCGCAGTCGCTGTCGATGCCGTCGCAGACCTCGGCGGCGCCGGGGTTGACCGCAGCGTCCCCGTCGTCGCAGTCGATGGTGTCGTCCACAGGACCGGTGGGCTGCTCGCAGGCGGTCCGATGTCTCGAGATGTCGTCAGTCACGGGCTCACAGAGGATAGTGATCCGGTTCATGTTTTTCCGGGCCATGGCCGGGATTCGACCCGCCCGCCCTCCGGGTCTTCACCGACTGTCGCGAAAAACGTGAACTCAGCGACAAACGCCTTCGCAGTCCCCTATTCGTCCCAAGGCATGGGCGGTCCCTCATCCGACCCGCCCCCCAGCTCGGCCAGCCCCATCGCCCGCCAGTACAGTGGGCAGGCCCCCTGGCATATCTGCACCCTGTCGCAGCCCGCGCAGGGGCCCGGCGCCATGCGCTTCTCGCGGAAGAAGCGGGAGCTCTGGGCCTGCCAGAGCTGCTGAAATGGGACCTCGAGGATCTTGCCCAGGGTCTCGTGGTGCCCGAAGCTCGAGCACGGCAGCACCTCGCCCGCAGGGGAGACATGCAGCAGCCCGTCGGCCGCCGCGCAGCCAGGGCTGCCGAGCCCATGGGCTGGGGTCTCGAACAGGCACAGGGGCACCGGCGAGTACCAGATGAAGCGCACGCCCTGGGCTTCTGCGCGATCCCGCAGGGCCAGCACCACGGGACCGATCTCCGAGTACGCGACCTGGGCGGTCGGATCCGCGGCGGTGCCACAGGGGATGACCATGTTCATGGTGAGGCGATCGAGGCCCTGGTCGGCGACCCGGTCGACGATCCCCTCGAGGCTCTGGATGTTGCCGCGGCTGATGGTGGTGTTGGTGTGCACCCGAATGCCCGCTGCGCGCAGCCGGTCCAGGCCCGCCCAGAGTCGCTCGAAGGCGCCCACCTTGCCCACCAGGGCGTCGTGGGCCGCCGCGCTGGATCCCTCGAGGGACAGCTGAGCCGAGTCCAGGCCCGCGGCGCTCAGGGCGTCCACCTTGGCCTGGGTCAAGCGCCAGCCGTTCGAGATGAGGTTGGTCTTCATTCCCAAGCCGTGCGCATGGGCGACCAGCTCGTCGAGTCCAGGGTGGAGGGTGGGCTCCCCGCCGGTGAAGGACACCGAGGGGCAGCGAGCGTCGCCGTGGATGATGTCCAACACCCGCCGGAATCCCGCCGTGTCCAGGGCGCGGCCCTCGTCCCAGCCCGTAGGCAGGCCCGCCGCGGAGCAGCCCGCGTAGCAGAAGCTGCAGGCCAGGTTGCAGCGGTAGGTCAGCGCGATCTCGCTGATGATCGGCAAGCGACAGAATGCGGCGGTGAAGGGCTCATGCACCACGGCCCGGCGTCCCCTGCCCTCTCCGAGCCAGCCGCGGAGCAGATCCTGCAGGTCGGCGAAGAACCAGTGCAGCTCCCTGCGGCGCAGGGTGCTGTCTCCCTCGCGCGCGAGGACCTGAGCCACCGTCAGCCCTTCGTCCAGCATGGCCCCGAGCACGCGCAGGGCCGTGGCGTTGAGCTTGAAGGGACGGTTGGGCACGAGGATGAGCAGCTCGTCCTCCGGGCGCACCACCACGTGACCCCGCAGGTTCGCCACGAGCTCGTCCGCCCAGCGCAGATCGATGGGGTGGGGCTGCCCAGGCCCCAGATCCACCAGGATGGGCTGGTCTGGCCCGGGGCCACGCCCCGGATCCAGGCGCCGCAGCAGATCGCGCAGGCCCATGCCCGCAGCCTAGACGTTGGCGCGGCGGGCGCGCTCGGCGATGTCCATGGCCTCTGTCACGATCTGGGAGACGACCTTGGCCGAGGTGTGCCACCCGCCCCGCCGGTCCGCATGCTGGCGCACCACGAGGTAGCGCACGTCATCGCCATGGCCGGGCTCGAGCACCAGCTTGGGGTGGGAGGCGCGGATCTCGAACTCGGGCTTGCCCAGCACCACGCAGTAGACGTAGGGGTAGTTCTTTCCCTGGACGCTGTTGATGCAGACCTGCACCTGGACACCGATGAAGCCAGAGCCATCGTCGGCCTTGGGACGCAGCATCACCCTGGCGTCCACCGGGTAGCGGCCGCGCTTGCCCTCGACCAACCCCAGCAGCGGCACCACGTCGTAGGCGTCAGGGCAGACGTCCTGCACCACCTGGCCGATGGGAGCCAGCGCCTGGGCCTTGATGATCAGCTGGTTGGGGTGCCAGGGCGCCCGCATGCCGTTGAGGAACATGGGGGCCCACAGGGTGAAGGCGGCCAAGGAGAACGGCAGCCAGGCCAGGCCGTCGAAGACCACCACCCCCGCGGAGAAGACCAGGAAGCCCACGAAGCCCAGCACCAGCAGGCTGACGATGACCAGGGGGCTGCTGAGGTCCCAGAAGGACTGATCCCAGCGCCGCCCCTTGGCGATGCGCTGCTGGATCTGCAGGTGCCAGTCCGGATCGGCGGGCGCCCAGACGGGCTCGCCGCCCGCGCCCGCGGGGGCTGGAGCCAGCTTCTGCCGGCGCACCCAGAGGGGCAGGTGCCCCAAGAGGATCAGGGCCAGCCCGAGGGGCAGCAGGACGCCGGCCAGGCTCAACCAGAAGCCCAGCACGAAGAGCCCGCCGGCCACCAGATAGCGCAGCGCGAAGCGACCCTCGCCGATGAGGAAGCGGAGGTAGCTGCGCTCGTTCTTGTCGGGGAAGAGGGACATCAGTGGGACCCTCCGGAGACGCACGCCGAGTGGCAGGCGCTGTGGCAGGCCGAGTGGCAGGCCGAGTGGCAGGCCGAGTGGCAGGCCGAGTGGCAG